>CAYOQM010000023.1:2889-17498 GCA_964406065.1 uncultured Verrucomicrobiota bacterium
GAAACTCAAGCATCCCGGCATTGTTCAGGTCTATGATGCCAGTGAGCAGAACGGCACCTTCTATTTCGTCATGGAATATGTCGACGGATACAATGTTGGACAATGGATTTCTCGCAAGCAGGTGCTCGCCTGCAAGGATGCGCTGATCGTAATTGAGTCGGTTGCCACGGCGCTGAATTATGCCTGGAACAAGTCGGGCCTGATTCATTGCGATCTCAAACCTGAAAACATCATGGTGGACCGGGACGGATCCATCAAGGTGGCCGATCTCGGGCTTTCGGTGTCCCGAGACTCCAAGACCCTGCTTCATGATGACGAGGTGGCGGGATCTCCCAGTTATATTTCCCCCGAACAGGTGGCGGGAGGGAAGGAACTTGACTGCCGGACCGATATCTACAGTCTGGGCTGTTGTCTCTACCACATGGTGACCGGCCAGCGGCCGTTTCATGAGTTGCCCGATTCCGCTGCCATGGAAGCGCAGATTTCATCCTTCATCCCCGATCCCCGCGATATCGTGCCGGCTGTGCCCGCGCCGGTATGCGTCCTGATCGAGAGGATGCTGGTCAAGAATCGTGAAAACAGGTTGAAGGACTGGCAGGCGGTATTGTCGGAAATTCACCGGGTTCAGCGCGGCATTTCTCCCATGGGGACGCATCCTGAGGATAACGCGAGCACCCTGCGGCGGCGCCAGATCGTCCTGTCCCCAACAAGCGACAAGAGGGAGGCTTGGGCTGCGGAAAAGGAAGGGGCGGGAAATCGGCCTCTGGTTGGTGTTCTCACAGTCCTGCTGATTGTCGCGGTGGCGGTTTGCTGGATGAAGTTCCGGGAGGTGAAGGTCATTCCCGATGTGGTCATCCCGTCGCCTTCCCCTGCGACGGGAGCGGCAGGCTCAACATCCCTGCCGCAAACCCTCCCGTCGGCAAGGCCTCGGACGGCGGAATCACGCCGTCCGGCAAATGCCGAACTGGCGGTGGCGCTGGATGAGATTCAGCGCGTGACGGATAGTTATTTGCAGGATGGCGCCTACAATGAGGCTATCCGATGGCTGGAAAACTATTTTGGGCAATATGCCCAGGCCACCGTTTCTAACCGGATGGAGTTGATTGCCCGGGTCCGGCAGATCAAGGGCAATGCAGAAATGTCCAAGCGGAATCAAGCGGGCTGGCAGGCACTGGTGGGCGAGATCGCCGGCACCATTCTGACCGGTAAATATGCTGTCGCCCGCCAGACCGTGGCAACAGCGGCGAAACAGGAGCATTTTGCGGAGCATCGCGTCGAGCTCGCGGCGATTGACGAAATCCTGTTGTCGGTGGGTTCGTTGAACGAAAAACTTCTTGAAACATATGCCAAGGAGGTCGGGAAGGTGGCCACGATTCCCCTTGCCCGAGGTGAGTTTGTCGGACGTATTGTTGAGATTCGCGACCGTAAGCTTGCCTGCCGGACGTTGGACGGAGCGGCCGGGATTGACATTCGGCTTGAGGATGTCGCCCCGGCGGAACGAGTGCGCCGGATGGCCGCGCTGGATTTACCCGAGTCGTACCTTGTACGCGGGGTCAGCGCCTTGAATGCGGGGCGTGCGGAAGAGGCGACCGCCTTGCTTTCCAGAACCGGGCCGGTGCTGGGCCCCATTCTGTTGAGAAGTATGCAGGGGAATTCCAAGGCGGGATCGCTGACGACAGATGCGGCCGGCCTGTCGTTCCTTGCCCTTCTGAAGAAGACAGGAAAGGATCCGGGTCCGTTCGATGCCGCGCAGTGGCGCGGGGTCATTGAGGGACTCCGCCTTTCCGCAGAGGCCGGTAACGCGTTGGAACGGGAGTTGGACGCGTACCTTGTTGCCTACGGGAAGTCCGTGTTTGCGGAAAAGAATGCGGAGTTGATCCTGAGCCTCCAGAAAGTTGTGGGGAAGGCGGTGGCGCAAGATGCTGCCGATCCTCAGGCACCTCAAGCGAGCCGGAATGAGACCGGGGATTTTGTGGTCAGCGCGCTTCTTGAAAAGAATCCAGGGTTGACCCCGGAGGGGGTCAGTGTGGACTCCGCGTCGACACCGGGGAAGATAGGCCTCCGGATCAATTCGCCGGATGTGATTGATTTGAGCCCCCTTTCGGCATTCAAGGATATTGTTGCCCTGACGGTGGAAGCGCCCTCCCGCAGCGGAACGGCAGCCCTGGACGTGAGCCCTTTGGCAGGGTTGCCCTTGAAGCAATTGTCGATTCGGGGTTACGATGTCAGTGACATTACCAAGTTGAAGGGAATGAAATTGTCCCGGCTGATGATTCCTTCCGTAACCGTGAAGAGTTTTTCCTTCCTGCTGGGGATGCCTTTGACCGCTTTGGATATCAGCAGGAGCCAGATCAATGATCTCTCAGTGCTCCAGGGAATGCGCCTTGAAGTTCTGCGTGTGGACAACACCAAGGTGGCGAGTATCACGCCGCTGTCCGGCATGCCGCTGCATGATCTTGGACTCAGCGGGACGATGGTTCGCGACATTACCTATTTGCAGGGATTGCCGCTGGAGCGGCTGGATCTGTCCGGCACCCCGGTCTTTGATTTTTCCCCGCTCAGGAGCTTTAAATTAACCTCATTATCGATTGCCGATACGGCCGTGCGGGATCTTTCGTTTTGCATGGAGATGCCCCTGTCGGAATTGGACATCAGCGGAACGACGATTCCTTCCCTTAGCCCGTTGACGGGGAAGAGCTTCAAGCGGCTTACCCTCGGCGATGCGTCAGTCAGGGATTTGTCCGCGTTTAAGACCCTCAAGGTTTCATGCCTGGATCTTTCCAAGTCGAAACTCTCTGGCGCCGCGCTCGGGGCCGGACTGGCACAATCCCAGTTTGACGAGGTGAACTTGTCGGATTCCGGCATCGACCGTATTGACTTCCTTCGGAACAGCCGCGCGTTGCGGGTGTTGAATATGGCGAATGTAAAGGTCTACGACCTGTCCCCGCTGGAGCGCTTGCCGATTGAAGTGCTCAATATTAAAGGGGTGCCGGCCACGGAAATATCGAGCTTAAGAACCCTGACCGCCTTAAAGGTGTTGAGTACCGATCTCAGGGATCCGCGTTTGCTGTACGTGATCAAGGCCTCGCCGAAGTTGGCGCAGATCAATGGCCGTCCTGTCCGTGATATTGTGGACGAATTGTCGATGCTAGTGAGTCCCGATAAGGAGGCGCCATGATGCCTCGTTCGCAGATGATGGCGGTGATCAGGTCTCCCGGAGTTACATCAAAGGCGGGATTGTAGGTTCTGGCGCCTGCGGGGGCCGTGCGGCGCCCGAACCCCTCTGTGATTTCGGACGGCTCTCTCTCTTCGATCGGGATGAGGGTTCCATCGGAGAGGCTCATGTCGAATGTGGAGGAGGGGGCTAGCACATAGAACGGGATTTTATGGGCGCGGGCCAGTACGGCCAGTCCATAGGTGCCGATCTTATTGGCCGCATCCCCGTTGGCAGCGATCCGGTCAGCACCCACCATGACGGCATTGATTGTGCGTGTTTTCATGACATGAGCCGCCATGTTGTCGCAGATGACCGTCACATCCACCCCGGCCTGCATCAGTTCCCAGGCGGTCAGGCGTGATCCCTGGAGCAGGGGTCGGGTTTCATCGGCATACACCCGGATAGTCTTCTTCTGTTCCGTTGCCACGTAGATCGGGGCCAGTGCCGTCCCGTATTCCGAGGCGGCCAACCCGCCCGCATTGCAGTGGGTGAGAACGGTGTCGCCGTCGTTCAGCAAGGTGGCTCCATGCAGGCCGATGGCCCGGCACATGGCGGCATCCTCGTCCCGGATGTTCATGGCCTCCCGTGCCAGGCGCTCCTTGAAGGCGGCAGGGGGCAAGTCCACAGCCTGGCGGATGACCCGCCGCATCCGGTCAAGCGCCCAGAACAGGTTGACGGCGGTGGGTCTGGAGGTGGCGAGATAATCGGCCGCCTCCAACGCTGCTGACACGAGGAGGTCGGTTGAGGCTTCCGGCAATCCCTGCACCGCCGTGGCGACACCCATCGCGGCGGCAATTCCTATTGCAGGCGCACCCCGAACCTGCAGGGTCTTGATGGCCTGCCAGACTGCCGCAACATCCCGTGTCCGCATATGGGTGACGTCGCCGGGAAGACGGGTTTGGTCAATCATAACGATCCATCCCGGCACCAGACTGCGGGGTTGGTCAGGACACCATTCTATGGTTTTCATCAGCATGACGGCGCTCCGGTTAGTGGCGTAGGACAAGGAGAAGGGCGAGATTCACCCCGTTAAAGAGGCTGTGCATCACGATAGAAACCCACAGGGAACCCGTGTAAAGATAGGCGATGGAAAAGCCGGCGGCCACGACCATCAGCGGGGCCAGGGAGGGCAGATGAAGGTGAATGGAGGCAAAGATCAGGGAGGTGATGAATATCCCCGCTCCGATACCCGTTTTCCTGACCAGTATAGGCAGAAGGATACCCCGGAACAGGCATTCCTCAAACAGAGGGGCAATGGCCACGGCCAGTCCGATCATAAAGAGTCGAAGCCAGAGGGGTTGATCCGCCGAGAGCAGCAGGGCAATCTCCTGCAATTCGGGCGGGTAGCCGTTCATGAAAAGGATCCCCTGGTAGACCAGGGAGGCGAAGACCATGAAGGGCATCAGGGCCACATAGAACACGATGCCGGGCTTGATGAATGCGAGCGGACCGGATGACATCCCGAAGGCGGTGGCTCCGGTCCACCCCCGGCTCACGACCAGTGCGGCAATGGCGGCCAGCCCGGTGACGTCCAGCAGAAGGCTTTGGATGACGATCACAGTGGCTTCGCGCGGCTGATGCAGAAGTCCGGAAAGAATGGTCGATAGCCCGATCAGCAAGCCGATGAGCCCGATGAGGGCCAGTGCCTCCTTCCAGCTCCAGGGCCGGTCGCGAAGCTGTTGAATCCGGCTCTTCCAGTCCACCGGGGTCTGGAGGGACTTCAGGATCAAGCCGATGGCGGTCACAGTTCCGATCAGAATCAGGGCCGTGTATAATGAGCCCACCACAACGGTGGCCCAGGGTGATGCCGAATCGATAAGGAGTTCCCGGTTGGTCATGACCTCTTCAGGATGCGGGGGTGTCGCCCGGCATGTCGGACGGTTCAACCGTTTCCCGGATGACATAGATCGGCTTGTTCTGTGCCTCGTGATACGTCCGGATCTGGATTTCAGCCAGCAGTCCGATGGAGATGAACTGGAGTCCGAAGAACAACAGCATGAAAGGGGTGATCACCCAGAACGGGCGTTTGATCAACTCGGAGCAGAAGTCGGTTCCGAAAAAACGGTGCGACAGGTTTGCCGCCGCCATGAACAGGAGCATCATGATGCCGAGCACCCCGAAATTCAGACCCCACTTCCCGAAGATGTGAATGGGGCGTGTGCTGTAGCGCAAGAGGAATTTGACCGTTACCAGGTCAAGAATGACCTTGATGGTGCGGCCGATGCCGTATTTTGATTTCCCGAATTGCCGGGCATGGTGGGTCACGGCCACCTCGGAGATCCGTCCGCCCACCCAGCTTGCCAGCGCCGGGATGAATCGGTGCAATTCACCGTACAACTGGATGTTCTGGACGATTTCCTTCCGGTAGGCCTTGAGCGTGCAGCCGTAATCATGCAGATGGACCCCGGTGATATTGCTGATAAGGGAATTGGCGATGATGGAGGGAAGCCTGCGGTTGATGAAGGTATCCTTGCGGTCGCGGCGCCAGCCGCTGACCACGTCGAACCCCTTATCCACCTCGGCAAGCAGGGCGGGAATGTCCTTGGGGTCGTTTTGAAGGTCGGCGTCCATGGTGATGATGATATCGCCCCTGGCCTCATTGAATCCCGCGCTCATGGCGGCCGTCTGGCCGAAGTTCCGGCGGAACCGGATGAGATGGAGCCAGGGATGCTGCCTGGCGAGGGCCACCATTTTCGCCCAAGACTGATCCTCGCTGCCATCGTCGACCAGCACCACTTCATAGCGGCGCCCCGTGGCGCTCAAGGCTTCATGGAGACGGGAAACCAGCACGGGCACACTGTCTTCCTCGTTGTAGATCGGTACGACCACGGAAATTTCAATCATAGCATCCCTCATTCCTCATTCGGGGGCGTGTTGTAGCATAAACAGGGGCTTCATGGCACGGATAAAACAGGCGGCGCTCAGACCTTGTCTCCGAGGCGTTCCGTGAAATCCGTGAGGATATTCATGAAGTTGATGTAGGCATCATAAGGCGCCCCCGGGGAGGGGGGGGGGGCCATGCGGCTTTGAGTGCTCATGAGGCTGAACTGGTCTGCGTCCTGGAGGATGCGCCAGGTTCGGAGCAGGGCGGGATCGTGGAGCGACTTGACCCGGGCTTCAAGGAGATAGAGCGCATCCATGGCATCCTTCTGCATCTCATTTCCACGCCAGGGACTCAGGTCGTAGGGCTTAACGGCAGAGCATTCGCCCTTCGAAGTGATGCTGGCGGCTGGCTTGCATAATCCCGCTGCCTGGGTGGGGGTGACGAACTGCCGTTTTCCCCCCGAGAGGACGAGGCCGGGAATCTTTTCCAGAAACTCCGGCCACCGTGCTTCGCCGGTTGGCGGATGATCCGGGGCCATCGGGAGCGAGACGCTGGTGACGGGGCCGAGTGAGGCAACGGGGAAGCCGTCTTCCTGACGGAAGTCTTCAACGGCCAGCAGTCGCATGGACGGAGTGCAGGGCGCCGGGTGGTAGACCTGATGGGGGGACTGGCTGGCGGTCAGGAGGTTCTCCGCCCCGGCTTGGATCACCTGGAGGCCGAGGGTCTCGACTTCCAGGGCCAGGGTATCGCTGTAGATCAGTCCGGTGTTCTGGAATGCAGTTGGAATCCGGCCGGTCAATTGCCGAAGCTGTGTGGCATGCAGGACCACCTGCTCCCGGAACTCCTGCGGCGAAATCGCCGAGGCCAGCGAATGGTGACAGGGCATGTTCAAGAATTCGACACCCTCATGTTCGGCGAGTTTCCGCAGGCCCTCCAGCACATCCGGCCTGAACCGCTCGAATTGCTCGATCAGGATACCGGACAGGGCCAGGGCGAAGCGGAAGTCATTCCCGAACGCCCGCAGGCTTTGCTGCCAGATCTGGATGGCCGGCAGGTAGAGCTCCGTGGCCGCCCGGTCGAGGACCTCGAAGGTCCGGACCGCATCCTCATAAACCACGCATTCGCCGATATCGAAAAACGAATAGTGCTTCAGCCGGACAGGCAGATGCATTACGAAGGTCAGGCATAAGGCTGTCATGGAGGTATCAGGCGACAAGCTTGTTGTAGATCAGCTGAATCCGTTCCGCCGCGACTTCCCAGCGGATGGACTTAAGAGCCTTGCGGCCGTTGCGCAACAGTTCACGCGAGAGAGCGGGGTAGCTGAGCACCGCCAGGATCTTGCTGGCGATTTCGTCGATATCCCAGAAGTCCACGGTCATAGCATCGGGCAGGATTTCGGTGACGCCCGCCTGTTTCGAGAGGAGCACGGGGACGTCATAGAGCATGGCCTCCAGCGGCGAGAGTCCGAAGGGTTCCGAAACGCTCGGCATGACATACAGATCGCTCAGGGCATACATCCGCTCGACATCATGTCCCTGTAAAAATCCAGTAAAGTGGAAATGGCAACCGAGCCGAAGTTCGCCCACCCGTTCAATCATCCGCGGGAGCATGTCGCCGGATCCTGCCATCACGAAGACCACGTCCCGTCTTTTTTCAAGCACACGGGCGGCCGCCTCAACAAAATAATCCGGACCTTTCTGGGAGGTGATGCGGCCGAGGAACAGCACGGTTTTCTTGGTTCGGGATGGCGGGATGTGGTAGATCTTTCCTGCCTGCCGGCGGGCCACCGCATTGTGGACCACGGAGACCTTGTCGGGGTGGATGCCGTATTGTTCGAGGATCAGGTTGCGGGTGTAATGACTGACGGTGATGACATGGTTGGCGGCTTCCATGCCGCGCTTCTCGATGGCGAAGATGGTTGGGTTGATGCGCCCGCCGCTGCGGTCGGATTCGATTGCATGGATATGAACCACAAGTGGCTTTCCCGTCGCCTGTTTAGCGCGAATGGCGGCGACAAAGGTCATCCAGTCATGGGCGTGAATGAGGTCGAAATCGTTTTCCACGGCCAGAGATTCGCCGATTTCGCTGTAGCGGGCGACTTCCGCCATGAGATTGGCGCCATAGGGGGACGGCGGGGCCCTGCTGCCAGGTGGCGCTGTTCGGGAGGGCTCGATGGCGTTGAGAATGGACAGATAGTCGCCGTCATGAACATAAGGACGGAGGAGCGAGTCTACCGGCTTGATATTGAGCCGGTCGAAAAATTCCTCGGCCGTGGCCGGATACGAGAGAGGGACGCGGGAGGCATCAATGAGGCGTACGGGGGCGGGCCGGGCGTGCGGGGCGGCTCTCGGCACGACAAAGGTGATCTCGTTGCCATGGCGTGCGAGTGTCCGGCTGATCTCGTAACAGGCGGTGCCCAGTCCTCCGCTGATGAGGGGAGGGAATTCCCAGCCGAACATTAAGATGCGCATGGGGAAAGATCCTCAGGCAATGCAGTCGTGACGCCAGCAGCAGTTCATGTAGGGACAGGCAGGAGTGCCGGTTCCAAAACAAGGCGTGTTACCTTCCGACTTCTGGATGCGCTGGATCAGCTCGCCCTTCTTGAGTTTGCCGGCGATGATCCCAAGTTTTTTTGCACGATCCCTGACTTCGGCGATGTTCATGATGACGCCTCCTTTTTGGTGACGGAGTCATACTAGCGCGAACAGGCGCGTCCGAAAAGGCTAAAAAGCCTGATCAGTTCCGCACTGCTCCAGGCCTGGGCGGGACAGCCGTTGGGATGGTGCGGCGGATCCCCGCCAAAGATCTCGGGAACATTGAGCAGGCCGGGACCAGACAGGCAGTAGTCAAGCAGGGGCTGAATTTCATACGCCAGTGCAAGTGCCTCCGCCCGGGGATCGTCCGCCACCTTCAGCGCCGCTTCGCCGAAATGGCCCAGCAGCCAGGGCCAGATCGTGCCCTGGTGGTATTGGGCGTCCCGGGTGGGTTGATCGCCCTCATACCGGCCGCGGTAGGAGGGATCATGAGGGGAGAGGGTTCGGAGGCCGAAGGGGGTGAGGAGATCCCTGCGGACAACCGAAACGACTTTTTTCTGTTGGTCGGGGCTCAAGGGGGAAAAGGGCAGGGAAACAGCAAAGATCTGGTTGGGCCGGATCGATCGGTCGAGGATGCCATCCGCGAAGGAGTCCGCCAGGCAGCCTTCCTCTTCCATCCAGAACCGTTGCACGAAGGACGCCCGGATACGGGGTACCAGGTCGGCGGGCCAGGGTGCCGTAGAGTGAAACTCGCGGGCCAGCTGCTCGGCAAAGCAGACGGCATTGTACCACAGCGCGTTTAACTCGACGGCATAGCCATGCCGCGGGGTGACGGGTTCACCCCGCGAGGTGGCATCCATCCACGTGAGTTGGGTGTGACGGTTTCCGGCGTGCAGCAGTCCGTCCTCCGTCATCCGGGTATCGAATCGCGTGCCTTTCATGAAGTGCCGCAGGATACGGGTCAGCACGGGCCAGAGATGCATGCGGAGGCTGTCCCTGTCGCCGGTGCAGTCCAGCATCTGTTGGACGGTCCAGAAATAGAGCAGGGACGCGTCTACCGAGTTGTAGGCATGATGGGCGGGGTCGGCGGCAAAGCAGTTGGGGATCAGTCCATCACGCTCATGCGGCGCCACGGACTTGAGGATCTCGGTGCCGAGTTCCGGGCGCCCGGAATAGAAGGTCAGCCCGGGCAGGCTGAGAAGCGTGTCGCGGCCCCAATCGTCAAACCAGGGATATCCCGCGATGATGGTGGCCCGGTCGGTGCCGGGTAGACGGATGAGGAAATGACCTCCGCCCCTGATGAGATCCGGCAATACGGTCTCGCTGAGTGTTCCGGTATAACCGGTCGCGACATGCGTGGCGGCCCGTTCCTCGGCGTGCCGGCTGTTCACTTCACGGTTCCACAGCGCCTTGAGGTCTGTCTGCTCGTCGACCGAGGCGCATACGAAAAGCGTTCCGCCCGGCTGAAGCGCATATTCAAGCAGGCAGGGCGAGAAACAATCCTCGTGACAGGCATAGCCGCGTTCCGCCTCGGCCTGGTATTCAAGCCGCCGGTACCAGTAGCCGGAAGGAATGATTTTCGGGGTCAGGCTGGCCTGGACGAAAAGTCCCGGCAGGCCGTCATAAGGGTGGATGGAGAATCCCCTGGAGACGGTGGAAATGTCCCGCCGGATGCAGGTGTCCTCCTGCTTCAGCTCGTGATGCCGGCGGAACGCCAGCAGGGGGTTGAGGCGCAACCGGATGCGGGACTCGGCTGACTCCAGGTCGTACCGCAGCAGCACGGTGTTCTCCCCCTGAATCATCAGGATGCGCTTTCGCAGCGTGATGCCGCCGGTCTGGTACAGAAAGACCGGACCTTCATCCTGGTGATATTCGGCGAGGGCGAGATGCCCGTCGGGATGGATCATGCCGGGATAACGATTGCAGGAAAGCGGAAACTCCTGGCGGTTGGCGAGCACGGTGTCCTCGAACTTGGACAGCAGGACAAACCGTCCGGGAGGTTGATCCAGCGCCGCAACGAGCAACCCGTGGTACTTGCGGGTGTTGCAGTTCTGGATGGTGCTGAGGGCATACCCGCCCAGTCCGTTGGTCTCGAGCCATTCATGCCTGGACGCGGCGCTCAGGTCGTGACAGGTGACGGCAGGGACGGAGGACTTCATGGGGAGGGGGCGCCGGGGCCCGAGGCGCCATGGGCTCCGTATCGGGCCTGGCGCCGACGGTGGTTCCAGATGTAGACGGCAATAATCAGGGCGCTTCCGAGAAGCACGCCCAGGGTGCAGACATGGGAATATTTCTTGATCAAGTCCAAGTTCCGTCCGCAGAGGTAGCCGATGTAGGCCAGGATGGTGACCCAGATGGCGGACCCTAGGCCGGTAAAGAACAGGAAGTGCGACATCTTCATGCGGACCAGGCCGGCGGGGATGGAGATGAGGTGGCGGACCACCGGGATGAGCCGCCCGGTAAAGGTGCTGATTTCCCCGTGCGCGTTGAAGAAATGCTCCACCATGGCGAACTTGTCCGGAGGACAGAAGAAATACCGGCCGAACTTGAGGAAGAATGGGCGGCCGACCCACATTGCCACGCAATAGTTGAGCAGGGCGCCGAGCCAGCTGCCAACAACCCCGAGCGTGATGACCACGGCCATGTTCATTTGGCCGTCCGCCACAAGGTAGCCCGCCTGGGGCATCACCATTTCGCTGGGGATAGGAAAGACGGAGCTTTCAAGGGCCATCAGGAAGACGATGCCCGGATATCCCAGGTGCTGGATGAGGTCAACATTCCACTGAAACAATTGAGCCAATAATTCGCTGGGTGCCATGGTCAGCCTTTCTGTCGGGTGCGGTTAACTCTTCGAGGGTTGCTTGATGCCGGCCAGGATTCGTTCCAGCCGGCTGCCATATTCCACATAGCTGTCGTGCATCACTGATTCCTTGGTTTCATTCTTTTCATTGTGGAAAACCGTTGCCAGATGAGGTTCAATGGAAATGCCGCCGTCGTAGCCTCGGCTCAGCAGATCCTTCAGGATCCGTGGCACTTCCGCGTGCCCCTCGCCGGGATAGGTGTATTCCGATGTCTGGGTCGCTTCATGCCAGATTCCATCCTTGATGTGAACATAGGCGATGTGATCCTTCACGTGTGAATAGAATTCCCAGCTTGACTGGCGCGGCCAGGGCCTGGGTTTGGCATAGTCCGGCGTGAAGACCGGGTTGCCGGTGTCGAAGACGAGCTTCAATCCCGGTACATTTTCCAGGAGCCGCAGGGTATAGGACCAGCCCATGCCCCCGTAGTTCATGCAGTTTTCGTGCACGGGCGTGAGGCCGGCGCCGCTGAACATGGCATGGAGTTCCCTGACCCGCCTGAACCGCTCCGTCTCCATCTGGTCATCCGGCTCACGGTCCTTCAAGACCGCGAAACTCATGATGCGGACCAGTTTGGTGCCCAGCCTCTGCATGCGGATGACGGCTCGGCGGGCCTCCGCAACGGAGGAATCCATGGGCTCGGTAATCAGTTTCGACCAGTTCGCAATGGTGGACCCGAAGCAGTTGACGGTGATCCCGTTGTCCTGCAGAAGACCGGCCACCCGGTCGAACTCGGCATCGGATATGTCATGCAGGTTCTTGCCGTTGATATTCCGGGATTCAATGTGCTTCCAGCCGAGATCGAGCGTGGCCTTGATTTGCGCCTCAATGCCAATTCCCGCCTCATCAGCAAATCCAGTCAGATACATGGCGTGTCTCCTTATGAACTTACAAAACTATACTGTTCGTGCCGTCGTTTACAGCATTTTCGGTCAAATTGAGTTCAGGTCAGGGGCTTGTGCCGCCGGCGGTTACGGTGATCCTGCTTATCGAGGTATCCAGTCCGCGGAAGAATGCCCTGATACTGAAAGTCTCGGCATGGGCGCGTATGGCGGCGGGATCCCAGGCGCGGTGGGCGCAGTCCTCGATGGCGGATTGCAGCGCGTCCGGAGTCTGGGGCTCGAAAAACACGCCGGACACCCCCGGCTTGACCGTTTCAAGGGCGCCCCCCCTGCCATAGGCGACCACGGGGCGCCCGCAGGCTTGAGCCTCAAGGGGCACAATGCCGAAATCCTCCTCGCCGGGGAAGATCAGCATGCGGCAGCGCCGGTAGAGTTCCAGCAGGCTGGCATCGGACTGCCATCCCAGGAACTCGATGTTCGGCGCGGCCAGGGCGCGCAGGGCGGGGAATTCCGTGCCCGTGCCGACGATCTTGAGGGCGCGCCCGCTCCGGTTGTAGGCGGTGACAGCCAGGTCGATCTTCTTGTAGGGGACGAGGGCGGAGGCGATGAGGTCAAAGTCGCCGTCGGGTTTTCCGTCGGGGGTCCATTTGGCAAGATCCACGGGGGGGTAGACGATATCCGCCTCGCGATTGTAGAAGCGCAGGATGCGGTCCCTGATGTGCCGGCTGATGCCCACGAAGCGGGTCACCCGGGGTGTGGTGGTGCGGTCCCAGCGGCGGAGCCACCCAAGCAGGGGACGCGCCACGAGCCGCTTCAGTGGGTTCCCCCCGAGGTATTCATCATGAAAGAGCCAGGCATAGCGCATGGGCGTAAAGCAGTAACACAGGTGCGGTGTCCCCGGCCGTCCGCGCAATCCCTTGGCCACGCAATGGCTGGTGCTGATGATGAGATCCGCCGCCGGGACGTTGAATGACCGGATGGCGAGGGGGAAGAGGGGCAGGAAGTGACGGTAGTGCGTTTCAATGCCCGGGATGCGCTGGAGCCAGGAGGTGTGGATGGGATGCCGGTTGATGGTATCGGAGATGGCCTTGCGGTTGTGGATCAGGGTGTAAACCGGCGCGTTCGGGAACGCCTCGCAAAGCAGTTCCAGCACCCGTTCACCGCCGCGCATCCCCGTGAGCCAGTCGTGGCAAAGGATGACGTTCAGTGACGCCCATGATTCTGGAATATCGGTCCGGAGACTGGCAGGGTTCATGGTGGTGATTCCGGTGTGCGGGCTTCCGCCAGTTCCTGGTACAGCGCGATGGTTTGCCGGGCAGTCTCCGTCCAGGTGAACCGCCGGGCCTGCTGATAGCCCAATTGGATCTTGTGGCCACGCTGGGTGGGGTCCGTCAGGCCGGTGCGGATCGCCTCCGCCAAGCCTTGAGGGCTGTCCAGAGGGGCAAAGAAGGCCGCCTCGCCGCCGATTTCGCGCAGGACGGGGATGTCGCTGCAGATGACGGGAGTTCCGCAGGCCATTCCCTCGACCACCGGAAACCCGAATCCCTCGTAGCGTGACGGCAGGACCACGGCGTCCGCCTCCTGATAGGCCTGGATCAAGGCGGCGTTGTTCTGGTAGCCGGACCATGTGACGGATGACACGAGGCCCAGTTCGTCAACTTTCCTTCCGGCTTCAGGATACCTCGGATCCGCCGGACCGATGATATTGAGGTGAATCGGGAAAGGGGTCATGCCCTTCAGCCGTGACAAGGCTTCAATCAATACGGTTAGGTTCTTGTACGGGTCACTGCGCCCGACGTAGAGCAACACCCGTGGACGTGCCGGATCAGGGGTGCGTGTATCCGGTTCGCCGGGCTTGTAGGCGGCCGCAACGCCGTTATAGATGACCCTGACATCGCCGTGACGGGTTTCGTGGATCTGGAGATGCTGGAGGATATCCGCGCGCGAGGCCTGGCTGACGGCGATGATCCGGTCGGCCCGGGTGCCGATTTCCAGCATCAGCCGGCGGTAGACGGGAAAGAATCGGGTTTTCAGGGCGCGCGGCGTGGCGCCGGGAAAGAGCAGGGGGATCAAATCGTGGATCGTGGTGATGCACCGGATACGGCCCATGCGCTCGCGTGGAAAGGAGCCGAGAGGGATCATGTAGTTGGTGGAGTGATAGACCGCGATTCCCTGCCGGCTGAGCCAGGCGGGCATGAGTAGCTGGCTGCGGGGCGAGAAAATGCTCCAGGGAACGATATGGGGCCGGAAATTAGGCTTGTCGACCAATTCCGCCTCATGCCAGGTTCGTTCCGCCATGGCGCGATCCGAGAAGATCAGGACATACGAGCCGTG
>CAYOQM010000024.1:0-17479 GCA_964406065.1 uncultured Verrucomicrobiota bacterium
GCTCGATCCATTGGACAAGGAACTCGAACGGCGGGGGCATCGGTTTGCCCGCTATTCCGATTCTTTTCATAGTCTTGAACCGAACATATATTCTGACTGTTGACGGGATTTCCGGAAAGGCCAGTCAAAACAACCTCCCTGCTCCTCAAGCGGTCATGCTCACGCCTGACAAAAATACACTATGACCACCCTGCCGGAAACTCAAGCCATTTCGCGTAAGTTCCTATCAGTATCGTAATTGAACATTCCGCCCCACGACGTAATCCTTCACGCCCGCTCCTCGAAGCGACTCCCGCCCCGTTTTCCACTCATGACGCCTAACACCTTCAGGGCGATGTTAGGCGTCATGAGTCCTAATCCGTAAGATTTAATGCAATAAACTAACTAGTACTGACGTTATTACTAGGTATGCAGGCGTTATACGTCATGACGCCTAACATCCGAAAACCTTGTTAGACGTCAGGAGGAACAATGCAACCGTTTGATCAGGAACACTTTGCAGAATACATTCGCAAACGCAATCTAGCCCATGAACCCCATATTCCTTTCTACGTGAAGTGGGTCAAGCGCTTCCTTGCAACCCCCTTCCCGCCAACAGCGACCTCGCCGGACGATCGTCTTAAGGTTTTTGCAGACCTCCTCCATCAGGATCAATCGCTTCAGGATTGGCAGTGCCGCCAGGCCTTCAAGGCCGTTGAACTTTACCTGAAGGTCTTTTCCTCGCCATCGGAGGAGTACGCCTCAGGGGCATCCCATATCGGCAAAGAAGCCACCGTGGAGGCGGCTGAAAAAGCGTATGCCGACATGCGCGAGTTGATCTGGCTGCCGGGTCCCGTGATATTATTGCCCGCCCGGCCTTTTCAAGATGCCTCAATTCAATCCTTTCTGCTAGGATGCCGTCATGACGAACGGCATGGAGAAGCGGGCGGGGGGGCTGTGGGGAGGGAAGGTGATCCATGCGGATATGCTGGATTCGACGAATACCTGGGCCTTGGACCATCTCGCCGAATTGCAGGAGGGGGATGTTGTCCATGCCACGGTCCAGACGGCGGGTCGGGGGCGTTTTGAGCGTGCCTGGCTCGCAGTGCCCGGCAAATGCCTGACCCTGTCGCTTGTTCTCAAGCATCCGGCCTGGATTCCGTTGGGTCCCAATCTCGGACAGGTTGCCGCCTGGGCCATGGTGGAGATGCTCGCGGGGTTCGGGATCCGGGCTTGTCTGAAATGGCCGAATGACGTGATGGTGGAGGATCGCAAGGTAGCCGGGATTCTCGTTGAACGGGGACTGGTGGCGGTTGGTTTTGTGGTGGGGATCGGCCTGAACGTCAATGTGTCAGCCTCCGAGTTGAGGCAGGGCGGCCTGGATCGGCCTGCCACCTCGCTGGCGGAAGCGGTGGGGCACGCATTTGACCTGAATGAGGTCATGACGGCCCTTGCCGGTGAATTGCAATGCCGGCTGGATGAGGTGCGAGCCTGCGGGTTGCCGGTGTTGTGGCACGCCTGGGCGCGTGCCGACTGGCTGAGGGGGCGTTCGATCCGCCTGCAGGAAGCGAACGGGGAGGTCACGACCGGCGAATACCTGGGGATCACGGACGCAGGCGGGTTGCGGGTGAGGACGCTGGAAGGATACGAGCGCGTCTATTGGTCAGGTGACATAGAGCGCGTTGTATCGGCTTAGCTGGCGGGCCGTCGCGCCGTGCGCCGGCGGCGCAGGATCTTGAGGGCCTCAAACCACAGGATGCTGACCAGGCCGGCGATCAGGCAGATGACCAGGTCGATGCCATGGGGTTTCGCAAAGTGGAACAGGTTCCGCAGGGCGGGAACATAGATCACCAGCGCCAGGAACGTGGCGGCTCCGGCCACCACCCACCACAAGGCGCTGTTGGGTTCCTTCATCATGGACGGAATGGTGCGAGTCCATGACCGGTTGGTCAGGATCAGGGCGAGGTTGGCGACGACCAGCGCGGCAAAGGTGAGGCCCCGGGCATTGTACTCCTCATGGCCCAGGTGCCGGGCCGTCAGGAAGACTCCCATGACGATGACCAGCACGCTGGCCCCCTGCAGCAGGCTGATCCATAGCGATGACCACCCGAAGAGGCGTTCGGAGGGGTTTCGCGGCGGGCGTGTCATGATATCGGGTTCGGCGCCTTCCGCCTCGAAGATCAGGGTGCAGGAGGGGTCGATGATGAGTTCAAGGAAAACGATATGGACCGGCAGCAGGATCAGCGGCCAGTCGGCAAAGAACACGGGTATCAGCGAGAGGCCGGCAATCGGCACGTGAATTGCGAAAATGTAGGAGACGGCCTTCTTGATGTTGTCGAAGATCCGGCGTCCCATCTTGATGGCCTCAACGATGGAGGAGAAGTCGTCGTCCAGCAGGACCAGTCCGGCCGATTCGCGGGCGACATCGGTACCGCGCCCGCCCATGGCGATTCCGATATGGGCTGATTTCAGGGCCGGGGCATCGTTGACACCGTCGCCGGTCATGGCGACGATTTCGCCGCAGGCCTTGAGGGCGTTGACCAGTCGCAACTTCTGTTCCGGCACGACTCGGGCCATGATATTGGCGGTGGCGATACGCTTGCGTAGGGCAGGTTCATCCAGGGTGTCGAGTTCGGGGCCGGTGATCACTTCCTCCGGATTGGCCAGTCCGATCTGCCGGGCGATGCTTTGCGCGGTGGTTGGGTAATCGCCGGTGATCATCACCACGCGGATGCCCGCAGTGTAGCATTCCCGGATAGCTTGCGGAACCGCGGGTCTGATGGGATCGGCTAATCCCACAAGGCCGAGGAAGTTGAACTCGAAATCATGCTGTTTCTGGGGGAGATGTCCTGTTCCGACGGGCGTGCCCTGCGCCACGCCTAACACCCGCAATCCCTGGCTGGCCATGCGGGTTACCTGTTGTGAGAGGGCTTGGAGTTGGCCGGGGGCAAAATGGCACAGGTCGGCGATGGCCTCCGGGGCGCCTTTGGCCGCGATCATGACCCGTTCCCCGTGTGGCGATTTCCAGACATGCGACAAGGCCAGGAGTGCGGGAGAAAGCGGGTATTCATGGACCAGGGTCCATTCATCATGGAGGTGCTCGGTTGCCGCCAGACGGGAGTCGCCCAGTTCGCGGAGCGCCTTTTCCATGGGGTCGAACGGATCCTTCTTACTGGCCAGGATGCCGAACTCAACCAGGGGGTGGAACGTTTCGGGCAGTACGGCGGAAGAGGGTTCCGCGGCGTCAAACAGGGTTTCCCCGACGCACAGTTTGCTGATGGACATCCGGTTTTGCGTGAGAGTGCCGGTCTTGTCCACGCAGAGGACCGTGGCCGCTCCCAGCGTTTCGATGGCGGGAACGCGCCGTGTGAGGACCCGTTTCTGGGAGATGCGCCAGGCGCCCAGCGCAAGGAAGATGGTCAGCACAACGGGAAATTCCTCGGGAAGGGTCGCCATGGCGGTGGCAATACCGGCCAGGAATCCCTGCTTCCAGACCAGTGCCGAGCCGCCGCGGGTCAGGGCGTAGACCACAACCACCATGGTGCAGAGGGCCAGCCCGACGAAAGCCAGGTTGCGTACCAGGCGGCCTGTTTCCTTTTGCAGGAGGGTTTGTTCCGGGACAACGCTCTGCAGGGCCTTGCCGATTTTGCCGAGTTCGGTCCGCATTCCGGTGGCCACGACTTCGGCAACGCCCTGGCCCTGCGTGATCATGGTTCCCGAAAAAACGGAAGGCAGGTCATCGCCTCCGGGTCGGTTCATCGTGAGGGATTCCTGGCATGCGTCCTTGCGCACGGGTACGGATTCCCCCGTCAGCAGGGATTCATCGGCGGATAGATTGATGCCCTGGCGCAGGATGGCGTCGGCCGGCACGCGGTCGCCTTCGGAGAGGATCACGAAATCCCCCCGCATGACCTCGCGGCCGGCGATCTTGCGGCGATGGCCGTCGCGGATGACGAGGGCGCGGGGGCTGGACAGGTCACGCAACGCTTCCAGGGCCCGTTCCGTCCGGCGCTCCTGGACAATGGTGATGCCCATGATGACAAACACGAATCCCAGCAGCATCAGGGCTTCCTTGGGTTCTCCCAGGAAGAGGTACACCACTCCGCAGGCCACCAGGAGCAGGAACATGGGCTCGCGGATGACTTCAAAAACAATGGCGAACATGCCGCGCTGGCGGCTTCCGGGAAGTTCGTTGAATCCATCCTCGGCCAGTCGTTGCGCCGCCTGTTCCTCCGAAACTCCGGTAATCCTGGTAATATCAAATTGGAGTGCCATATTTATCACCTGCAGGGTTCATTCCCGAGTTCGCGGAGATTAATATGTCCGATCCCTTCAATCAAGACTCAACCGCCGGGTTCCATATGCTTCTTGGAAAGGTTCTCGCGGGCTGGTATAACCCCGACATGACGGATCATGCAGAAAGGGATCTGGTGGAACGGGCACGGGAGGGAGATGATGCCGCGTTTGCCGCCCTGATGACCCGATATAAGGGGCCGGTGCTCAATTTCATCTGGAGGCTCACGGGCGACCGGGATGGCGCCGAGGATGATGCCCAGACCACTTTCGTGCGTGCCTACAGGAATCTTCGCCGGTTCAGCTTCCGCCGTCCGCAGGATCGGTTTTCCACCTGGCTGTTTGAGATCGCGCACAATACGGCCATCGACTCACTGCGCCGCCGTCGCCGGCATCCGGAGCAACCCTTGGAATTGACAAGCGAGAAATCCATCCCGGCGTCTGGCGCCGATCCGGCAGATGAGGCCGCGAACCGGGAGACCGGCAGGTTGATTCAAGCGGCTATACTCGCATTACCTGAGGATCAGCGGACGGCTCTCATATTGTCGGTGTACCACGGCCTATCCCAGGCGGAGGTGGCCACAGTAATGAAGACCACGGAGAAGTCAGTTGAATCCCGCCTGTACCGTGCCCGGCAGTTTTTGAGGGCTCGTCTGGCTGAGCTGATGAGGCTATGAAACGCGGCCTGATGATACCTCTCGTCCGATCCCGGTATGCCGGAGTGGTTGGCGTTGCCGCGGTTTACCTGCTGGGGTCGCTGCTGCTCCTGCCCGGATTCCGTCATGCAATCAATGCCGACGGCATTTCCTATATTTCCATTGCCCGCCGTTATCTTGCAGGCGACTGGCACGAGGCCTTCAATGCCTTTTGGGGACCGTTGCTCTCGTGGTTGCTCGTACCGTTTCTGGCGATGAAAATTGACGCCCTGCTGGCGGGCAAGCTGCTTGCAATCCTTATCGGGTTGGTGACGATTCCCGGGCTGTATGTCCTGGCCGCACGATGCCACCTGACCGAACGCCTGCGTCTGGGCGTCATGGTATCGTTGCTGCCCGCGTTGTGGTTGTTCACCTTTCAGAAGCTGACACCTGATTTCCTGATGGTTTGCGTCCTGGTCTGGTATTTCGGAGTCATTTTCAGGCCGGGGCACCTGAATGGGATCCGGACGGCTATTGTTCTTGGCGTACTGGGTGGGTTTGCCTATTTCAGCAAGCCCTACGGATTCTATTTTTTCATTTCCCATCTATCCCTGATGACGATTCTGCTTTGGTTCGGGGCGGGGGGATCGGCCGGGCGACGAGGTGCGGTTTTGCGAGCCTATCTGGTGGCCATGGTCGTTTTCGCAGTGCTCAGCGGCGGATGGATTACGGTGTTGTCGTTCAAGTACGGGCATTTTACTGTCGCTACTTCGGGTCGGTTCAATCACGCCTTGTCGGTACCGGGTTCCCGCGGTCAGCCTCCCGTGGTCTACCGCACATTCACGGCTCCCGGTGACGCCTCTGCGATCAGCACATGGGATGACCCGTCCGTGCTGGTCGTCACAGACTGGAACCCGCTGGCCTCCCCAAGCTTGATGTGGCATCAATTCGGTGTGATTGCAGGGAATCTGCGCCGGGTTGCGGATTTGTTGCAGGAATACTCTCCACTGGCCGCCGCCATATTGGCCGTCTCCATTCTGTATTGTGTGCGGCGGCGTCTGCGGTGCCTGAGGCCCGGTGGGGAGGCATTGCTGGTGTCAACGCTACTGCTCTATCTGGCGGGCTATGTCCTGGTGTTTGTGGAAAACCGCTATCTCTTTGTCTGTTACATACTGCTGGCCCTGCTGGGTGCCCGTGCTGTCAGGCATCTGGAGGCGGGGGGAGTGTTGAGAGGAAAATGGCGGGTTGCGGTCTTCCTGGCGCTTTTCTTTTCAATCAGCGTGCCGCCTGCCATGAAGACCCGCGTCCTCCACGGGAAGGCTGAAGGCGTGGCGGTGTATGAGTTGAGTATGCGCCTGGCGCGCCAAACCGGTCTTGCCGGGAATATCGCCTCGAACCGGAACTGGCACCAGACCCTGTTTATCGCCTACCACATGGGTCTGCGTTTCTTTAACGTGAAAGGCGATACGCCGGAGGAAGAGGTCCTGCCGGCTCTCGTCAGGCTGGGCGTCAATGCCTACTTCGTCTGGGATGGCACCCCCGAAGAACAGGCCCGATTCAAGGGGTTTCCCGAGTTGACCGGCGGGACGATCGACGGGCTCAGGATCTATGACCTCAGCGGCCAGCGAGATTGACCGAGGGATTTCGACCCCGGCGGCGTTATACTGGATAGAATGTTATCAAAGGAGTTAACCATGAGAAAAATGACAGGATGGTTGGGTGTTGCGGCGATAGTGATCGGAAGCGTGGTTGCCATGGGTCAGGAGGCGGCGGCCATAAAGAAGCAGACGGTGTGCCCTGTAATGGGCGGCAAGATCAATACCAGCCTGTTCGTGGATTATGAGGGTAAGCGTATCTACGCCTGTTGCTCGGGGTGCCTGCCTGAACTGAAGAAGGATCCCGCCAAGTATGTCGAGAAACTTGAGAAGTCTGGCGTTACCCTGGACAAGGCCGAGCCGAAGGGGAAATAACCGTGTCACCGGATGAACAACTGAATACCCTGCTGCATCAGGGCAAGGGGGTGGAGCCCCGCCCGGGATTTGAGCAGGCGGTATGGAGCCGTATCCATGCCGCCGAGCCAGCGACTGCTTCCAGATGGGGGGCATGGGTGGTTCCGGTGGCGGTGGCGGCCGGCATCATGATCGGCCTCGGGTTGGGTGTTCTGTTTCCGGCGGCGCGCCCATACCAGGGACCGCAAGCGATGCTGGTACGCAACGGCTCCCTGACAGGGGCTTATCTTGTACTGGCTTCGGGAGGCGACCATGAATAAGCCCCTGGTCTTCGGGGTGGCCGCGGCGGTGCTGGCCGGAGGGGTGTCATTCTGGGCGACGCGTCACCTCGGTTGCAGTAGGCCGGCGGGGGTGCCGTCCGCGGGGATGGGTAATGTTTTCCATTTGAAAGACGAACTGCGGCTGGACGAGCGGCAGACGGCCGCCATCAGCATACTCGACCGGGAACTGGCAGGACAACTGGCCGGATACTGCGGCGAGTATTGTGCGGCACGGGCCGAGTTGGGCGCGGCTTTGATGAGGGAAGAGACGGTTGCGACCAACGGTTGCCAGCCCATGGTTGACCGGATGTGTGCCGTGCAGGCAGAGTCGGAGCAGGCCACACTGGAGCACATCCGGAAGGTCTGCGCCCTCTTGACTCCTGAACAGCGCAAGCAGTTTGTGGCAGGATTGGTAAAGTGTCTGTGCGGAGCCGGAGCCGGAGGCGCCTGCGGCGGATCCTGCATGAAGGGCCCTCCATGAACCCGGCCTTCAGAATGGCTATGGCCCTTGGCCTGGCCTGCGGTACGCTCTGGGCTGAATCCGGGCCTGCGCCGGAGATCTCCCTCTGCCAGGCTGAGCGCGAGGCGCTTGGCCGGAATGCCCGGCTGACGGCGTTGGCGAGTGTGCGCGATGCCATGAAGGAACGGCCGCAGCAGGCGGCAGGGTTGCCCAACCCCATGGTGACCTACAGGGGTATGGATGCCACGGAGTCGGGAAAATTCCCGGATACCGTCGAAAAGCGATTTGAGATCGAGCAATCCCTGCCCGGATATGGCAAGCGTGCTTTGCGGGAAGAAACCGCGCTTAAAGATGTCGCCGTAGCGGAGCTGGAACTGAGTGTCCAGATGCTGGACGTCGTGCGGATGGTGCGAGAGGCGGGGTTCGAGCTGCAAGCGGTTCAGGAGGCCGAAACGATTGCCCGCGAAGAGGAAGGTGTTCTGGCCGGCATGGCGAAAGCGGTGGACGCTCGCTATGTGACGGGTGAGGCCACGCAGGCGGATGTGATCAGGGCCGGCACGGAAATCACGCTTCTCAAACAGCGCCTGTCCGAACTGGATGGGCGTAGAAAAACGCTTACGGCCAGATTGATGTTGCTTCTAAACCGGAATGCGGATCATCCGCTGGAGCGGATCGTCGCGTGTCTTGTTCCCGGTGGACCTGTTCCGGATGTGAAGTTGTCTGTGGCGTTAGCTCTTGCAGTCCGGCCGGAAGTCAGGGCGGCCCGGCTCAAGATCGAACAGGGAGACCTGCAGCGGCGACTCGCCACCCGTGAAAGCAGGCCGGATTACAGGGTGGGGTTGGAATACCGGACACTGGAACGGCAGGATGATATGGTGATGTTCATGGTGGGGGTGGAACTGCCGATCTGGCAGGGGAAAAACCATGCGGCGGTCCGCGAGGCGGCAAAGATGGTGTCTGCCAGTGAATCGGATCTTGAATCGGTTAGGCGTCAGGTGGAATTGCAAGTCCAGGAGGCCTGCTACAAGATGGAGACCGCGCGCCGCTCCCTTGAGCTTTATGAGCGGGAACTGATTCCCCAGGCGGCGGTGCGGGTGCAGTCCAGTGAGGCCGGTTATCGGGCGGGCAGGGGGCCCCTTTCAGAGTGGTTGGAAAGTGAGCGGTTCCAGTTGGATGTCCGGACGCGGGTGGCGATGGCGGGGAGTGAACTGGGGATCGCCTGGGCGGCTCTGGAAAGGGCTGTAGGAAGGGGGCCATGAAGATAGCGATCATGTGTGGAGGTCTGGTGGTGCTGCTGGTGTTGGGGGTAATGATGCCGGGGCCAGGCTGCGCCAGAAAGGAGCCGGTTCAGGGTTCTGCCGGGAAGGCCGTGCCGGCGGCCCGCTTCCATTGCCCGATGCATCCGCAGATTGTCCTGGACAAGCCCGGGGAGTGCCCGATTTGCGGAATGGCGCTGGAGCCTATTGCGGAAACCGCTCCCGAAGTGAAGGGTGAGGCCGGAATTGAAGGTCTGGCTCCCGTGGTGCTGAGTCCGGATCTCCGTCAGCGGATGGGGCTGACCATGGGTCGGGTTGAGAAACGCAGCATGAAAAGAGTGCTGCGGTTGCCCACCCGCATCGAGGCCGACGAGACCCGGCAGGTTCGTGTAACTTTCAAACTGGAGGGGTTTGTGGAGACCTTGTTTGTTTCCGCGACAGGGCAGAGCGTGAAGAAAGGGGATCCGTTGCTGACCCTTTACAGTCCCCCGCTGGTCGCCGCGGCGGAGGAGTTCAGGATTGCCGAGCAGTCGGGCATGCCGTCGCTGATCGAGGCCGCGCGCCGGCGACTGATGGCGTGGGATGTCGAGGTCGACCGGGTGGCCGGGCTGACGGCCACCAATCCTGCTTCCCGAGTCATTACGCTATTCGCGCCCGCCAGCGGGACGGTGACCGAGAAGACCCTGCTGGCCGGCCAGCGGATCACATCCGGCGAGCCGCTGATGGTCATCACCGATTGTACGGTGGTGTGGGCCTTGGCGGATGTCAGCGAGTCCGATGTGCCGTTGATGCGGATTGGCGTCCCGGTGGAGCTGAGTTTCCCGAACTGGCCGGGCAAGGTCTTCCACGGTGAGGTCGTGTTTCTGCCGCCGAGTCTTGATCCTGTGACCCGTACCCTGCGGGCGCGCATCGTGGTGCCCAATCCGGATTTGCTGCTCAGGCTGGGGATGTATGCCGAGGCACGGGTTCTGTTTCCCGCAGGCGAGCGGGTGGCGATTCCGGCTGCGGCGGTGATGCAGACGGGCTCCCGCAACTACGCTTTTCGCGATGACGGGGAAGGCCGGCTGAGTCCGGTCGAGATCAGCATTGGATTGAAGGATGACGGGTATTACGAGGTTCTGGCAGGCCTGGCCGCCGGGGATCGGGTGGTGACGTCAGCCAATTTCCTACTGGATTCGGAGTCCTCCATCCGGGCGGCTAATGAGGGTCAGGAGAAACCTGCGGCGCCATGATCAGGCGGGTCATAGAATTCAGCGCCCGCAACCGGTTGCTGGTCATTGCGCTGGTGCTGATGATGTCGGCCTATGCCTGGCATGCCCTCCGAGCCATTCCGCTGGATGCCATTCCTGATCTCAGTGACACGCAGGTGATCGTCTATACCAAATGGGACCGGAGTCCCGACATCATGGAAGACCAGGTCACCTATCCGCTGGTTGCGTCCCTGCTGGGGGCGCCGAAGGTCAAGGCGATCAGGGCGGTCAGCGATTTCGGTTATTCCTACATTTATGTGATCTTCCAGGATGGCACGGACATCTACTGGGCGCGCAGCCGGGTAGTGGAGTATCTCTCCAAACTGCAGGGGAGCCTGCCGGCCGGCGTCACGCCTGAGCTGGGGCCGGATGCGACGGGAGTCGGATGGGTCTATCAGTACGCCCTGGTGGACCGAAGCGGGAAGCACTCACTGGCGGAACTCCGTACTTTCCAGGACTGGGTGTTGCGGTATGCCCTCCAAAGCGTGCCCGGGGTGGCTGAAGTCGCCGGGATTGGCGGATTCCAGAAACAGTACCAGGTAACGGTGGATCCCAATCGCCTGCAGGGATACGGCCTGACCCTGAAAGAGGTGACGGAAGCCATCCGGCAGAGCAATAACGAGGTGGGCGGCCGCTTGATTGAATGGAATGGCCGGGAATACATGGTTCGCGCGCGGGGTTATGTCAAGGATCCCAAGGCGCTGGAAACGGTGGTGGTCAAGGCAGGCGGTAACGGGGTGCCTGTGCGGTTGCGTGACGTGGCCACCGTCGGGGTCGGGCCGCAGATGAGGCGCGGGATATCGGATCTTAACGGGGAGGGCGACACGGTCGGCGGCATTGTGGTAATGCGGCACGGTGAAAATGCCCGGAGTGTGATTGATCGTGTCAAGGCGAAGCTGGAGGATTTGAAACCTTCCCTGCCGGACGGCGTGGAGGTGGTGACGACCTATGACCGTTACGACCTGATTCGCAAGGCGATCCATACCCTGACGCATGAACTCGGGCTGGAAATCCTCATCGTCAGCCTTGTGATCCTGTTTTTCCTGAGGCATTTGCCCACGGCCATTGTGCCCATCATCACCATACCGGTAACGGTTCTGACGTGTTTCATTCCCATGTACTGGCTGGGGATCAGTTCCAACATCATGAGTCTGGCCGGCATAGCGATCTCCATCGGTGTGCTGGTCGATGGCGCCATTGTGGAGATGGAGAACGCGTACAAGCGGCTGGAACTCTGGCAGGCGGGGGGGAAGGCCGGGGATTTCCACAGGATCCGCCTGGAGGCCATGTTGGAGGTGGGGCCCTCGGTTTTCTTTTCCCTGTTGGTCATTGCCGTGGCCTTTCTGCCGGTGTTCGCGCTGGAGGATCAGGAAGGGCGGTTGTTCAAGCCGCTGGCCTACACCAAGACGCTGGCCATAGCCATGGCGGCGGTGCTGGCGGTCACGCTGGATCCGGCGGTGAGGATGTTGTTCAGCCGGATGGAGCCCTTGCGGTTTCGTCCCCGCTGGCTGGCGAGGCTTGCCTCCCTGGCGGTGGTGGGGACCTATTATCCCGAGGAGCGGCATCCTGTCAGCCGCATGTTGTTCAGACTCTATGAGCCGCCCTGCCGCTGGGTATTGCGGCATCCCAGGGCGGTGATCCTGGCCTCGTTGCTGATTGTGGTCTCCACGGTGCCGGTCTACCTGAAGCTCGGGAATGAATTCATGCCGCCGCTGAACGAGGAAGTGATCCTGTACATGCCGACGACCATGCCCGGAATCTCGGTGACGGAAGCCCAGAGGCTGATGGAGACGCAGGACCGGATATTCAAATCATTTCCCGAAGTGGTTTCGGTATTTGGCAAGGCCGGGCGGGCCGACACGTCGACGGATCCGGCGCCGTTCTCGATGATGGAAACCACGGTGGTTCTCAAGCCTCCGGAGCAATGGAGGGCGAAGCCGCGCTGGTTTTCATCCCGGGCACCGGCGTGGGTCCGCACGGGGCTGGGCTATTTCTGGCCCGAGCACATTTCCTGGGATGAGCTGCTTGCGGAGATGGATAAGGCGGTCAGGATTCCCGGTTGTGTCAACGGCTGGACCATGCCCATCAAGGCGCGGATCGACATGCTGTCAACGGGCATCCGCACGCCTGTGGGAATCAAGATATTCGGATCCGACATGGCTGAAATCGAGAGGCTGGGGGCGCAACTCGAGCCGATTATCAAGAAGGTCCCCGGGACCCAGGGGGTGTTCGCTGAGCGTACGGCGACGGGATATTTCGTCGATTTCGTGCCGCGGCGGGAGGCACTGGCGCGGTACGGTCTGACAGTGAACGATGTGCACGAGACGATCATGACCGCGGTGGGCGGCCGGGATATCTCGGTGACGGTGGAGGGTCGGGAGCGGTACACGATCAATTTGCGTTATGACCGGGATTTCAGGTCCGATCTCGATGCGCTTGCAAGGGTGAAGGTTTCCACTCCGGGTGGAGTCCATGTGCCCATGGGAGAAGTGGCGGAGATAGTCCTTAACCGGGGACCGGCGATGATACGGAATGAGAACGGGATGCTTGTGGGATATGTGTACGTGAATGTCGCCGGGCGAGACGTGGGTGGCTATGTGGAGGAGGCCAAGCGGGCGGTGAGGCAGGAGTTGAAGCTTCCGGTTGGATATTCACTGGCGTGGAGTGGCCAGTATGAATCCATGCTCCGGGTGCGGGAACGTTTAAAACTGGTGGTTCCGGCGACCTTGGCCCTGATATTCCTGCTGCTCTATCTCAACACGCGGTCGGCCTTCAAGGCCTCCGTGGTGATGTTGGCCGTTCCCTTCTCGCTGGTGGGCGCGGTCTGGCTTCTGTACGGGCTGGGCTATAACCTGTCCATCGCCGTCTGGGTTGGCATGATTGCCCTGATGGGGCTGGATGCCGAGACCGGGGTATTCATGCTGCTGTTCCTGGATTTGTCGTATGAGGAGGCGAAGCGGGAGGGGCGGCTCCAGACACTCCCTGATCTGCATGAGGCCATTATTCACGGGGCTGTGAAACGGATCCGGCCAAAACTTATGACCGTGGCGGCGGCCTCAATGGGGTTGATGCCCATCATGTGGTCGATGGGGACAGGGGCGGATGTGATGAAGCGCATTGCCGCGCCCATGGTCGGCGGGTTGGCCACCTCCTTTCTGATGGAACTGCTGGTCTATCCCGCCATCTACCTTTTGTGGAAACAACGGGCCATGCGTGGTATGGTCAGGCCATGAGCTATCAACCCCTTGATTCCCGTTACGAAACCATGCGCTATGTCCGGTGCGGGCGAAGCGGCCTGAAACTGCCGTCCATTTCGCTTGGGCTCTGGCATAACTTCGGAGAGGTGGACGACTTCGAGAATGCCCGTGCCATGGTGCGGCGTGCATTCGATCTGGGCATCACCCATTTTGACCTGGCCAACAATTACGGCCCGCCGCCGGGATCCGCCGAGCAGGGATTCGGGCGGATCCTGCGTGCAGACCTGGCGGCCTACCGTGATGAATTGGTCATCTCCACCAAGGCCGGATACCGGATGTGGCCGGGACCCTATGGGGAGTGGGGATCGCGCAAGTATCTGGTCACCAGCCTTGATCAGAGCCTGAAACGCATGGGGCTTGAATATGTGGACATTTTCTACCATCACCGCCCCGACCCCGACACGCCGATTGAGGAGACGATGGGTGCGCTGGATCATATTGTCAGAAGCGGACGGGCCTTGTATGTGGGCTTGTCCAACTACACGCCGGAGCAGGTCGGGGCTGCCGTCGCGGTCCTGCGCACGCTGGGCACCCCATGCGTGATTCATCAGCCTTCCTATAGCATGTTCAACCGGTGGGTGGAGGAGGGCCTGTTGTCGGTGCTGTCAGAGGAGGGTATCGGATGCATAGCCTTCTCGCCCCTGGCTCAGGGGCTGCTGACGGATCGATATCTGAAGGGGATTCCCGAGGGATCGCGGGCCTCGAAACCGCACGGGTTCCTGAAGCCGGCGCAGATCACGGAGGACATTCTGGCGCAGGTGGCGCGGTTGAACGAGGTGGCGAGGAAGCGGGGACAGAGTCTTGCGCGGATGGCGATTGCCTGGGTTTTGCGGCACCCGGGAATGACCTCGGCCCTGATTGGCGCGAGCCGGGTAGAGCAGATCGAGGAAGCCGTTGGCGCCCTCAATAATCTCACCTTCGCCGATGAGGAGTTGCTGGCGATTGAGCGAATCCTTGCCGGGTGACAAGGTCTTGCGCCAATCTCTGGCCCCGGGGTCCGGTAGCCAGAAATCAGGGGGCTAACACCGGTAACAGTTATTTTTTGGCAGGGGAGGTGTAGACAATCTTGTAGCGCTTCACAATTGCGTCTGCATCGGCGTCGTTCTTTGCCAGGGTAACCAGATCGGTCATGATCTGCTGCAATTTCTGTTCGGTCTGGCGGGCCTGTTCCATCTGGGTATTCATCTGGGCGCTGATTTGCACACCACTTTTGTTTTGCCCCGTCACGATATAAAGGTTCCACGACAGCAGAATAATCATGCCTACGGCAATGAGAACGATGGGAATGAAGGCGCTGAATGTTTTTTCAGTGGGAGTCGTGTTCATGGGTTGTTCTTCTCCAGGGATTTGGGTTCCGGGGTCTTGTCAACGGGGTTCGGTTGGCCTGCCGTCTGGATCTTGTAGCCGTACTTGCCAAGCAGGGCGCGCATGGGTGCATTCGTCGATGCTACCCCTGCCATGTCCTGTAGCACGGTGTTGGCGATTTGCTGGGATTGCGGGTTTAGTATGCTGTTATTGAGCTGTTGCTGGCGCAACTGGATGTCATTTTGCAGGGACATGTTGTTCCTGGCAATGATGACAGTGGTGATGCTGAGCTCGATGCAAACGACCCCTAGTATGATGCTGATGATATACGGCCACAATTTCATTCTGCCCTCCTGAAAGACTAGTTACCTGATGTTTCGCAAACAAGTCATATGGAACGCAATATCAAAATATTGCGTATGCGTCTTCGCTTGACGATGAAGGCAGTGAAAGAGGATCATCGGATCCGTGCTTTCAGTGGGAGAAATGGAATGCAGAACACACCCAAGGGGTTGAGATTACAGATCGGGATATTCGGACGGAGGAATGTCGGAAAATCCTCGCTATTGAACGCCCTGACGCGCCAACCGGTTTCCATTGTTTCAGAGACGGCGGGGACGACTACGGATCCCGTCGAAAAGGCCATGGAATTGTTGCCCGTGGGACCGGTGCTGTTTGTTGATACGGCCGGGGTGGACGATGTTGGCGCCTTGGGCCAACTCCGTGTTGACAAGACCATGCGGGTGGTGGAGCGGACCGATCTGGCCATTCTGGTTACGGATGACTGGCAGGATTACGAAACGCGGCTCATGGCCTTGTTTGCGAAACGCAAGACCCCGGTCATTGTGGTGGCGAACAAAAGCGACGCCCGTCCGCCCGGCGTGGTCGAAGAGCAAGCCCGCAAGGCAGGGGCCAGGACAGTTGTGAGCGCCAGTGCTGTGACGCGTTCGGGGATGGATGACTTGCGCCAGGCCATCATCACGTCGGCGCCCGATGAGTATGTGAACGCTCCCGGCCTGATAGGTGACCTGGTTCCCGCCGGTGAACTTGTGTTGTTGGTGGTCCCTATCGACATTGAGGCGCCGAAGGGGCGGCTCATTCTTCCGCAAGTACAGGCCTTGCGCGAGATTCTGGATCAGAATGCCTATGCCATGGTGGTCAAGGAGAATGCCTTGGCGGCGTCCCTGGCGCGGCTGAGCCGTCCGCCGGCCCTGGTGGTGACGGATAGCCAGGCGTTCAAGCAGGTGGTGGCCGAGGTGCCTCCGTCCATACCGGTCACAGGATTTTCAATTCTTTTTGCGCGGTTCAAGGGGGATTTGGCGGAATTGGTTCGTGGCGTCACGGCGATTGACCGTCTCAAGCCCGGTGATCGTGTTCTCGTGGCCGAGGCCTGTACGCATCATCCCACCCATGAGGACATCGGTCGGGTCAAGATTCCGCGCTGGCTGGAAGAGTACGTCGGCGGGAAGCTTGATGTTGTGGTCAAGGCGGGGAATGAGTATCCCGCGCAGATCGATGACTTCAAATTGATCGTGCATTGCGGGGCGTGCATGTGGAACCGGCGCCAGATGTTGTCGCGCATCGAGCAGGCGAGGGCTCATGGCGTACCTATCACCAACTACGGGCTAGCCATAGGACACAGTTTAGGGATTCTGGAGCGGGCCCTCAGCCCCTTTCCGGAGGCGGGCAGCATCTACCGTGAAAGCAGGCGGGTCAGCGCGTGATCTCTTTATGGATGGAAACTTCCAGACATTGGTCGAACGCATAACCGGCTCCGGCAATAAAGCCACGGAAGGAGAGGTTGAGTCCCTGTTGCAGGGCAGGGGGGGCGACCTCAAGGCCCTCTATGAGGCCGCCGACCGTGTCCGCCATGACAACGTCGGTGATGAAGTTCATTTGAGGGGCATCATTGAGTTCTCAAACTACTGCCGGAAGAGCTGCGATTATTGCGGCATCCGGGGTCCGAACCGGAAAGTGCAACGGTACCGGATGGGTATGGAAGAGATTGTCCAAGCGGCCTGCGAGGTTGGACAATCAGGCGCCACGACGGTTGTGCTGCAGTCGGGTGAGGATCCGTGGTTCACGGTGGAGCGGTTGAGCGAGATCATTCGCGCCATCCGGCGACAGGCAGGTGTGGCCGTCACCTTGTCCGTCGGGGAGCGGCCGTACGAGGAATTGGTGGCGTTCAAGGAGGCGGGCTGCGACCGGTATCTGCTCCGGTTTGAGACATCGGACCGGCTTTTATTTGACCGTATACATCCCGACGATGTGTTCGAGGAGAGGATACAATGTGTGAGGAACTTGCGGCGAGCCGGGCTCCAGGCGGGGAGCGGGTTCATGATTGGATTGCCCGGCGGCACTCTGGAAACTCTAGCCCGTGATATTCTTTTCACGACCCTGCTGGATCTGGACATGATTGGGTGCGGGCCTTTCCTGTCCCATCCCGAAACGCCCTTGGGTGGCGGAGCGGTTCTGGAAGACCGTGAACTTTATTTCAAGACGATTGCCATTCTCAGGCTGCTCAATCCCCGCACCCATATTCCGGCAACCACGGCCTTTGATGCGTTATTCGATGGGGGGCGGGATCTGGTCCTGACCCGTGGGGCCAACGTTTTTATGCCGAATTTCACGCCGCAGAAGTATCGCGCGCTCTATCAGATTTACCCCGGCAAACCGTGTGTGGACGAGGATGGCGGAATGTGTGCAGCCTGTGTGAAGAAGCGGGTTATCCATTTGGGAAGGACGGTCGGAAAAGGGCCGGGACACAGTCTTCTT
>CAYOQM010000025.1:0-15764 GCA_964406065.1 uncultured Verrucomicrobiota bacterium
GCGCATCCCGCCCACCGAGAAACGGTAGAACTGGCGGCCGATACTGCGGGCAATGGACTGCCCGATGGACGTCTTGCCGACACCGGGCGGCCCGACAAAGCAGATGATCGAGCCGGAAATGTTTCCCTTGAGGATGCCGACCGACAGGAACTCCAGAATGCGGTCCTTCACATCCTCCAATCCGTAGTGCTCGGCATTCAGGATGGCGGCCGCCTTGCGGATCTCGAAACTGTCCTTGCTGAAGACGCCCCATGGCAGCGAGGTCAGCCAGTCCACATAGTTGCGACTGACCACGAATTCGGGGGAATTGGGCTCCATGATGCCCAGCTTGTTCATTTCCTCATTGATCCGCTCCTGGGCCTCCGCCGTCAAAGTCAACTTGGTCAGGCGCTCCTTGAACTCATCCAGTTCCGTCTCCTTGCCTTCCTTGGTCAAGCCCAGTTCCTTCTTGATGGCCTTGAGCTGTTCCCTCAGGAAGAAGTCGCGCTGCTGCTTGGTGACCTTCTCCTCGATCTGCTTGTTGATCTTGACCTGGATGCGGGAAATATCGATTTCCCGCTTGAGCAGGAGCAACACCTTTTCAATCCGGGTCCGGATGCTCAAGGCGGCAAGCACCTCCTGCAGATCCTGCCCGCCCGCCGTGGTCATGGCCGCGGCAAAATCCGCCAGCCGGCCGGGATCCCTGACATTCGAGCGGGTCAGGAAGAGATTCAACTCCTCCTTGAAAAGCGGGTTCAACTGCAGCAGATCCTTGATCGCGGTGATGATGGACAGGGAATAGGCGCGTAGTTCGTCATTCTCCTCCATCTCCGTCTCGATAATGTAGTCCGGCCTGACGGTGATGACGGGATCCTCGGCAATGACTCCGGCCACCTTGAACCGTTCGAGGACGCCGACCATGAGTTGGAGCGGCGCATCGGGGGCCGTCTGGTTCGTCTGCAGGATCTCGGCCACCACGCCGACCGTGTGAAGTTCGGACGCCTTGCGGGGAATGTGCCGTTCCGCGTTCTCCGTCTCTCCCTTGGCCAGTAGCAGGCCGATAAATTTCGACGAGGACGCCGCCGTGGCGCTCAGCATGTTCTTGAGGACCGCATCCTCCACCGCCAGGGGCACCATCATTTTCGGGAATATCGGACGGCTCAACAGGGGCAGGACAGCAAGGGCCTGGGGGAAAACGAACCGGGCTGGGATGATATTCTTATTCTCGACCCTGGGCGCCTGCTCCTGCGCCACCACCTCGACATCCTCCTCGTTCTTCGATCCGGCCATAATTCACCTCAATTGACACGCACTTGCTTTGGCTACCATTATCGGTGAATTCAGCGGTAAATCAAGGCTCCTTATGATGAGTGGCGAGACTGTGTAGCGCCGGAGGCAGGCGGATCAGAGCCAGCGGCCCTTGTCCTGGACGGCGCGGATGACTGCGCGTTCCTCGGTCACCACGGCCTGCCTGGCGATGTTGACCAGTACCCCCACGCACATCATGCAGACGATGAGGCTGGACCCGCCATAACTGATGAACGGCAGCGCCAGACCCTTGGTGGGCAGGCAGCCGGTCACCACCCCGATATTGATCGTGGCCTGGACGGTGATCATCAGCGTGAACCCCATTGCCATCAAGCGTCCGAGCCTGTCCGGCGCCTTGCTGGCAATCAATGCCCCGCAGAACAGGAACCCGGCAAACAGGCCCACCACCATCACCGTGGCCGCCAACCCCAATTCCTCGCCGATGATGGCCAGGATGAAGTCAGTATGGGCCTCGGGCAGGTAGAAATGCTTCTGCAGACTTTCCCCCAACCCCACGCCCCAGACGCCGCCCAATGTGAACGCCTGCTCGGACTGCTGGAGATGGTAGGCCGCGGCGGGACATTTCTCCGGCTCCAGAAAGGCCATGATACGGCCGGCGCGAACGGGATCATGCATCACCGCCACCGCGAACAGAACCACTCCTGCAAACACGCCCATCCCCAGGTAGCGAACGGGACTTCCCCCTACGAACAAGATGGCGCCGCCGACCACCGCCAACAGCACCGTGGTGCCGAAATCCGGCTCCATGAACACCAGCCCCAGAATGGGAATCAGCATCAGTCCCGGCTTGAGAATGCCTTCCGTAAATGTCGCCTCGCGCCCCTTGCGGGTCGCCATCCACGAACTCAGCATGATCACGAGCGCGAACTTGGCAAACTCGGAAGGCTGGGCGCTGAACGATCCAAAGCGGATCCACCGGTGACTACCGTTGATCTTGACGCCAACGTGGGGAACCAATACCAGAAACAGGAACAGCCCCGCGAAAACGCTGATGGGAATCCACCAGCGCTGCCAGCGGTGATAATCCACCGAATAGGTCACGCCTCCCGCCACCACGGCCACAGCCAACCACAATAGTTGGCGGATCAGGAAATAATTCGAGTCCTTGTAAACCGCGTTCCCTTTAACGGAACTGGCGCTGGCCAACATAACGATGCCCAGCGCCAGTAACAAAAGGACGATACCCACTAAAATGGTGGGCGTCTTCCGCATCACTCAACAGGCGGCGGAATTTTCAACGTCTGCCCGACCTTGACATCCGGGGATGTCAGGTTGTTCAGCTTCATGACTTCTTCCACGCGAACGCCGTACATCATGGCGATCGCGCTGAGCTCCTGGTTGGGCTCCACCACATGCAGCACGTCATTCGATTTCGGAGCCGGAACCACCGCCGCCGTACCCGCGTCCACAGGGGCAACGGGAGCGCCGTCAACCGCCGGGACCGCGCCCTCGACCGGAGCGGGCTTGGCCGCAACAGCCTTCTTGGCGCTCTTGCCGGTCTTGGCCGTCTTGGCCGTCTTCTTGTGAGCCTTCACAACGGGCGCCGGGGCGTTCAGATCCACATACCCCGGAAGTGTCAACTTCTGGCCGACACGAATCTTGTTGGGGTTGGAAAGGTTATTCAGTTTCAGGATATCCCTGGAGGGCACCTTGAAACGGGCGGCAATATGGGAAATGCTGTCGCCGGACTTGACCACATAAGTCTTGGTGGTCACTTCAGCCACCATCGGCTTGACTTCCTCGATCTTGGGCACCACCAACGGCGGCGGTGTTGTCGGCGGCATCACCACGGGAACCGCTGTCTCCTGAGCCGTGGGGCGGGTCGTCCCGCATCCTGCGCTCAACATCAAACCACCAGCCACCATCGCCACCGAACCCATCATCCACACCTTATTCACGATCTCTTTCTCCTTTTTGAATGTCCCTGACAAAACCCGAAAACTGCTCACCTCTGTCCTCGAAACTCTTGAACTGATCGAAGCTCGCGCAACCCGGCGACAACAACACAACCTCACCCGCCTGCGCCTCACTCCAGGCCCTGTTCACGGCCTCCCGCAACTCGCCACACTCCGTGCAGGGAACACATTCATTCCATGCTGAAGCCATGAGCTGCGAATATTTCCCGATAATGTAAACCCCGCGCACCTGCTTGGCCAGTATTTTTTTCACCGAATCGAGCCGGGTCTCCTTTAGCAACCCGCCGGCAATCAAACGAACCGGAGCCCCGGCCATGTGGATGCCGGCGGAAAGCGCCGCGAGATTCGTCGCCTTCGAGTCATCAATAAAGGTCACCCCCCGCACCGTCGCCACGGTCTGCATGCGGTGCGGCAGACGCTCGAACGCCTGCGCCGCCGCCGTCACCCCGCCAAGGGGAACTCCGCCGCCCTCCATCGCGGCCACACAGGCCGCTGCCGTTACACCCATGACCTCGTTGTCAAATATCGTACCCGCAAGCGACACCCGACCGGATCCTCCCGTGACGGCACCCTTCTCGTAACGGTAGTGGGAGGCGTCCGCCAGTCCGAACGTCACCCGGCGTGCGGCGGACGGCACTGCCACCCGCACAGCTTCAGGCGCATCCCAGGGCAGCACCGCCGTCTGTCCGGCTGACTGGCGTGCAAACAGGCGGGCCTTCATTGCCGTGTACACATCCATCGTCCCATGGCGGTCCAAATGGTTCGGGTTCAAATTCAACAGGATGCCCACATCCGGGGAAAAACGGTCGACCGCCTCAAGCTGAAACGAACTCACCTCGGCCACGATCCAGTCCGGCGCGGGGTCAAGAAGCGCCAGCGCGGAAAGCGGCCTCCCGAAATTTCCGCCCGCCTCGGCGGTCAGTCCGCTTTTCACAAGCGATTCGCGGCAGAATTTCACCAGCGTGCTCTTGCCGTTCGATCCGGTGACCGCGAGGACACGGCTACGGCACGCCTGCCAGCCGAGTTCCAGTTCAGAAATCACCGGAACCCCGCGCGCTTGCAGAGCCATGACCCAGGGAGCGGAAACCGGAATTCCCGGACTCAACACGGCCAGGTCATAGGCCTCATCCGGAATTCCGCCCGCGCCGGTCGTAACGCAGGCTCCGGCCTTGCGGAGGATCGTGGCACGGGTCTCGAGCGACGGATTTGACTGGGCGTCGATGACTGTGACCCGCGCACCCTGGCGCAACAGGAGCGAGGCCGCCGCCTCCCCGCTGGAGCCGAGTCCCATGACCAGCGCGCGTCCCGCCGCTATGTATTGCTTGTTCACCGCCATTGTCGCACCACAAAGTTGAGAAGCCTCTACCCGGCGATCACCTGATTTTCAGCGTCGCCACGCCGATGAGCGCGCAGAGGATTGAGAGGATCCAGAAGCGGATGGTAACCTGCGTTTCACTCCACTTGCGCATCTCGAAATGGTGGTGGATCGGCGCACAGGCAAAGATGCGCTTGCCCCGCAACTTGAACGAGGCCACCTGAAGGATCACGCTCAGCGCCTCCATGACAAACACGCCGCCGACAATCACAAGGGTCAGTTCCTGCTTGATCAGGATGGCCACCATGGCAATCCCGCCACCCAACGCCAGGCTCCCCGTGTCGCCCATGAAGAACTGCGCGGGATGACAATTGTACCAGAGGAACCCGAGCCCCGCGCCCAGCAGGCACCCGCAGAACACCGCCAGCTCCCCGCTCCCCGGAATGTGCGGCAGGAACAAATACTCCGCAAAGGCCTTATGTCCGGCGACGTAGGCCATCACCAAATACGCAATGGCCACTGAACTGCTGCACCCGATGGCCAACCCGTCAAGCCCGTCCGTCAGGTTCACCGCATTGCTCGCCCCCACAATGATCACCGCTGCGAACACGATCGACACCAACACCCCCATATCCTGGATGACAGGCCCCTTGATAAACGGCACCATCAGTTGCCGGGCCTGGTCACGCGTCTCGGGGATCAGCAGCAGGGCTCCGCCCATCAGCAGGGCCCACACCACCTGCAGGAAGAACTTGGCCCGGGCACTCAACCCCTTCGCGCTTTTACCCTTGAGCTTCGCGTAGTCGTCAATGAACCCGACCATCCCCATGAAGACAAATGTCAGGAGCGTCAGGAGAATGAAGATATTCGTGGGAATGGCCCACAAGAGGGTGGACACCGTTACGGAGCCGATGATGAGGATGCCGCCCATCGTGGGCGTGCCTTCCTTGCCCCCATGCAGGACATGCAGGGGTGGAGCCTCCTCCTTGCGGACATACTGCTGGATCTTGAGCCGGCGCAAGGTCCGGATGACCCAGGGCCCCAGGATCACGCACAACAGGAAGGCCGTGGCCGCGCCGGCGAGCGCCCGGACCGTGATGTACTTGAACACACGCAACCCGGACATCCAATTGCTCAGGTGATACAAATAATAGAACATGGCCTCAACCCTTCTCCATCCCGTCGATCATTCCGGCAATCACTTTCTCCAGTTGTTTCCCGCGCGATGCCTTTACCAGCAGAACGTCCCCTTTGACAACTTTTTCCTTCAGCACGCGAACCGCTTCGTTGACCGTCCCGCAGCACTGTACCTCCGTTGCCGCCAGGCCGGCGTCCACCGCACCCCGGGCAATTTCCGCGCCGAGTTCACCCACCGTGACGAGCCCTGCCCAAGGCCCGCCCGCCAGGGAACGGCCAATCGCCCGGTGTTCCTCAACGGCCCCGGTTCCCAGCTCCAGCATATCGCCCAGCACGAGCCATTTCCGACCCGCCGTTTCGAATTCCCTGAAGGTCGTGATGGCGGCGGACATGCTGAGCGGATTGGCATTGTAGGCGTCGTTGATGAAGGTTATCCCGCCGGCCGTCTTCTGCTCCCAGCGCATGGCGGGCGGCACATAGCGGGCGAACGCCCCGGTAATCGCCTCCCAGGCCACGCCCATCCCGCGCGCCACGGCCAGGGCCAGCAAGGCATTGTGGCGATTGTGCACACCCGGCACCGTCAGCCGGAAGGCGTGGCGCCGCCCGTCGAACCGGTCCGCCACGACGCAGTCGCCAGTCCGGCGATCCTCCCGGGACAGCACATAATCGGCCTCCGCCCCGGCCTTCAGCGACACGGTGCGCACGGCACCGGGCGCCATGGCCTGCAGCAACTCGAAGGACGGATCATCCAGACTCAGTACGGCGGTTCCCTCCCGCGGCAGGCTCCGGAACAGTTCCCCCTTCTCCCGGGCAATGGCCTCCACCGACGCGAAGAATTCAAGATGCACCGGGCCCACATTGGTGATCACGCCCCACTCCGGCCGGGCAATGGCGCAGAGGGGCGCCATCTCGCCGGGATGACTGATCCCCAATTCCAGGACCCCGGCCCGCGTTCCCGGCGGAATGGCCAGGATGCTCAAGGGGAGTCCGATCTCGTTGTTCCAGTTCCCCTGGGTGCAGGCGGTTGCCATGGAGGACGACAACAGGCAGGCAATCATTTCCTTTACGGTGGTCTTGCCCGTGCTGCCAGTGACGCCAACAACCGTCAGGCCACACTTGCGCCGGTACCCGGCGGCTAGGTCCTGCAGGGCGACCCCAGTATCCTCCACACCCAGCAACGGCAGACCAAGACCGGCCAGATCCGGAAGGCGCGACTGTGACACCATCGCAGCGGCGGCGCCTTCCTGCGCCACCCGGGCCACGAAATCATGGGCATCAAAGCGGGCGCCACGGAGCGCCACGAACAGGCAACCGGGGACAATCTTCCTTGAATCATGCACCACAGCACTGATGACACGCGGCGGCGTACCCGTCCAGTTGCCGCCGGCCCACTCCGCCATCTCGGAGGGAACAAAACCCTGACTCATCGCGTTCCGTCCATTTCCTTCAAAATCTTGCGCACCATTTGCCGGTCGTCAAACAGCGAATACACCCCCTGCCGCTCCTGGGTTGTCTCGTGCCCCTTCCCGGCAATCAGAATCACATCCTTGTCGCCCGCCATGGCCAGGGCCTGGTGTATCGCCCCGGCCCGGTCCTCGACAACGGCATAATTCGTTTTGTCGCCGAACCCGGCGCGGATCTCCTCAATGATCGCGGCGGGAACTTCGTCGCGGGGATTATCCGAGGTCAGAATCGACTGATTGGCCAGGCGTGCGGCCACCGCTCCCATCAGCGCCCGCTTGCAACGGTCACGGTTTCCACCGCACCCGAACACCACGATCAACCGGCCTTCCGTGAAGGCGCGGAGCGTTTCGAGAACATTGGCCAGGGCGTCATCGGTATGGGCATAGTCGACGAATACGCGATACCCGCGACGGGTCGGGATTTCCTCAAGACGGCCGGGGACAGCGGTACGCCCGGCGAGGGCGCGAACGACGACGCCCTCCTCGACGCCCAAGGCCCGGGCGGCGGTGTAGGCAGCCAGGCCGTTCTGGAGATTGAACCCTCCCAGCAAGGGAATGTGCAAGCGGCTGTCGCCCCAGGGCCCCCGCACGGTGAAGTCGCTGCCGGACGGTCCCATCGCCACTTCGGTCGCACGAACCGCAGCGCCCCCGGCAAGACCGAACGTCAGGACCGGCACCTTGATATCAGGGTCGGCGGCCAGGCGGCGCCCCCAGGGATCGTCGTGATTGATGACGGCGACCGCAGGCTTGCCCCCGCCACCCAGCGTGGTAAACAGCCTGCGCTTGGCTTGATAATACGCTTCCATGGTCTCGTGATAATCCAAGTGGTCGCGGGTGAGATTGGTAAACACCGCCACATCGAAATCAATCCCGCGCACACGATCCTGGGACAGGGCATGCGACGATACCTCCATCACGGCCCCTCGGCACCCCGACCGCAGCATCTGGTCAAAATAGCCTTGGATATCCGACGCCTCCGGCGTGGTCCGGGTGGCGGGCAGTATCCTGGCCCCGATTTCATACTGGACGGTTCCCATCAGCCCGGGCGCCAACCCGGCGGCTTCCAGGACATTACGCAGCATGAACGCCGTGGTGGTTTTCCCGTTGGTTCCTGTGATCCCCGCCACGGCAAGACGGCCACTGGGATGTCCATGAAACACGTCCGCCATTTCCGCCAGAGCACGGCGGGCATCCTCGACGTGAACTTCAGTGACCTCACGCCTGGAAAAGTGGCCATGGGTCAGCACGACCACGCCCGCCCCGTGTTTTACAGCTTCCTCGAGATACTCGTATCCATCATGCTTGGCGCCCGGAATCGCCACGAACAGTCCGTCCGCGGCCACTTTTCGCGAATCATAGGCGATTCCCGATACCAGCCGGTCGGTATTGCCCCGAACCCTGAGATGTCCCACCTTGGCAAGAATGTCCGACAGTTTCATTAGAATGTCTCATTCCCTCCGTCCGCAGCTCCCTTCCGGACCGGCGGCAAGGATCCCTCCTCGGGCATAATGCCGAGATAGCGGACTGCTTGTTCGGCGATCTCTCCGAAGACGGGCGCGGCCACGGCCCCCCCGGTGTGTAGAGGCTGCGGTTCATCAAAAACCACAATCATGCCGATCTCAGGCTTTTCCAACGGCAGGAAGCCGACAAAGGAAGCCATGTACTCCGTCTCCGAATAATGCCCGGCAATCACCTTTTGCGCAGTCCCTGTCTTGCCGGCCACACGGAATCCGTCCACCCTGGCCTTCGTCCCGGTCCCCCCCTCCTCGCAAACGCGGCCCAGGAGTTTTCGCATCAATTTACTGGTGTCCGGACGGATTGGCCGGCCGATTACCTCGGGCTGGCGGCGAAGAAGAACCGTGCCGTCGGCGGCAACCACCTCCCGGATCACATAGGGTTTCATGGTCATGCCGTCATTGGCGATCGTGCAGAGGATCCCCAGCATTTGAAGGCCGGTCACCGAAACTCCCTGCCCGATGGCAATGCGGCTGGAACTGATGGGCGACCATTTGGTCGCCGGGGCCAGAATGCCGCCTTCCTCGCCGGGTAGATCAATTCCCATTTTGCTGCCGATATTGAAATTTCGCAGATAGCGGTCCAGTTTCTCGTTGCCCAGCATGATCGCAATCTTGGCGGCGCCGATATTGCTCGATTTCTTGAGAATATCGGCCACATCCAGACGTGCATAGGAATGATAGTCGCGCAGGATCTTTCCCTGATAGAGCCAGCGCCCGTTCTCGGTGTCGAACATCTGGTCGGGTTTGACAATCCCCTCGTTCAAGGCGGCGGCAATCACTGAAACCTTGAAAGTCGAACCGGGTTCGTAGACCACGCCGATCGTCCGGTTCAATTTCTGGGGATCCCGTGCTTCCCGGAAGCGATTGGGGTCGAAGGAGGGACGACTGACGAGCGCGAGGATTTCCCCGGTGCGGATGCGCTCGATGATGACCAGCGCGGCCTTGGACCGGTTCCGCTCCATGGCCGCATCCACCGCCTTCTCCGCAATATACTGGAGGTTCTGATCGAGGGTCAGAATCACATCGGCGCCGTCCTTCGGCGGGATCTCCTGGATGCGGCGGTCGACCATTTCGCGCCGGCGCCCATCCAGTCGGCTCTCGATCAGCCCCGGACTCCCCTTGAGATATTTTTCCATGAGCTGTTCCACACCGCCCGACCCCACCCCGTCGCTGTTGACAAACCCGAGCACATGGCACAGCATCGCGTTCTGCGGGTAAGAGCGAGTTGAGGCATCCTCAAAATGGATGCCCGGCAGCTTCAATGCGGCAACCCGCTCCGCCACGGACTCGGGCACCTTGCGGGCGACATAGGCGAACTGGCTGTTGGTCCTGGACAGGCGCAGGGTGAGCTCCGCGGCATCGAACTCCAACAGGGGCCGCAGACGAGCCACGGTGACCCCAACCCGGTTGCTCATCATCAGCAGGGAGGGATCGGCCCAGACATCCTTAACGCCGACATTCAGCGCCAGGATGCCCGTAGCGGAACTCCCGTCCAGGATACGCCCCCGGGGAACCGAGAGGGTTTGTTTGTATGTGCGGGTCTTGGCCGTAATGGCCCGGTCCTGTTCAGCCCCCCCGAGATGCAACACCACCAGACGAACTCCCAGCCCCACCATCGCCACGCCCAACAGCGCAACCAGCAGCAGAAACTTGGCAGAAGCCCGGCTTTCAGTCATTCATCACAACCCTGTCCAAGCGCGCCACGCGGGAGGACGGACGCAGCTCATATCCACGGGACGCATCGAGGGATCCGTCATACCGAACACGGACAATCTGATCGCGGTTCGGCCAGTTCATGGCAAGGCCATGAGTCCTGAGGGACTGGTCGAGACTCGACGGGGATTGCATGCGGGCCCACTCACACTGTTCCTGGACAAGTTGGTCGCGCAGACTCTCCCGGGTGGCCTCGAGTTCCTTGATTTCGCGACCCAGTTTTTCCGTCCGGCTCTGAAGGCGGACATAAACGAGAGCAAAGCTGGAGACAACCAGGACCAGAGCCACGAGGGGAATCGGCACCGGCAATTTCGTCTGACCTTTTTTCTTGTTCTTCCTGATCATCATTTCATTCCTTTCGTAGCGCCACACGCAATTTTGCCGACCGGGCCCGCGGGTTGTCCCGACATTCCTGATCCGTTGCCATCACCGGCTTGCGGGTCAATATCTTCATTTCCGGGGGCGTCCCGACCCACTTCTCTCCGCCCTCCGGCAGGGACTCCATCCGTCCCTGATGTTCAACGAAAAACTGTTTCACCCTGCGGTCCTCGAGGCTGTGGAAAGAAATCACCGCCATCCTTCCACCCGGCGCCAGGATCCTGAGGCCGGACTCCAATCCCTTCTCCAGCGCCTCCAATTCGCCGTTCACGGCAATCCTGAGCGCCTGAAAAGTCAGCGTCGCCGGATGAATCCTCCCGCGCCGGCCTCCGTACACCCGCTCCACCAGATTCGCCAACTGGCTCGTCGAGACAAAGGGGTCGCCCGCTCTCTGTTCCACAATCCGTCTTGCCACCGCCCGCGCCCTCGGCTCCTCGCCGTACCGCCGCAGGATATCCGCCAGCTCCGGTTCCGACAGCGTGTTCAGCAGATCCGCGGCCGTTGCCGCGCACCCCTGATCCATCCTCATATCCAGCGGGCCTTCCCTCATGAAACTGAACCCTCGCTCCGGGTCATCCAGTTGATCCGATGAAATCCCGATATCCAGCAACACCCCGTCAACCCGGGTCAGACCGCTGGCCACCGCCGCCTCGGCCAGTCCCGCAAAACTTCCCCTGACCAGCACACATTGCTCCCGGCAGCCTTCAAGAGCCGCCCTGGCGCGCTCCAGCGCCCCGGCATCCTGATCCATCGCCATCACCCGGCCCGTTGGCCCCACCGCCATGGCAATCGCCCGGGTATGCCCGCCGGCGCCCAGCGTACCGTCGATGTAGACTCCGCCCGGCTTGGGTGCAAGCCACGCGATGACTTCGTCAAGCAGGACGGCACGATGCATGAGCCCTCTCCGGTTGATGGATCACGTGACGACTCACCACCGTGCTGGCAATCCGGGCCCCCGCTCCGCCAACCCGGCGGAAATCGAGCATGTTTCCAACCGTATCAGCGCCCCTCCGGGACACGCCCACCCAGGAGAACGCACGGTTCCATCCCGTGATGGCTCCGTACAACTCCATTAACACCGTCACTAACCGCGTCATATCATTCATACCCGGCTCCCACGCGCTTAGAAGCCCACATAACGGGCAGCCTCGCCCAGATCGGCGGATCCCTTTGAACCTTCCGCCTTCCACTGCTCCGGATTCCACAACTCAAAATGATCGAACACGCCCACGAGCAGCACGTCGCCCGCCAATCGCGCGTGATCCAGCAAGCCGTCGTTGATACGGATACGTCCGGCCGCATCCCAGGGAGCCAGTTGCGATTGGGATCCCAACAGGCGGGCAAACTGCCGTCCCTTGACATCCGCAATCGACAGGTTTCTGATGCTCTGCAACCGCTGCGACATCTCCCGCGCCGGAAACACATTCAGGAAGCGGCGCCCCTCCAAATCCGGCAATACATACAATCCATTGGGCTCCCCGGCCTGATCGCGCCACTCCGACGGAATGGTCAGGCGTTTTTTAGGGTCGAGGGAATGGGTGTAAGTGCCTGTAAAAAGGCCTATTAACGCCCCCATCGACACTTCATTTTTTCCCGTTATCTGCACTGATGCCCCACAATGATGTATTCCTGCGACACAATACACCACTTCGCCCCACCGAACGCAACAAATTTTCAGTTTTTTTTAACTTGGCAGTTGCCCGGCTCAAGAATTGCCTGATTAGGGCTCTTCACGACATCCGGAATTGCATCTGGAATTGCATCTTGCCTCTGGAAAAACCGCGGTGTAGAAGTAGCTAGGCAAACAGCGAGGTAGACCTATGTCAAAAGCAGCGCATCCTGAAACTACCCACGATTCCACCATCAAGCCGCTCCTGTTCGAAGTGGCGTGGGAAGTTTGTCAGCAATTAGGCGGCATCTACACCGTCATCCGATCCAAGGTTCCCAGCATTGTCGAAGAATGGGGCACGCGGTACTGTCTGATCGGCCCCTTCAATCCGCAGACCTCGCAAACTGAATTCGAGGAAGTCCAACCGCCCGCGATGTTCCGCGAGGTCATCCAGCTCCTGAATGAACAGGGCATTGAAGCCCATTACGGGCACTGGCTGGTCACGGGCCGTCCACGCGCGCTCCTGTTGAATCCCCGGTCGGCGGAACCCCAGATGGGATGGATCAAATACCTGATGTGGGAGCACCATAACATCGCCATCCCGGACAAGGATGACCTGATCAACCAGGTGGTGATGTTCGGTTATGTGGTGGAACAATGCTTCCGCGCCCTGGCCAAAGCGCAAACCGCCCGGCGCCCGATGATCGCCCACTTCCATGAATGGATGGGCGGCGCGGCCATTCCGGAAATCCGGCGGGCCAACATTCCGGTCTCGATCGTGTTCACGACGCATGCCACCCTGCTGGGCCGCTATCTGGCCATGAACGATCCCTGGTTCTACGACCATGTTCCCTTCGTGGACTGGCTGGGCGACGCACGCCGGTTCAACATCGAGGCGCAAGTCCGCCTGGAACGCGCCGCCGCCCATGGCAGCCATGTCTTCACGACCGTCAGCGACATCACCGGTTACGAATGCGAACACCTGCTCGGCCGCAAACCCGATCTCCTGACGCCCAACGGACTGAACCTCGAGCGCTTCGTGGCCCTGCACGAATTCCAAAACCTGCACCGCGTCTACAAGGAAAAGATCAATCAATTTGTAATGGCCCACTTCTTCCCCAGTTACTCGTTCGACCTCGACCGCACCCTTTATTTCTTCACCTCGGGACGCTTTGAGTACCGCAACAAGGGATTTGACCTCACCATTGAATCCCTCGCCCGGCTTAACTACCGGATGAAGCAGGCCGGAACAAACCAGACGGTGGTCTTCTTCGTGATCACGCGACAGCCGATCCGCGCCATCAACGCCGAGGCCCTGCGCCGTCGCGCCATGATGCAGGAAATGCAGGACGACTGCCGGCAGATCGGCAACCAGATCGCCGAGCGACTGTTCGTCTCCGCCTCCATGGGCAAGTTCCCGGCGATCGATTCGATGGTCGACGACTACTGGCGCCTTCGGCTGCGCCGACTCATGCACGTCTGGAAAAGCAAGAGCATGCCCACGATCGTCACCCACGACCTGGTTGATGACAGCCATGATGAAATCCTCAACCAGTTGCGCTCCTGCTCGCTTTTCAACCAGCCGGGCGATCCCGTCAAGGTGGTCTACCATCCCGACTTCGTGACCACCAATGACCCGCTCTTCGGAATGGATTACGACCAGTTCGTGCGCGGCTGCCACCTCGGAATCTTCCCAAGTTCCTACGAACCCTGGGGATACGCACCGCTGGAATGCGCCGCCATGGGGCTGCCCTCCGTCACCAGCAATCTTTCAGGTTTTGGAACCTATCTTGAGCAGAACATCACCGACCATGAGAAAGATGGCCTGCATGTGCTCAACCGCCGATACGGATCCTTCGATGCCGCCGCCACCGCGCTCACCAATCACCTGTTCGGCTTCCTGCAGCTCGACCGGCGCGAACGCATCAACCAGCGCAACCGCACTCAGATCGCCTCCGAGCACTTCGACTGGCATAATCTGGGCCGCTTCTATGCCCAGGCCTATGAACAGGTCCAGATAAAATCAGGACAGGTCCCCTGACCGCCGCGGGGATCCGGCCTGTCTATTTTATCCGCCAATCCTTTCAGTCTGCCGCCGGAACACGGCATACAGGATCGCGGTCACTCCCAGTGACACCAGGCCCATGATGCCGAAGGCCAGGGTTGGTCGCCAATGGGCATTCAGGTAATTGGAACAAAGTCCCGACAACATGATGCCGGCGAACACGATGAAGTTCACAGCCGAAAGCACCGCGCCCTTGCGCTCGACCGGCGGGCGGATCTGCAGGAAACTTTCCATGGGAATCAGGATGCCGCCCCCGAAGGCGCCTAGCAGGAAGGTGAGCAGGTAGAGCATCGGGTGATGCCATGCCGCCGGCGCCAACGGCACCAGCGGCATCGCCATCATGACCAGAGACATGGCCAGGCAAAGTGGCCATACCACGCGGTACCAGCGGGTTATAGCCACGAGCCGGCTGCTGATCAATCCCCCGACCGCGATGCCCCCCAGCTGGCTGACGATCAGGTAGCTGGTCAGGGTCTTGCTCATGTGGAACTCCTGGATTCCAAGGGGATTGATCACGAGGATGCCCAGCGAACCCATGAGCCAGACAAAGATGTTGGTGAAAATGGTGGCCGCCAGCAAGGGGTCCTTGCGCGTCGCGATGAGTTCCTGGAGGGTATGCACGGGGCCGTACCAGGGAAACGCAGCCTGCGGATTGGCGGCGGGCCGCCGGGGCACACCGAAGCTCACAAGCAACCCCACCAGCGCCACCCCGATCACCGACGCGGCCACCAGCAAACGCCCCTTCTCGATGCCCCACAGCCAGGGCTGCTGGTGATCGAGCAGCATTCCCGCCACCGCGACGCCACCCAGAATGGCGAGGGTAACCAGCAGGCGCAGGATGCCGTTGGCATGGGGTACCAGCCGCTCGGGATAGAGATCCGGCAACGAGCCATTCAAGGCCGGACTGAAGAGCGCGGCCTGGAACCCCATGATGAACAGCATGGTGAAGATCAGCGGGGAATAACCGGTGCAGATCCCAACCGCACCGAACAGCATGGCTACCAGTTCCAACCCCTTGGCGGAAATCACGACATGGCTCTTCATGAACCGGTCGGCACACCAGCCCGCCGGCGCGGCAAAAAGGATGAACGGCAACGTGAACACCGTCAGGGCATAGCCCTGCATATCGTTCCTCCCGGCCGCCACAAACAACACCAGCGCGGCCTGCTTGAAGAAATTATCGTTGAAGACCCCCAGCCCGTAGGAGGACGCCATACAGGCGAACTTTCCACGTGCCTGCCGGAGAATTTCAGCGTCACTCGCGGGCCTGGGTTCTTCACTCATGCATCATCGCTCAACCTTCATGATGTCCTTCGAGCGGCGCAGTATGTATTATGCCCCTG
>CAYOQM010000025.1:15774-17444 GCA_964406065.1 uncultured Verrucomicrobiota bacterium
TCAATACCGTTATGCAATTATTCGACGCCCATTGCCATCTTCAGGACAAGCGCCTGCTGCCGCACCTCGACACCGTCATGGAGCGCGCGGATCAGGCCGGAGTGACAGGCTTGATGTGCTGCGGGAGTTGTGAGGAGGACTGGACGCATCTACCCGGCATCGCCCGCCGTTTTCCAAAGGTGCACCTCTCGTTCGGACTCCACCCCTGGTACAGTGGCGGACGATCCGCCCGCTGGCTTGACCGCCTGCGGGAGAGCCTCACCTCCACTCCCTCCGCCGTCGGCGAAATCGGGCTGGATCACGCCCTCGACAAGGGAACCTTCCCGGACCAGGAGTCCGTTTTCCTGGCGCAACTCCACCTGGCCAACGAACTGCGGCGCCCCGTCACCTTCCACTGCCGGCGAGCCTGGGGCCGGCTCATGGAATTGCTGGATGATAACGGCTGGCCCGCCTCAGGTTTTGTAATTCACTCCTATTCAGGCCCCGGGGAATTAGTCGAACCCCTGGTCCGGCGCGGCGCATACCTATCCTTCTCCGGCGCCATCACCTTCGCCCATAACCGGAAGGGTCGGGAAGCGGTCACGGCCGTACCGCTGGATTGTCTCCTGATTGAAACGGACGCGCCGGACCTGATTCCCGCCCAGGCAACCCCGTTGCAGGATGCCAGCGGTAAGCCGGCCAACGAACCCGCCTTTCTGGGGAGGATTCTAACGGAGGTCGCGAATCTCAGGGGGCTTCCGGAAGGCGCTTTGGCCGACGCCACGAGACGAAATGCCGAAAAGCTTTGGGGTCAGGACTTGGGTCCAGTCTTTTCCCGGACGGCCTAATGCGTCCCGCCCATGCGTGACGCAAAAGCGGAAGATCTACCATTTTTTCCTGATCGGAATCCCGGACGCGAGCAATTCCTGCTTGATCTGCGGAATGGTGTATTCGCCGGTGTGAATCATGCCGGCGATGATGGCGGCATCGGCTTTCCCTGCCGTAAAGGCATCCGCCAGATGGGATGGCTTGCCCGCGCCACCGGAGGCCACGACCGGGATATGAACCGCCTCGGCAATCAGCCGAGTCAGGACGAGCTCGTATCCGGTCCGCATTCCGTCGGCATCCACGGAGTTGACCACGATCTCCCCCACACCCAGATCCTCGGCCCGGAGCGCCCAGGCCAGGGCATCCATGCCGGTGCGCTCACGGAAGCCCCGCGTGGTGACCTCGTAGCCGCTTGGGAAACGCGGATCGTTGTCCACCTTCACGGGATCCATTCCCAACACAATGCACTGGGAACCAAACGCCCGGGCCCCATCGGCAATGATCTGCGGTGTCACCACGGCCAGCGAATTGACCGAGATCTTCTCGGCACCCGCCAGCAGGACGCGGGACATGTCGGACAGGTTCGATATCCCACCGCCCACGGCAAACGGAATATGGATCGCCCGCGCCACCTCCCGCACCATCTCTATATCGATCGGGCGCCGCTCGGCTGACGCAGTGATGTCGTAGAACACCAACTCGTCGCACCCCTCGTCGTAGTATTTCGAAGCCAGCTCGACCGCATCGCCCAGCACCACGTTGTTCTGGAATTTGACACCCTTGGTGACCTTCTTGTTCCGCACATCCAGGCAGGGTATGATTCGTTTTGTCAGCATTGCCCATCCCACCGGCTGAAATTCTTG
>CAYOQM010000026.1:0-2392 GCA_964406065.1 uncultured Verrucomicrobiota bacterium
CGGCAGGTGTTGAAACTGCGGATCCCGGAGCGCTACGCCGCCCGCGTTGCCGTGGGGCAGGACTACAAGGCCTGCCTGACCTCCTACGGGGGACTCCAGCCGGTATGGTTCAAGGGGCGGATTGAGAGCCTCAGGAATGTCATCCAGAAGGACGGACAACAGGCTTACCGGGTTGCCTACGGCGACTTTGCCGCCCGCGGACGCCCCGTTCCCCCGGGAACCTCGGCCGAGGCGCGCATCTATTGCGGCAGGGTGAATGTGTGGCAATTCCTGGCGAATCCGTGAGCGGCGGCAACAGTCCATGATTCCCGCCCGGTTGAAAATCTTTATTCCGATGCTGGCGCCCCATAAGCGCCGGCTCTGGGCTCTGCTGGGACTGACGGTCCTGATGTCGGTGCTTGCGATGCTTCCCCCGCTCGTGATGCGGGCCGTCGTCGACACGGTCATTACGCCCGGCGACCGAACCCCGCTTTTTCTGCTGGGGGTGGCCATGCTCCTGATACCGCTGGTGAACGCGGCCTGTTCCTATGTCCAGACGCTGGGCATCACCTACGTCGGGCAGAAGTTCGTGTTCGAGCTGAGGCAGTCCCTCTACCAGCGCCTTCTGCGGCTCTCCATGCGCTTCTTCGGCAGAACCGGCGTCGGGATGCTCGTCAACCGTCTCATGGGCGATGCCGGGGCGGTGCAGAATCTCCTGACCGCCCAGACCATCAGCATTGTCTCGGATCTGGTCTGCTCCGCCTTTGCCATTACGGCCACCTTTCTCATCAACTGGCGGCTGGCGCTGCTGATCCTGCTCCTGATGCTGGTGTTTGTCCTCAATGCCCGCCTGCACATCGGAACCATCCGGCAGTTCAACCGGCGCTACCAGCGGTCGATGGACCGCCTGTCTTCGGGGCTTCAGGAACGGCTCATGACCACCCTGGTTGTCAAGAGTTACGGGACGGAGGCGCGGGAACAGCGCACATTCCATACCCAGTCGGAGTCAAGCCTGCGCCAGGGCAGCACGTTGTTGGTGGCCAACAACACCTTCTGGAACAACACCCGGCTGCTGTCGGAGGCCGGGCGCACGACCATCTATTTCGCGGGATGCGCCCTGGTGCTCATGAACCTGATGACCTACGGAGACGTGCTGGCCTTTTCCACCTATGCCGTGCAACTGCTCGGGCCGGCCGTGCGGTTCTCGATGCTGGCCAAGCAGATCCAGGATGTCAGCGTGGCGTCGGACCGGCTGGCGGAGCTGTTTGCCGAAACCCCGGAAGTCCGGGATGATCCCGGCGCGAAGGTTCTGCCGCGCCTCACCGGACGGGTCGACTTCGAAGGCGTCTGTTTCCACTACACTCCGGAGAAGCCGGTCATCCGTGATTTCACCCTGCATGTTGAGCCCGGCCAGACCGTGGCGATCATCGGGCCGACGGGGTGTGGCAAGAGCACCGTGCTCTCGCTGTTGCTCCGGTTCTTTGATGTGACCGGGGGATCCCTGCGGCTGGACGGGGAGGAAGTGCGCTCCCTGCGGCTCAAGCATCTCCGCCCTCAGTTCGGCATTGTGTTGCAGGACCCGCAGCTGTTCACGGCGTCCATCGCCGACAACATCCGGTATGCCCGGCCGGGGGCAACGCAGGCGGAGATCGAGTCGGCGGCGCGAGCCGCCGAGATCCATGAGTTTATCGACTCGTTGCCGGACCGGTACGGTACCCTGATCGGTGTCGAGGGCATGCCCCTGTCGACCGGCCAGAAACAACGCCTGACCATTGCGCGCGCCATTGTGTCGGATCCGGCCATCCTGATCATGGATGAGGCGACCAGCGCGCTGGACAGCGAGTCCGAGCAGGCCATCCAGCTCGCCATGGAACGCGTGCTGAAGCACCGGACGGCGTTCATTGTGGCACACCGTCTCAGCACGATCCGGACTGCGGATGTGATCGTGCTGATGAACCAGGGGCGCATCGTGGAGCAGGGGCGGCATGAGGAGCTCATGAAGATTCCGGGCGGCCACTATGCGGCGATATATGCCAGGTTCATGGGCCGCGGCATACTCGACGAAACCCAGGCCATGAAGGGGGTAGATCCCTGAGGCCGCCATGAAAACGCACCACCGTCATATCCGTTTCCGCCCGCCCCGCCGCGACTATGAGCCGGCTTCAGGACGCCTGGAACTCTATTTCCGTTTCCTGTACGAATATGTCAGGCCCTACCGGCGTCTGTTGACGGTCATCGCCATTTACTGGGTGGTCAATGCCTGGACTCCGTTCCTGATGGCGTGGTACGGACGGGTGGTGGTGGATTCGATTCTTGTCGTCAGTACAGCCGTCGAGGGAGGCGGGGATTCGGTCCATGACGTGGCGCGGTTCCGGAAAGATCATATCCCCGAGAAACCGCCCCCGGCCGGCGG
>CAYOQM010000026.1:2402-11712 GCA_964406065.1 uncultured Verrucomicrobiota bacterium
ATCGCGGGCCGGCGATGACGGTCAGGCCCGCAGGGGCCATGCAGTTGCTGGGGCTGTTGTTCGGGGCCTACATGGTCACGCTGCTGGTCTCCAATCTCGGCGCCCGGATTGAGGCCCGTGTCCGGATCCGTATTGCCCGTGAAATGACCTCCCGGTTGCGTGAGGATATCCACAAGAAGGTCATGGGCCTGCCGCTGTCGTACCACCAGACGCACGCGCCGGGCCGCTTGATGGCGCGCATCCTCTCGGATGTCGGCGAGGTGCAGGATCAGTTGTACATGACCTTCCTGACGTTCCTGAGCGCGGCCACGGTCATCGGAACCGGGGTGGTGCTGCTCTTCGTGATCGACTGGCGGTTCGGCGCCATGATTCTCCTGACGTTGCCGTTCTACCTCATGGCCTACCACCGGTCGCGCCGCATCCTGAACGAGGTCAACGCGGAGCTGCGCCACACCAATTCCTGGATGTACTCCCTGGCGTCGCAGAAACTGGACGGCATTCGGGCCATCCAGTCCTATGGACGCGAACGCCACGAGGACCTGAATTTCCACCGGCTGTCCGCCTGTTTCTTCCGTGACACCATGTTGCAGCAGAATACGGCCGCCAGGCTGGGCGCCCTCTGCACGGTCATTGCGACCCTCGGAACCGGCTCCCTGTTCCTGTTCGGCACAACACGCGTCCTGGCCGGCGAGATGACCCTGGGAACGCTGATGTTCGCCGGCGGGGTGGCGTCGCTGTTGTTTGATCCGGTCATCACGCTGAGCCAGCTTAATGTGACCTTTTCCAAGTTGCTGGTGATCCTGCAGCGGCTGGTTCATGTGCTGGATGAAAAGGAGACCATCGCCGAACCCGCTGATGCGTTGGAGTTCCCCGCTCCGCTCAAGCGCGGCATTACCCTGTTGAATGCGCATTTTCGCTTTGAGCAACAGGCTGAACCGGTGCTGGAGGATGTGACCCTGCACATCCCGGCGGGCACCTGGATGTGCGTGATGGGGCCGAGCGGCTGCGGCAAGAGCGCCCTGCTGCATCTGCTCAGCAGGCTCTACGAGCCGATGACCGGAGAGATCCTGTATGACCACGTCCCCCTTGGCCGGATCCGGCTCCAGTCCCTGCACCGGCGCGTGGTGCTGGTGCCGCAGGAACCCCAGATCTTCGGGGGAACCATCCGCGACAACATCTGTTACGGCAATCCCGACGCGAGCCCGGACGAGATCATGGCGGCGGCCCGGGCGGCTGAAATCCACGACACCATCATGGAGTTGCCTGTGAAGTACGAGACGCTGATCGGGGAGAAGGGGATGACGCTTTCCGGCGGCCAGCGGCAACGCATCACCCTGGCCCGGGCCCTACTCACGCAGCCGGATGTCCTGCTGCTGGACGACTGCATGTCGGCGCTGGACACCGAGACCGAGCGCCGGATCCAGGCCACGCTGGTGAAGGTTCTGCAGGGACGCACTGCGGTGATTGTCTCGCAAAGGGTCTCGATGGCGATGCGCTGCCAGAAGATCTGCGTGCTCGACGATGGGGTGATTGTTGAAACCGGCCCGCATGACGAGCTCATCAAGCGCGGAGGCTTCTATACCCGGCTCCACCGCCAGCAGACGCGGTGACGTCCGAAGGTCGTGGGACGGGCGTCCCGCCCAATGCCAGGTGACGCCTTGCACAGTGCCAATGGAAATATGTCTATTGTTCCGGCACTCCACGCTCGGCGCTCCCTGCTCTCCCCCTCCCATGCGGTGTAACTGGGATTGACATTTTCCTGCCATTCAGGTGATTATCAGGGCTTTTGAAAGGGTGAAATCATGGCATTCAGACAGGAAATCATTCCATTTATCCTCATTGTGCTCGCCTTGGGCGCGGTGCTTGCCTGCGCGTTGCGCCTGGGTTCCGTATCCTGGCGAAAGGCATTCGCCTTCAGCGGGATCATCACGGTCATCCTGATCGGGTACCTGCTGGTGTTTTTCCGCGATCCCGTCCGCGTGGCCTCGCCGGATCCGGCGGATATCATGGCCGGGGCGGAGGGGAAGATCATGTCGGTGGTGGAGGTCGACGAGCCGGAATTCCTGAAGACCCGCGCGGTCCGGATCAGCATCTTCCTCAGCCTGGTGGATGTGCATGTCAACCGCGCCCCGATCGCCGGGCGGGTGGAGCATGCGCAGTACTATCCCGGCGCGCGCTATTTCACCTTCGAGGAGAAATCCTCCGAGCTGAACCAGCACAGTTCCATCGTGATCCGCGGCGAGAAGACCTCCTGCGTGGTGAAGCAAATCGTAGGACCCGTTGCCCGCCGCGTGGTGTACTGGCTTGAGCCCGGCCAGGTCCTGCAGAAGGGGGAGCGGATCGGGATGATGAAGTTCGGCTCCCGGCTGGACATGTATTTCCCCCGTGAGGACGTCGAGGTGCTCGTGAAGAAGGGCGACAAAGTCCGGGCCGGGGAAACCGTGGTGGCCCGCTTGAGAAAGTAGACACATGAAGACCGAATTGACCTGGCGCCAGTTGGTTCCCATCTCCGTCACCCTCATGGCGATGCTCTGCGGGTTCTTCAGCATCCTGGTGACCGTGGAGAGCATGAACGAGACGCTCGAGCGGGCCGGGGAATTGCACCGCTGGGCGGCCCTGTTGATCATGCTGGCCATGATCCTGGACGGGCTTGACGGGAATATCGCCCGCAAGGTGAAGGGCTGCACCGAGTTCGGCGCCGAGTTGGACACCTACGTGGATATGACGGCGTTCGGCATCGCCCCGGCAGTGCTGATCTACACGGTGATGCTGACAGGGTCGCTTCCGCAGGACACCTCGCGCCTGTTCTGGCGCGTGGTCATGACGGCGGTGGTAGTCTTGTCAGGCGTAGTGCGGTTGGCGCGGTTCAAGGTGAAGGATCCCGACCGCGGGCAGGGCGGATAAACCGGGCTATCCATCACGGCCTGCGCCGGCAGGGCCGCCATGCTGGTGTTCATCAGCCAGAGCAAGCCGTTTGAGCGGTATTCCCTCAATAGCGGGGCGATGGCGGCCGTGTTTATCGTCGGCGTGCTGATCTTCATCAGCCTGCAGGTCTCCAATGTCCGCTATCCCAAACCCACCAAGCATCCGGCATTGTTCATTCCCATGATCATCATGGTGGCCGTGCTCTTCGGTCCCCAGACGGTGGCCGTGCCTGCGGCGGTATTCATGATCCTCATGGTTCTGGGGTATATCGCACTGGGTCCGCTGTACCGCAAGCAGATCGAACAACGCGCGGCCCGCAGGGCGGCAACGGAAGGGGAATAATCCCACCGTGCCCCCGGATCCCCGAGAGGAATTGGCCGAGATCATTGATCAGGCGGCGGACTACCTGTCCTGGGTGAAGGCTGACGGGGTTGCGGAAGTGGAGATAGCCATCGGAAGCGGGATTCCTGCCCGTCCGTCCGTGAGTGTTGCCGTACCGTCGTCCGCCGTTCCCCCTCGTTCCGTGCCGGTGGTCAAGCCTGCCGAAAGACTTATGAAAAAAGAACACGCAACCGGTCAGGCTGATCCCGAACTTTTGAAAATCGCCGAAGAAATCGCCGGCTGCAAGCGGTGCCCGCTGCATGCCACCCGGATCCAAACGGTTCCCGGCCAGGGAAATCCCCGTCCTGAAATCATGTTCGTCGGGGAAGCTCCGGGCGCCGATGAGGACGAGCAGGGGCTCGCGTTTGTCGGGAGGGCCGGCCAACTGCTGACCAAAATGATCGAGGCCATGGGCTTTACGCGCGAGGAGGTCTTCATCGCCAATATCGCCAAATGCCGTCCGCCCGAAAACCGTCCGCCGACGCCGGAGGAAATGGCAACCTGTCTCCCCTTCCTGAGGCGCCAGATCGCCGTGATCAAGCCGAAAGTGGTGGTGGCGCTGGGGGCGGTGTCGGTGCGGGGCCTGCTCCAGAACGAGACGCCCATCAGCAAGGTTCGGGGCCTCTGGCAGGAGATGGACGGAATAGCCGTCATGCCGACCTTCCATCCCGCCTATCTGCTCCGGAACCCTCCCGCGAAGAAGGAAGTCTGGGAGGATTTGCAGGCGGTACTGAAACGGTTGGGCCGCACGCCGCCACCGGTGAAGAAAGCCGGATAAGGAGCGCCATGATGACGCCCGACAAAGTCCAGGATCCTGACTCACTGCTGGCTTGGCGGCGCACGGTGGCAGGCGACGAGGGGATCGCGGTGGTGACCGGCACCTTTGACCTGTTCCAGCCGGGCAACCTCCAGGCCGTTCGCAGAGCCCGTTCCCTTGCCCGCTATGTCATCGTGGTGGTCGAGCCGGACGAGGTCGTGGCCGGGCACGCCGGTGACGGCCGGCCCCAGAATCATCTCGAACCCCGGGTGGAGATGGTCACCTATTTACGCGATGTCCATGCCGTCACCTGTCTGGGGCGGGGAGACGGGCGCGATTTTTTCAGAAGCCTGAGGCCCTTTATCTGGGTTGCCACGGACGGGGACGCGAGCCCACGGGAGCCGTATGCCGAGGCGTTGTCCGCGCTGGCGCGGGTGGAGAAGGTGGCGCCGCTGAAAGGCTGTTCCACGGGGGAAATCATTCTGGCCATGAGAGAGCACCATACACCCCTCAAGCTTCCCGCAGGCTGGGATCAGCTGCTTTCCGGGTCGGCGGTGGCCGTTGCGGAGTCCGGCGTGCCGGTTTCGGTGAACGGGTGTTTCGATATCCTGCATGTCGGGCATCTCCGTTTTCTAGCCGAAGCCCGCGGGATGGGCGGTTCGCTCACGGTGTTCATCAACGACGACCGATCCGTCGCGCGGTATAAAGGGCCGACCCGGCCTGTGTTTCCGGAAGCCTTCAGGGCGGCGGCGCTCGGCGCCCTGTGGCCGGTTGACCGGGTGATCGCCTTTGCGGGCGACAATCCGATGGAAGAACTCCGGCGTTGGCGACCGCTGATCCATGTCAAGGGCGGAACCTATGAGCCCGAGCGGGTTCGTCAGGAACGGGAACTGGTTGAGAGTTGGGGCGGGCGGTTGGTGTGTACCCCCATGGTGGACGGGTTCAGCACCACTCATTTTATCGCCAGGGCGCTGGCGGGCGGGAAATCCCGGCACGGAGAATTGCCGGAAACCTTACAAGGAGGCGGCCGCCATGGTGAACTACGTCAATCAGATCAACTCCAACACAACCCTGCGCGCGATCCTGCCCGGGGTAAGGATGGGGCGGGGGCAGGGCGGTAGCGCGGGGTCGCATCCCTGACAGGCGTACCCTTTTACGGGGTCAACAGGGTGGCGGAGAGGATGGCGGCGGCTTCGTTGGCCGGACACTGGATCTTCAGAAGGACGTCGCTGTTGTTTTGGGAAACCTCGCTCATTCCCGCCAGCTTGGCCAGCGGGCTGGCGCTGTCGGTGAGGGTTGAGGAGAGAATGAGTCCATTCAGGATCTGGTGGATCTGATTTGCGGTATCGGGAGAGACCGCCCTGAGCAGAATACTACCATCCACCATTTTTCCCTTTTCGGACAATTGCATGACGGTGGCTTCGGTGTTGTTCAGGATCAGCGCCTTCACGGGATCTGAATGGGATCCTGCATACCCCTTGCTGATGGCGGTGAAAAAGGTTCCCTCCCTTACCGCTTTCATCGGGAGCGATGCGGTTTTGGAAGTGGCCAGGTTGGGCCTGGATCCATCCAGTATGGCGGCAGCGGTGAGGACGGATTCCTCGTCGGAGGCGAGGATGAGTTGCCGGGTGGTGTAGAAGCAGGCCCATAACGGGCGCCCCGTGCTCTTATCCGTCCAGGTCTGGAGTTGCCGTTTTCCGTAGGTTCGGACGGCATACTGTGGATAACTTCTGAACTGCCGGGTAATGGCCTGGTGGTTTAGGGCTCCGCTGATAAGCGCCGTGCCCCGGCTGCCCGTGATTTCGGTGCCATAGAGGGTCAGTCCGGAAATGTCCTTCAGCGGATCGACACCCAGGAGGGTCTGGTAATGGGTCATAATGGACTGGAGGGATTTCGAGCCGCTCTTGCTGTTCATCAGCAGGCGGCAGGTCTGGGAGGGCGCGAACTGCTCCATATCCAGATGGACGATCCATTTCGCTTCGCTGGAGATTTGCGACCTCGGCAGCGGAGTTGCCTGCAGGGCCGTCGCCGTTGCGAGGAACAGTAAGGCGGGGCGGATAAACGTGTTCTGCATAAACTCCTTATTGTTCCGGATCCATCAGGGAATAGTTGCCTTTAGCGGTTTTGGATGGTGGGACAAGAGCCCGGAACGGTGCGGTTTGCCGCAGGGGTTCGAAGCGCGGGTCGTCCCGTAGCAGGGAGCGGGCGATCTCGCCGCCCGCCTCAACGGCCTTTCGCATGGAGGTGAAGGCCTCCTGGGGTTTGTTGGCAACCAACTGCGCATAACCCAGATCGATCCAGCTCTTGAAGGCGGCGGGGTCGCGCTCCAGGTATTTCTGGAGGGCATAGATCTGCATGTCAAAACGGGAGTTGGCTTCATAGAAACGGGCCACGGAGAGGATGGCCGCCGGCGGTATCCCCGGGGATTCCACCAGGCCGCGGGTCAGGCCCTGGAACTGGCCTTCCATGCCCAGCCGCAGGTACATGCCGGCCAGCTCCATGGCTTTGCCGAAATCCAGCTGGCCCTTGCCCATCTGGCCTTCCAGTTCCTTGCGGCGGGCATTGTCGGTTTCGGCGGTCTTGATGGCGCTGAGGAAATTGGCGGCGTTCCTGTTGTAGGGATCCAGCGCGAGGTAGTCCTGCATGACCTTGACGGCTTCGTCGTGGCGTTGCTGGCGCATGTAGAGGTCGGAGAGCCGGAAACAGGCCTCCGGGCTTTCCGGGCAGAGATCGCGCGATTGCTTGAAGGCATACTCGGCCTCGCCGATAAGTCCCCGGGCGGCGTAGAGCCCGGCGATGGCCGAGCGCATCTTGGAGAAGGATTTCTTGGCGTCTGAATTCCGCCGGAAATCCTCGCGGGCCAGGAAGTCCTTGCTAAGCTTGTCCCAGTACTGGCGGTCGCGCGCGATGATGCCGCTCCAGAGCTTGGGGTTTTCCTGGGGGCTCGGGACGGGATCCTTCTCGATCTTCATGATCACGCCGTACGGCGTGAGGAACGTATACATCCAGGGGATGACATAGCTTTCCTCGATGTAGAAGGAATGCTTGTCCTTATTGCGGTCGAAGATCCAGCGCGCGAGGATGCCGTTGATGGTCATGACGCCGCCGACGCCCTGGACGCTGACCCGGCCGTTGTCGAACTTGATGTCGGCGCTGGCGGGACTCTTGCCCGTCTGGACATCGTGGACATACTCCTGGAAAGCGCGGTTGTTGTCTTCGGCGCTGGGAATGTAGATTGGCTGGACCGGATAGGTGTGGTCGCGATGCAAGAGTTTCTGGAAGGGGCCGTCGTTCTTCGGGCGCGAGTAGTCGTAGTGGTCGCGGATGTAACTCATGTAGGTGTTGTCGGCCAGGGCGTTCTGGGTGATGATGTAGACGTCCGACCGGTCGAAGTCCTTGTCGCGGAACCGATCCTTGGGCGCCACGCGGCTCTCGCAGAAGATCATGTAGGTGGGCACGAACCGGCCCGGATCGGTGCCGCCGTAGAGGACGGAGTCCCGGTCCATGTCGGGGTAGCCGTTGCCGGGTTTGAACATCAGGTAGCCGAACAGGTAGCCGAAATCATGGCTGCGCAAGTTGCACAGCGAGAGGTTCTGCCGCCAGGTCACCACGGGCATGGCCAGCAGGGCGATGCAGGCGAGGCGCACGACCCAGCCGCCCACGACCTTCTGTTTCCAGGCGAGGAGGCTGCCGAGCACGGCGATGCCGTAGCCAATCAGCATGGCGTAGAAGCCGTGGGCAGGCGCGAAGAACTTGATGTTGATCTCCTGATCCTGCCGGTCCAGCTTGGGGTTGATGATGGAGAGCAGCCCGAGGCTGGAAATGAGGAAAGCGACCCAGACGAAGATCATCCAGGACCGGCCGCGCGCCTTGCAGCGGGGCCAGCAGTACAGGATGACGACGGGCGATACCAGGCCCAGCAGGGTGAAGGGCAGGGAGTACTGGTTGACGAGTGCCTCGATGAAGAGCTTGATCTTGAGGAAGAACTCATAGCTCAGGAAGCTGGCGGCGTTGATTTTTTCGTACTGGCCGCGCGTCACGGCATGCACGAAGCCTTCCTTGGTGGCCGCATACCCCCAGTTCATCGGCGGGTTTGTCCAGGCGGCGAGGGGCATATAGATGTACACCGATACGCCAGCCATGAACATGCCGGCCGAGAACAGGGCCCTTCGTGTTTCCCACCATTGGGTCACCCGGGCGGTGAAAAGGCCGGCAATTCCGATCGCCCCGGCGGCAAGGCCCTGCCAGAAGGTGGAGCTGTTGAACATGGCGGCCGGGGTGGGTGTGGTCAGCCACGCCCAGATGACCAGCCCCACCATGACGCTCAGCGCCCCGGCGGTAGCCAGTTCCATGAAGCTGGATTGGGTCTTCATGAAGAGTCCGAATTTATTGGGGGTGGAGGGTGTTTTACGGAGGGCATCCATGAACTGATCCAGTCCGATCAGGAAGGTTCCCACGGCAAAGGGGATGATCATGACGGCAATGGTCTGGTGGTTGGAGAGGCTGAGGCCGAAGATGAGCAGCATGGTGTAGAGAAAGCCCCGCCGATGGGGCTGGATCGTCCAGGCGAAGAAGAAGCAACTGGTCAGGATGAAGGAGAACACATTCAGCACACGCATCTCGGAGACGCAGGCCCAGAGCCAGACCCCCCGGTTGAATCCGAAAAACATCGCGCAAGCCGCCCCAATGAAAAGCGCCATCCAGTGCTGCAGGCGCTCGTCAACGCTGTCGGCCCAGGGCAGGGAGTGGAGTAACAGGCGCAGACTGCGCGTCATGATGATGGCCATCAGGCCGACGGTCATGGCGCCGGTGACCACGGAGAGGGTTCCCATACGCCAGGCGGGATTGCCGAAGGGAACAATGAAATGGCTCCAGAGGTACCCCATCAGGGCCCAGAGAGGATAGCCCGGGGGATGGGGGACGCCGAAACTGAACGCGCCGGTGACCAGCTCGCCGGAGTCCTGCAGGGTGACTTCGGGAGCCATGTAGTAGTAGAACGCAAGTCCCGAGATCACCGTGGTGATCAGCGCCGTGATCCAGTCCTCGGGCTTGAAAAAGTGACGCAGGCTTTCGCTGGGTTCTTCCATCAGGGGGGCGGCAGGCTTCTCGGTGGCGTGAGGGGATGGTGGGATTGTCATGGATGCCATCAGAAAGGTCTCCTTGCAGTGGAATGCTCATTAGCCATAAGCCGTGAACACTATCAAACGGGCTGTAATTTGACGATAGTTTAGTCGAATCAATAAAAAA
>CAYOQM010000026.1:11722-17084 GCA_964406065.1 uncultured Verrucomicrobiota bacterium
GCGCCGTCCACCGGGACCGCCACGACCGCCGGCACCGCCGCGACCGCCGCCGCCGTAGCCACCACCGCCGCCGCCGCGTCCGCCGCCGAAGCCACCCTTGCGGTCACGATCGCCGCCGCCGAAGCCACCGCCGCTGCCGCCAACGCGGGGAGCCGGGGGACGAGCTTCGTTCACGATCATGGCGCGACCTTCAAGGTCCTGGCCATTCGTCGCCGCGATCGCCGCCGCGGCTTCCTCGTCGGTGCTCATTTCGACAAAGCCGAAGCCCTTGCCGCGGCCGGTCATCCGGTCGATGATCACATCAGCCGAATCCACCTTGCCGTGCGCGGAAAACAACTGCGCAAGTGTTTCGCTGGTGACGCCATAACTCAAGTTGCCGACATACAGTTTCTTACCCATCTTCGATCTCCTCCTGGAGTACTCACGGATCCGTTATTTTGCTTTCTGGCTCCTATCGAAAGGGGTCCAACCCGGACCCATTCAAGGAGGAAGATCGAAATACGTCGGGCTTTCCCGGTTGCATATCGCAACACTGGTCCGGCTTCTTCGTCAACCAACTTTGCATAGGTTCTACAGGATACCGTGTGAAAAGTATAGCGATATGATGGTTTTTTTGGAGAAAGAGGGACGCCGACGGGGAGTGATTTTCTTTTTTGTAGCACCGCCGTGGCGGCGGATTCTTGAACCAGTCCCGCGATTTCAGGGAACAGATGTCCGGCCTGCAATGACGGATCCTGTTATTTCAGGAAAGTTGCGATCGCCGCGTTGTTCAGGCGGGGAATCTCCGAATGCAGGGCCCCCGGGCCGGCGGGAACCGTGACCAGCGTCCGGGTCAGCGCCGCGACCGCCTCATCGGCGGTGGCCTTGGGATGGATCGATAGATATTGAGCAATGATATTAGCCGTGAAGGCGGCCGCGATCGAGGTGCCGCCATAACTCCCCGGCGGCCCCTTGTATCCCACCGGGAAATCGGCAAACCCCGGCGCCGCGAGTTTCACAAACGGCCCGTAGTTGGACTGATCCCAGACATTGCCGTCTGCCGTCAGCGCGGCCACGGCAAGTACTCCCGGCAGTGCGGCGGGGTACAAGGCCTGCCCCGTGGGTTCATTGCCCGCCGCCGCCACCAGAGCCGCGCCATGTTGACTCGCATAGGCCACGGCATCGTCGAAGAAGCCGCTGTCGTGGGTCGAGCCCCAGCTCATGCTGATGACCCGCGCGCCGTTCTCAAGAGCGAAGACCATGCTCTGCATCAGGGAAAAATTCGAGGTGAGCCCGTTGTCGTCAAGGGTGCGGATCGGGATGATGGAGACGGAGCTGGGCGCAACCTCGGTTCCGAAGGGGGCAATGGAGCCGGAAGCCAGGTATGCCATCTGCGTGCCATGGCCGAGGGTGTCGGTAATGGCCTGTCCCGGCGCGGTGGCATCGAGGGAGGCAATGACGGCCTTCTCGAGGGCTGCGTTCATGGTGAAGCCGGAGTCGAGCACGGCCACGGCCGGGCCGGAGGATGAGGCCACCGGCCGCGCCGAGGGGTCGCCTGCCCGGCTGTCGCCGGTCCGGGTTGAGGTGATGGGGCGGTAGATCTGGTTGGGCTCAACCCGGCCGACCGAGGGATCTCCGGCTAGTGCGCTTAGGGCGGCGGCCAGGTCGGCGTCCGGCGGCAGGCGCAACCGGTAGATGCCGAGGGCGGGAATGCCGTCGAGGATCATGGCGCCGGTCTTCAGGAGCAGGGCACGGAACTGCTCGGGCGTTGTGCCGGCCTTCAGCCGCAGGAGGAGTTCGCCCTTCAGGCAGGTAATGGAGTGGGTGGCGGCCCTGGTTTCGGCAATTGCAGGGGATGGGGCGGGGCGGGGCTTGAGGGTGCGGCGGTCGCCGGGCTTGTAAACCAGAACTTCATCAAGCCGGCGCAGCTTACCCGCCGGCCCCGCGATGGTTTTCCAGCTCAGGGCATAGTCACAGTCGGCCAGGAGGCGCTTGATGCCCTCGCCGGTTTCCCGGTTCGCGAAGTTGGCGGTGATCACCGGGTTGATGCGGTCATCCATGGCCACCCGGACTCCTGATTCCTCGAGTTTCGCCAGGATGTCGCTCAGGGGCGCCTGATCGGCGTGAACGGTAAGGGTATCAGCGGCAAGCCTCACCTCAAGGGCGTGAATATCCGGGGCGCCGAGGCCAGGCAGGGCCGCACAGCAGGCGAGCATCAAGGGGTGTAATCCTGTCCTCATGCCCGCACTATAGGATAGTTTACCGGGGAAGTCAGGCGACTTCCGTCGAAACTTGCTTGAGCGCCTGGGGATCAAGGCTCTTGGCAAAGTCGGCATCGCAGTTGGCCAGCACATCGCGCACCTGGGCCGTATCGGCTCCGGCGGCGCGGATGGCCTCCACCTCGTCCGGCATCAGGTCAACCTTGTCGCCGTTATTCTTGATGATCGAGCAGATTCCCGTTTCCGGGCACAGTTCTATGGTCAGCTTGTCCATGAGTCCTCCTGAATGCGTTGACGATCCGCCTATAATGATACTACTATGGTGGCATTACAAGAAAAAAGTTATGAGAATCAAGGTGAAGTTGGGAGTGGGTTTGGATATGAAGACATCATGAAGCCGACAGATTCAACCTGGCCGCATGACCTGGTGCGCTGGTTCGAGCGCGAGCACCGGCCCATGCCGTGGCGCAGCGACCCTTCGCCCTACAAGGTGTGGATCAGCGAAATCATGCTGCAGCAAACCCAGGTGGTGACGGTTATTCCCTATTTCGACCGGTTCATCCGGCGGTTTCCCGATTTTAGCGCCCTGGCGGGGGCCGAACTTCAGGACGTTTTGAAGCTCTGGGAGGGATTGGGATATTACTCGCGGGCCCGCAACCTGCACCGGGCGGCGCACCTGATCGTTGAACATCACGCAGGGCATCCGCCGCGGACGGCGGACGCCCTGAGCGAGTTCCCGGGGGTGGGGCCCTATACGGCGGCGGCCATCGCCAGCATCGCCTTCGGAGAGGCCGTGCCGGCGGTGGACGGCAATGTGCTCAGGGTCTGCAGTCGACTCTGGGGGTTGGACATTCCCTTGCGGGACAAGGCGCTGGCCGACGAGGTGCGGGGCCGGCTTGATCCCCTGATCATGACCGTCAACCCCTCTCATTTCAACCAGGCCATGATGGAAACCGGGGCGCTGGTCTGCAGGCCCCGCCATCCCGATTGCCGGTATTGCCTGCTGGCGAAACAGTGTCTGGCTTTCAAGACCAGGCGCACGGACGAATTACCGGTGGTGGCGCGAACCGGGAAAGTCCCGCACTACTTCGTTGCCGTGGGCGTCATCTGGAAGCGGGGGCGTATCCTGATCGCGCGCCGAAGTGAAGAGCGGATGTTAGGCGGTCTGTGGGAATTTCCGGGCGGAAAGAGGAAGCGGGGCGAAAGTCTACAGCAGACGGCGGTCCGGGAAGTCAGGGAGGAAACGGGACTCGAAGTGCGCGCGGGAAAGCCTTATGCAACCGTGAAACACGCCTATTCGCATTTCCGGATTACCATGACCGCCTTCCGCTGCGATTGGCTCTCCGGTCGGGCTTATCCCAGGTCAGCCGTGCAACTGAAATGGATTTCACCGGCGGGCCTCAACGATTATCCCATGCCGCGCGCCAACCGCCGGATCGTTGAGATTATGCGCGGGCTTTTATGACGCCTTTGGCGGTGGCGGATCCATGGCAGGGGCGGGATGTGAGCGGCCAGCCTTCACTTCCTTAAGCCAGGCGACAATTTCCGAAAAGGCGTGCGGCTTAATGAAAACCCTTGTTCCGAACTTTTCAACCCTGATCAAATCAGGGTGGCTTATCCCGTACCCGGTCATCAGCGCCACATGGCGACACTTGCACCCCTTCTGATGCAAGTGGAGCAGGAGCGATATCCCGTCCATTCCCGGCATGTTGATGTCCGACACAATAACATCAGGACAATTCGGATGCAGGGAACAGGGGCAGGTGGTGGCGCTGCAGAAAGGGCTGTCCGACGCATTTTCGTGTGTCTCGACCCTGTGCCCCTGGCGCTCCAATATGGCCTTAAACAGCGAGCGAATCATGGGCTCATCATCAATCACGGCCACCCGGAGGGGTGGATTTGTGCCGTCATCAAATTGTAGATGTTCATCCATAAGAGCATCAACGGGGCTTGGTGTTTGCCGTCGAGACCTGCGGAGGAACAAGAGAGCAAACATCACGGGGGGAGTGATTTTACCAAGATCCCCGCTGACTGATCAACCTATGCCACAGCCCGCAATATTGCACCATCAGGGAAAGACTGAAACTCGTATCAGGGTTCTCCTGATAGAAACAGGGTGACGATTGTCCCGCCCAGACAGGCGCGTCAGGGACAAGGACGAGTTACTCCGCAAGATCCTTGATCAATTCCGCATCGTCCTGGCCGGTGACCCTGCAATACTGATGAAATTCCACCGGATCCAAGCGGCGTTTAAAGTCCTCGATATTCCTCACTGTGGTACGGGACCAGCCGAGTTTATCAGCAAGGTCACCCTGCGACAGGCCCGCAGCCTGACGCAAGCGTATGAGATGCGAGAGGATACGCTGATATTCGGAATTGCTCTTAGAGGCGAGTTTCGAAGTCATGGTTCTAATTCGGTAATTGAAATAAACGGATGATCTGGCCTCACTATGCGGTCAATAGGGCAATTTGTCAACTCCGATGTGGGAAAACTCGATATCACCGGGTGATGTCTTGGACGATTTTGCGGTAGACCGCAACGGCATCCTGTCCAAGCGTCTGGCAGAGCCAAAGGAATTCGACGATATCCAAACGGCGGCGTCCGGTTTCGATGCGCCACACAAAGGAATGCTCCCGCTTCAACTTCTTGGCTAGATCCCTCTGTGACAGTCCCGCCTGGGCGCGGAGTTCGATTAACCTGACAAGTACCTTTTTGTATTCTGGACTATAAAGGGAATCTTTCACGGGCTAAATACTACCACTATTGAGGCAATGGGAACACTATATTATTCAAAAACTATAACCCGAAAGCGCAAGGCCAGGGCAGATCCGTCGTGGTACCTTAATCGGCGCCTCCATATTTTCTGGCATATATTTGAATCGGAGGCTAGATTAGCGTGGTTGACGGGAAATAAAGTCGCAGTCCTGTAATCACACAAGGAGCCGCCATGTCCAAATCAAAAGACTCAAAGAAGATGACCAAGAAAGCCCCCCAGAAAACCAAGGAAGAAAAGAAAATTGCCAAGAAGGCCAAGGCTGCGCTCCGGCAATAGACCCTCCCGATCCACGGGCATCCGCGGAAAGCTTGGGATTGTGGGGCAAAAATGCCTTGAACCTAAAAAGAGCAGTTCAATCGCGCGGTAGCGCGACCGAACTGTTCATTC
>CAYOQM010000027.1:0-17047 GCA_964406065.1 uncultured Verrucomicrobiota bacterium
CCATCGGAATACTTGTCCAGGAGGACAGGTTGGTTGACTCGCAGAGGTAGTTATCGGCGTAGAGCTGATTCGTGAAGGTGAGCGTAGCCTGATTGTTCGTGACGGCAAGACCCAGGGCCGATTTGGCGACCACCGGCAGACCCTGTGTATTGATGTCGAACGCCTGCGCCTCCGCGCCGACCCTGCGAATGACGATGCTTTGGATGACCACGTTGGTGAGCGGCTTACTGTTGGCATTCACCGTGACCTGGCTGATGGCGTCCACCACCGACTGTCCTTCCACCACCGAACCGAAGATGGTGTGGACGTCGTTCAGCCAGGAAGTGTTGGTCACCGTAATGAAGAATTGAGAGCCATTGGAACGAGGCCCGGAATTGGCCATGGCAAGGACGCCCGGTCCGCTAAAGCGCAGGGAAGCATCAAACTCATCAGGGAACACATAGCCCGGACCGTCAGTTCCCAGCCCGTTTGGGGAACCACCCTGGATCATGAAATTCCGGATGACACGGTGAAATGTCAGCCCGTTGAAGTAAGCATTGGTGAGCACCTTGCCTGTTGCCTCCTCCATCCACGCGCGGCTACCGGTGGCAAGGCCGATGAAGTTGGCTGTGGCTTTGGGCGCCTTGGCGTATTCCAGACGGCAGGTAAACCCGCCCATGCTCGTTGCAAAATCGGCAAAAATACCATTCGTCTGCGCCAGCACGGGCGACCCTGCAACGGCCGTCCAGATGGCAATCCATAGCATCGCCTTCTTCATAGGGCATCCGGAAGAGATCAACATGTTCGGATAGCGGGCTAGCCTACGCATTCCTACAGGGAGTATATCGTGCCCCCAAGCACCCCACCCGGAACAAATAATGATCCACCTGACGATCAAGGTCGAGACATTTCTCGCCGGTCAACGGCTTGCGGAGCGCCAGATCAGGTCGCGTATTGCCCGGCACCCGGCAAAGTGCAATCAATTGCACTCCTCAGCGCCTCCAAAGACCCGTGGAGAAAGAATGGTTGATGGTTTACGGTTGAGGAATCCGGAATTCAGGATCCAGAACCCTTCGCGGGGTTCGCGGCTTCGCGTGAAACAGTCTTCCCGCGCACCACAGGCCTTTCCAGGATCCCATTAACCATTCCCCATCAACCATTCCCCATTCTCCGCTCACCGTCCGCCGGGCGGATCCTGGATGACCGTGTCGTGTTGTCCCCGGACCGGGTCGCGGTCGGGATGGTCGATGGTGTAGTGCAGGCCGCGGCTTTCCTTGCGGAGCTGGGCCGAGCGGATGATCAGCTCGCCGACATCGGCGATGTTGCGGAGTTCAAGGATGTCCGGCGTGACGAGGTAATCGAGGTAGTACTGCCGGATTTCCTGGCGCAGGTTGCGGATCCGGCGCGCGGCCCGCTCCAGGCGCTTGTCGGTGCGCACGATGCCCACATAGTCCCACATGCAGGTGCGAACCTCGTTCCAGTTGTGTTCCAGCACAATGCTCTCGTCGCTGGGCACCGCCGAACCGTACTCCCACTCGGGAATCGCCACCGAGCGGGTCTCCCGGAGCGGGGTGTCGCCCAGGTGATCCGCCATCAGGGCGGCGCACACCAGCGCCTCCAGCAGCGAATTGCTGGCGAGCCGGTTGGCGCCATGCAGGCCGGTGCAGGCCACCTCGCCGCACGCGTAAAGTCCGGGCAGCGCCGTGCGCCCATCCACGGTGGCCTCGATGCCGCCGCAGAAATAATGCGCCGCCGGCACCACGGGAATCAGGTCCCTGGCCATGTCAATCCCCAGCGACAGGCATTTCGCATAGATATTCGGGAACCGGTTGATCAGGACATCGGCCGAATGCTTGCGGATATCCAGGTAGACGCAGGGCGCGCCGCTGAGCTTCATCTCGCGGTCGATGGCCCGCGCCACGATGTCCCGCGGAGCCAGCGAGCCGCGCGGATCATACTGGTCCATGAAGGGATTGCCGTCGCCATCGACCAGCACCGCGCCCTCGCCCCGCACCGCCTCGCTGATCAGGAACGACTTGGCCTTGGGATGGTGCAAAATGGTGGGATGGAATTGGATGAACTCCATGTTCTTCACCGGCAACCCGGCGCGCCACGCCATGGCCACGCCATCGCCCGTGGCGATATCCGGATTGCTGGTGTAAAGATACACTTTGCCCCCGCCACCCGTGGCCAGCACCGTGGCGGACGCGCGTATGGCAAAAATCTCGGCGGTCACCTCGTCGAGCACATACACCCCGACGCACCGGTTCTCCGCCGGCGCCACCGGCGTCTTGCCACTGCCCCGCACCTCCCGTTCCGCCAGCCAGCCGGTCGTGATGAGATCAATGACCATCGAGTGATCCATGACGGTCACATTGGGATTGGCCTGGACCTGGCCGAGCAGCGTCCGTTCCACCGCCTGGCCGGTGATGTCCCCGGCATGCAGGACCCGGCGCTGGGAATGCCCGCCCTCGCGGCCCAGGTCATACTCGCGCCCGGCCTTGCCGTCGCGTTCCGCGAACCGTACCCCGAACCGCTCGAGTTCCGCAATACGCTCCGGCCCCTGGCCGACAATCTCCCGGACTACGTCCTCGTGACACAACCCCGCGCCGGCGTCCAGCGTGTCGGCCACATGCTGGGCAAAGCTGTCATCGGAATCCATGACGCAGGCGATGCCGCCCTGGGCGTAGTTGGTGTTGCTCTCCGCGCGGCCTTTCTTGGTAACGACCAGCACGCGGCCATGTCGGGAAAGATGCAGGGCCGACATCAGTCCGGCGATGCCGCTTCCCAGAACCAGATAATCACAGTCGATGATCCGCATGGATTACAATCCGAAGAGGGATTTTTTCGGCGCCTTCTCCAGCAGGATATCGATCTTGCGGGTTTCGCCTGCACGAACGCGGTAGTACTGCAGGCAGACCTTGTAGCCGGGCGCCTCGACCTGAACCTTGTGATTCACATCAGGGCTCACCTCGATGCGGCCCGCCGGAACGACATTGCCATCCACCATGAGGGTCGCCGTTTTCGGAGACACCATGATATCCAGGACTCCCCTGCCTTCCGAAGCGGTCTTCCTGGCTGGCGGGAGCGTGGCCGGCGCCTGTTCCCTGCCTCCCGACACCTTGGCGGCAGGCTCCTTGACCGGTTCCTGCTCCTTGTCCAGTTTCGTCAGGAGAACTTCCCGCCCGCCTGCCCCGGCCAGTGCAACCGACTCGATGCGGGGTTTGGATCCGGCCTCTCCCTCGACGAGGAACGACAGCGGACTATTCGTGGAACGCGCTTTCAGTTCGACTTCCTTCACGGCCTCGGCCGCCAGGGTCAGCCGGTCCTTGAGATCCTCGCCCGACACCCGAACCGGCTGGCCAGCCCGGTTGATGAAGCGGATGATCATGACGGCCTTCTGGACGGCCAGTTGATCCCGTAACGCCTTGATCCTGCCGGCGAAGACCGTTTCGGCGGAAGCGGCATTGAGGATTTCGTCCGCTGCCTGGAGGCGTTGGGCGCGCTGGTCGAGGGGATCCTTCTGTGCCACGGCGGACTCCACCAGCCTGGCATACTCAGCGACCGCCGCCTCATAGTCCGCCTTGAACTCCTTGTCGCCCTGCAGGGAGGCGGGAATGGCCGCGAGCGCCGGAACGCCTGCCACACTGGCGCGAATATCGCCCTTGCGCAGCAATGCCCGCACATCGGCGAGGGCCACGAGCGCATCCTGCCGGATCTTGCGCTGACTGACTGTGGCCTGATCCTGCCGTGCCTGAGCGCCGGCACGCTGTGCCTCGACGTCCCTGGCCAGGGTCTCCAAAGCCGCCTTGCCAAACCGTTCGGGGACCATCTCCACCAGTTCCGCCAAAGCCTTCTGGGCTTTCTGGCCCTCCGCCATCCGGGCGGCGTTGAACGCCTCCCTTGCCTTGCGGGCATGCTCCCCGGCAAACACCAGATACTTGGCGCCAATAGCTTCTTCAGCGGCCTTGATCTGGCCCGGCGTGGTCCGCAGTCCGGGAGTGTTTTCCAAAGCGGCGAGCTCGGCGGTCACCGTCGTCATGCCGTGCTCATCGCGGGCATTGGCGGCATTTTCCAGCACCTTGCTCATACCGCCGGAAAGCATTCTGCTCTGACGGGCCGCCTCGACACTGTTGCGGGCATCGAGATAGGCCGCCTGGGCAATCCAGGCGAGCGAGGGATGGCTCTCGGCAAATTTCAACAGGGCCTCGCGCTCAGCATCACCGTTCTGGCCTTCGCGGTAAAGCACCAGTGCGGCATCCCGCAGCCGGGCAATCGCGGGCTGGGTCCGGTCCGAAAGGGTTGATGCCAGCGTGGCGAGCTGCTGCTGTTTCTCGACCTCGTCGAACCCGGGCCAGGCGCGATCCCGCAGGGTCTTGAGGTGGGCCGCCGCCGCTTCTCCCTTATCGAGTTCGTCGCCTGTCTGAATGCCGGACGGAATCTCGAGGCGCAGGCTGGCCAGCTCGTGCTCGACGGGGAAGCGAAGCAAGGCGGACTTCATGGCCTGGGAGCGTTCCGCATGCTGCTTGGCCGTCAGTCCGAGGATGTCGGCGTAGGCGGAAAGGCCCTGCCACTCCTTGAGCAGGCCTTCGGCCTTGTCGGCCTTATCCGCCTTGAGCGCGACCTCAAAACTCCGCTTGAATTCGGCCGGCAGGGCGGCGCCGGAGCGGCGCATCTGCTGTCTCTGCTCATCAATCCGCCCGCTGATTTCGGGATATTGCTGGCCGGTTTTGACGGCGGCGGCATAGGCCTCGCTGAGCGTTCGGGCATAGTCGGCTGTCGGCACGGGCACGCGAAGCTCACCGGCCACCTGTTCGACCGCCTCCCGCGCCTGGTTCATGTTCTGTGCGGCGGTTATGGAATGCCTGCCGGTGACCGTGCCGATGATCAAGGACACCAGCAGCACCAGAACCACAGCCGCGGCGGCGGCGATCAGGGTCATCCGTTTCTTACGCCTCCGACGTTCCGACTCAGCCCGGCCGGCGGCCAACAGGCCCATGGGGGCCGGCAGGGTTCCGCCCATCCCGTCCAGAGCCCGGGTGCCGACCGTGGCTCCGGGTTCAGGCGCACGGAGTTCGTCGTCATCGGCAAAGGAATGCAGCGTGGCCATGGTGACCTCGTCACTCGGCTCGGCCTCCCCCCCGCCCTGACCGGAAAGTACCGCCTCAAGATCCCGCTTCATCCCGGCGGCGGAGCTATAACGATCGACGGGGCGGGCTGCCAGGGATTTGAGGATAATGGATTTCAGGCGGGGATATTGCCGGAACGCGTCGGCCGTGAAGGTCAATTCCAGCGGCTTACGCAACCGCTGTTGGAACGCCACCCAGGCGGAATTCAAGTCGGTAGGCAGGCGCTCATAAACCGGTTTGCCCGCCACAGATTCGTAGAGGCACAGGCCCAGGGCATAGAGGTCCGACTGCGGAGACCCGCGGTCCCCGCCCGCCTCGGCGAACTCCGGCGGCATGTAGTCCAGGGTTCCAGGCACGCCGCCGACAGTAACCGTACCGCTGACATCGCGCGCCACGCCGAGATCGAACACCTTGCCCTTGTCCGGCTGTCCCACGGGGGCATAGAGGTTGCCGGGCTTGATATCGCGGTGAATGATCGGGCGCGAGTTCTCGTGCAGGAACTGCAGGGCCGACAGGTAGCCGATAAACAACGGCATGGCCTCGGCGGCCTCCAGGCTTCCCTCGTTCTTCAGCCGCGTGCGCAGGGTCCACCCCGGCATCCCCTCGAGATACTCCAGGATCAGGAAATACTGCTTCTCCCCCGCCGTTCCCTCCACCACCATGAAATCCACATACTTGCAAAGGTTCGGATGCGGGTACTGCTGGAGGATCTTGGCCTCCTTGATGAAGCGATCCGACTGTTTCTCGGCAAACAGGTGCTTGACGGCGACCAGGGAACCGTCGGAAATCCGTCGCGCCTTGAAGACCTCGCCGAAGCCGCCGCGTCCGAGCACGGCGAGCAGTTCATACTCGTCCTTGTTCTTGTGGCGGATCCGGCGGGCCCGGATCTTGCGGAAATCCTCAAGCATGGCGGCGAAAGTCTGATAGCGGTGCTCGCGGCGCGACGCCAGGCATTTGGCGATGAAGGGCTTGGCATTGCTTAATACCCGGAAGACCCCGGGCCGGAACGAGGGCGAGGGCGCGGCGCCGGCGCGCCAGCGGTTCAGATACCCGATATGGGCCGATTCGCCGAGCGGCTCATAGGGCAGGCTCCCCGTCAACGCCTGGTAGAAGCAGACGCCGAGGCTGAAGATGTCGGAAATCTCATCCCCGCGGAAGCCGTCGATGGTGATGAAATCCGGGGCCATGTAGTCAAAGGTCCCCTTCCAGCCGGCCGTGCTGATCTGCCCGCTGTCGTCGCGCCGCGCAATGTCGAAATCGATCACCTTGGAGATTCCCTCCCGGGTGATGAACAGGTTGGAGGGCTTGATGTCGCGGTGGGTGATCCCCCGTTCGCGGGCGTGAATGAGGGCGGCGAGGCACTGCTCGAACACTTCCTCGACCTGGGTCCAGGGCAGGCCGGATCCGGCCTGCTTCATGCGGTCCGACAGGGGTTCACCGTCGAGGAACTCCATGACCAAGCACTGGGCCTCGTCCCATTCCCCGGCATGCCAGGAGAAACTGTCGCGGTAGCTCACGATATTGGAATGCGACAGACGGCGGAGGATGTCGGCCTGGGCCTGAAACTTGGTGCGGAGTTTGTCGTCATCCCCGGTGATGCGGATAAGTTTGATCGCAACCACTTCCCCCTTGGCGACCTTGGTTTCGTCGTCGCCCAGGTATTGTGCCTTGTAGACGCGACCCTGGGCACCGTCGCCGATGAGGTCCATCAGCCCGTAATCGCCAATGCGATCCTTGCCGTTTTCCGTCATTCCAGGACCCTCCAGAGGACGACTCCCGTGATTGCGGCTATCAGGAGCACCACGAGAAACCCTGTGAACCGGCGTGACGGGGACGACGTCTTGTCCGGTTCCGCTTCCGCCGCAGTCAGGGGCGCAGGCGTTGACGGGGTGGCGGGTTTGCCGTTGGAGTCCGGCGTGGTAGGCGTGGTTCCGTTCTCCTTGTCGCTGGTTGGCGTGGTGATTTCCTCCGCAATCGTGCCGGCCGTGACGGCGCCGCCGCCGTCGGCTGTCTGACCCGTGGCATCGTGGTCCTCCTCCTTGGAATGGGGCGCCCCCGGCGTGGCAGCTGGCGCGGACGCCTGCTGCTCCAGCGCCCGCGTCTGGGGAGGAGTCTCCATGGTGGGTCCCTTTGGCAAATCACCGGCAACCTGGATCAACACCACCGTGACATTATCATCGCCACCGGCCTCCAGCGCCTCATCGACCAAGACCCGGGCAAGGGTCTCAAGCGGCTCGTTGCCGTGTTTCCGGGCGAGTTTGAGAATTCTGCGATCGCTCACCAGTTTGGACAACCCGTCGGAGCAAAGCAGGAACACGTCGTTCGGAACGACATCGAAGGGCGTCGCGTCAAGTTCGACATGCCGGTCGAGTCCGACGGCCCGGGTAATGACGCCACGAAACATGGGCGGCAATGAACTGTCATCCGGAAGTCCGGCGGCGGCGGCAACGGAATGGTCGGCGGTCAACTGCATGATTTTGTCGCCGCGAAGCCGGTAGGCCCGGCTGTCGCCGGCGTGCAGGGCCAGGCCCCGCGCGGGGGTGACGCGATCGAACACCAGCGCCACCGCCGTGCTGCCGGTTCCGCTCACCCCGATGGACTCGGCCCGATCCTTGATCCATTTGCTGGCGCTGTTCAAGGCCCGTTCGACCAACTTGGCGGAAGCCTCGGCGGTGACGGCATACGCCGCATCGGGTGATGCGGTGAATTCCTTCTGCAGCGCGTCGACGCAGGCCGGGCTGGCGATCCCCCCGCCCTGGACCCCGCCCATGCCGTCGGCCACGCAGAACAGCCCCGCCTCCGGAACCCGTATCAGGGAATCCTCGTTGTTCTTCCGACGCCGACCGACATCCGTCAGTTCAACCGATGAAAGATAGGCAAATGGCGTATTCACGTTCGCAGGGCCTCCGTCAGCATTCACATCCCCGGTTTGATCTCCAGCGACCCGCTTCGGTCGCTTTCCAACTCATCCTTGTCCACCGCCGAAACGGCGATCGTCATGGGTTTCGACAGTTCAGTGAACTCGAACAGGTAGCTCGTTTGTTCCGTGGCCGAAACCAGTTCCCAACCGAACAGTTTCTTGCGCCAGACCTTGTAGCGGCGCACATCCTTTTGAACGGGAGCCTGCCACGCCACGCGCACATTGGTTCCCTCCGGCTTTGTCTGGATTGAACCCGGGGCCTCGGGCACCGGCTTGGCGCGACCGTAGCCGACCGCCGACCAGTCGCTCTCCAGGCCGTCCCCGTCAACCGCCTTGACCCGGTAATACCGCACCGTGCCGGAATCCAGCGCCATTTCACAGGCCGCCAGGCCGCCTTCGCGCGCGGCCGGCACGGCGACCAGTTTCCGGAATGAATCCGAGGCCGAATCGCTGCTCTCGACCACGTAGCTTGCGATATCCTTTTCCGGGTTGGCCTTCCACGCCATCCGGATGGACAGGGGAAGATTGGTGGTGACCTGCAGCCCCGCAGGGGTCACCGGGCGGTACTTGGTGCGGGCGTTGACCGGGGGCGAGGCCGAGGAGCGCACCTCCGCCTGGTTGAAGGCAATCACCTTGTAGTGATAGACCGTGGCGTCCTTGAGCTGACCCAGGCCGGATCGTGGCCGGATCTCGCCGCGGTCCAGGTAATTCGTTTTGTCCCGCCCGGTGAGGCGGATCAACTGGATCCACTCGTCGCCGCCCTCCTCCGCCCGCCAGATCTCATAACCCTGCACGGCCTTGTCGGCATTGACGGACCAGCTGACCGGAATCTCGCGGGGACGATTCCCCACCAGTCTGATGTTTTCAACCTCGGGCGGAACCCCCCGCGTGACCGCGCGGGCCACCTCGGAGTCGGCGCTCTCTGCCGTCACGTCATTCACGGAGCGGACCCGGTAAAAATACACCGCCTCGTCCTCCAGCGTTCCGGGATTGGCTCCGCCATCCAGGTAGGACAGCGAAGTCCGGCCCGGGGCGGACCCGATTTTCTCGAACGGCCCGGCGGCGGCACTCCCGCGGTAGACGTCATACCGCACGATGTCCGGCTCCGGGCTTTGCGCCCACGACAGGGGCACGCAGCGGACCTCGTCCGACACGGCGGCAACTTTTTGGACAACGGAGGGCGGAGGCAGGGTGGTCATTTCGGAAGGCGCGGAGGGAGCGCTCTCGGCCAACACGCGGTTGATGGTGATAACCCGGTAAAGATAACGGGTGCTGTCCTTGAGTGTGGACTGCGGCGTGCCGCCGTCGACCCAGGAGGTGGAACGCACCTGGCCAACGCGTTCATAGGGGCCGGGCGCGACGGCGGGCGCCCTCTCGATGCGGTAGCAGGTGACGCCGTCGGACGGGGAACTGAGCCAGGCGACGGTCGCGGCGCGGGAGCTGGAGGCGGACGCCCTGACCTCGGGTGGCGGCAGGGGCGGCGGCGCGGTGCGGGCCTGCACCAGTTTCGAGGGAATGCTTTCCTGCCCGTCGCGCTCGAGCACGGCCACGATCTGGTAGTAGTAGGTGGTGTCATCCCTCAAGGGAGCCTCGGGCGAGCCGTTGTCACGGTACTGAAGTTTGCGCGGGGAGAGTTCCGCAATTTTCACAAAAGGCCCGGAGGGGGATTCTGCACGCTCGATCCGGTAGCAATAGACTTGCTCCTGCGGCAGGGCCCAGATCAGGGTCGCCTCACGCAGTCCCTTGTCGGAAATCGACACGCCTTCCGGCTGGCCATAGAGCGAACGCCTGGCGGGGGTTGCGATTCCGGGTGCCACGGCTGTGGCTGTGTTGGTCGCCGTGCCCAGCCTGGGATCGTTCGTCTGGTACACGATGGCATTCCCAACCTGGTTGGCCACAACTTCACGAGGAAGGTAATCCGGCACCCGTTCCCGAGTCTGACACCCGGACAAGAATCCCATCGCCATCCCTCCGGCGATCGCCAAGACACAACGTGACCACATAGTGTTAACTCCTTACCCCCACGGAACACGACCGCCCGAATGCGGGCAACACCGGACAATAGGAATAGCATCCCCCTTCAAATCAGGACAAGCATGATCTTCTTCGAGCGGAATGGGGGAGCAGTATAACCGACCTCTTCCTGTTGATTCCGGTATGGTGCGCCTGGCTGGGATCGAACCAGCAACCTACAGCTTCGGAGGCTGTCACTCTATCCAATTGAGCTACAGGCGCGGAAAGATCGTGGAGTGTGGGACAGGGGGGGCTTTTGAGTCAAGCCTGAAGCAGTCCCTAGAACGGCAGATTGTCCTTTTCAGCGCCGACGTCCTCCGTATCCACGTCGGGCGGGGCTCCCTCGTCTTCCGCCCCACCGCCGCCGGACTCATGACCCGAGCTGAGGCGCCAGGCCTGCAGGGTATTGAAGTATTTGACCGCGCCATTCCGATCCGTCCACTTGCGCCCGCGCAGATCGAAGTCGACCGACAGGTCTTGACCGACCTTGAACCCGTCCAGCAAGGTACATTTGTCCTGGACCAATTCGAACTTGATCACTTCTGGATATTTTGGATTGGATGCGTATTCGAGGACGAATTCCCGTTTCTGGAAAGACTCCTTGATCTTCACGGTGTCAAATATTTCAACCAGTTTGCCGGCTATCTTCATGGTCACTCTCCTTCTTTTCTCTTTTCAATGCATATCCACGGCCACGGTGCCGATGGCGGAACGCAAATAGTTGAACTGCACATTCGGATGCTCCGCGAGCAGCGACATCGGCACGGCGGCATCCGGAATCCCCTTGGAGATCATCAGGGCCGTCAGGCGCATCCCAAAGGGGTTGTCGTGATGGCCGGGATGCCAGATCGAGACCTTTTCCGCCTTCCAGGTCTCATGCGGTCCGACGGTCACGGCTTCAGAGGGGACAAGCGACACATTTCCGCCGCCGGAGGTTCGCGCGTTCTGGGTGATGGTCACGGGGTGCAACTTGACCCGCCGGGTCTTGAGCGCACGGTACTCGGCGGGGCTGGGAGGGGCATTCCGGTATTTTCCCTCGCGCGGCAGGGGATCGTTGAAAGCCCAGTGCTTGATCTCCCCCTGCCCGCCCTGCATCAGGACGCAACGGATGGCATCGTAGCTACGCGAGTAGGCATTCGATCCGGTGGTTGGAAAGTGCAGGTTGCCTGAAGGCATGCGCAGGGATTTGTCGATGCGGTTGAAGCACAGGGACTTGTCGCAGCGGGCAAACGAGAGGGGATGCGATTCAGCCACCGCCCTGCCGCCCAGCACCCACTCGTCCATGCCCCAGAAATGGGCATGGCGCAGGTCAAGCCCGATGGCGTTGACGATGCGGGCCACCAACGGCAACTGCTCGGTCGGTCCAATCGGACCGCAGATGCCGGCGGGGGTGTCGGCCGTGGTTTGTTTCCAGGCCTCGATATATTCCAGGGCTTCGGCGGTGTAGAAATCCTCGACCGTGTCATAGAACTTCACCGAAAACCCGGGGCGTGCCAGCTGGAGTAGATCCTTCGGCTTCAGCCGGGCGGCATCCTCCAGGATATCCTTGTCCAGAGTCGTGTAATCCCACCATGAGGGGGCCTGTTTACTCAGCGGTCGCGCCATTGTAGTCTCCTTTCAAGAGATGTTCCAGTGGATTGAACTGTTCCGGGCCAAATCCGAGACGACTGTGAAGGCGCCAGCCTTCCGCATGCGTGAACCGGCCGGACATCCGGCCCACCTCGGCGCTCATCCGCTCCATTTCATTCAGGTAGGCATCCATGCCCTGGCTCACATCCAGCCATTCCTTCTGGCTGCGATGGCAGGCGAGCATCTCACGTTTAAGGGTCATGACGGACGCCGTGTTCACATAGGCGTCGGGCTGGATCCGCCGGCCCAGTCCGTCGGCGAGTCCGTGCGGCATCGCATGGTAGACCGCCACCGGCGCGTCCCAGGCGTCCTGCGGCGGGTGCGTCTCGAAGTTTCGCATGCCGCGCGCGAACGCCGCCGTCACCATCAGCCGGCAGACGTTCTGGTGATCCTCCATGTAGTCCTGGGGGGAATGAGTCAGGATGATGGCCGGCCGGATCTGGCGCACCACGGCACCCACGCGCGCCAGCGACGGCGGGTCGTAGAACACGCCGAGGTCGTCGAACAGGGCCGGATGGGATCGGGCGCCGCCCAGCCGGGCGGAGGCCTCCGCCTCGGCGGCCCGTAGGCGAATGATGTCCTCGCGCGTGTGGCGGGCCGTGCCGCAGTGCCCGTTGGCCAGGTTCCACATGTGAATCTCCGCCCCCGCCGCCTTCAGCCGCAGGAGCGTTCCCGCCATCATGAACTCGATGTCGTCCGGATGCGCGGCGGCGGCCAGCACGACAGGTTTTTCTTCACTGATCACTCGATTCTCATCACGAGTCATGTCCGATCCCTGATCCTTCCCAGAAACCCTGCATTATATTCCCGACCCGCCATCTTACAATCAATATCACCTTTCCTGGCCGGCGAGGGGTCTGACGCCGCCCCAATCCCCTTATGAGGCCGCATTCGATGCTATTCAGCAGGCCCGTTTTTCGCTAGGGTCATCCCGCTTGGAGTAACGGACACCGAAAGGGGGAACTATGAAAGCGGCATTGATGGCCCGGCAGTTCGATGTGAAGGGGCGGCTGGTGGCGGTGGAGGCGACCGGAAGCGGCAACGTGAACGACACCTACCTGGTGATTTTCCGGACGACCTTCTCCGAAGAACGCTTCATCCTGCAAAAGATCAACGCCAAGGTGTTTCCCAATCCCGCGTTCATCATGGAGAACATGAAGCGGGTCACGGAACATGTTCACCGCCGCCTCGAGGAGGAGGCGCACCAATCCGACCGGATCTGGCAGCTGCCGCGCATCATTCCCACCAAGGACGGGCGGGATTTCGTTACCGACGGCAGCGGTGAAAGCTGGCGGGCCATTTCCCTGATCGCCTCGGCACATTCCTACGAGAGCGTGCAGAGCCCGGAGCACGCTCACGAAGCCGGGTTCGTGCTCGGCCAATTCCAGCGCCTGATCAGCGATATTCCGCCTGAAACTCTGCACGACACCCTCGTGGGGTTTCATATCACTCCGGGGTACCTGACCAAACTCGACCAGGCGCTGGCAACGCCCGAGGGCGTGTCGCGGCTAAACAGTTCCGCCGAAGCCCGAAGGTGCCATCATTTCATCCAGGACCGTCGCGCCTGGTGTTCGGTACTGGAGGAGGCCCGTGCCCGCGGCGAATTGATCCTGAGGCCGATCCATGGCGACCCGAAGATCGCCAATGTCATGATCGACGACGCGACCGGCAAGGGAACCTGCATCGTCGACCTTGACACCGTGAAGCCGGGACTGATCCACTACGATTTCGGCGACTGCCTGAGATCCTGCTGTAACCCGGCGGGCGAGGAAGCCCAGGATCTCAACCAGGTCTTCTTTGACACGGATCTCTGCCAGATCATCGTCAAGGGCTACATGACGTTCGCGCGGCAGTTCCTCACCGCTGCTGACCGTCATTATCTGTTCGACAGCATCCGGCTGATCACCTTTGAACTGGGCCTGCGCTTCTTTGCCGACTACGTGGCGGGTGACCAGTACTTCAAGATCCGCCACGAGGGCCAGAATCTCAACCGGGCCCGGGTGCAGTTCAAACTGTGCGAGAGCATCGAGGCGCGCGAACCGGGCATCCGGAAGATTCTCGAGGGAACCCAGTAGTCAGGCAGGAGTCCTCTTCCCTTGTATTGGTCTTTTCCGGGCTATTTTGTTACGTCATGACTCTTGAGCCATTTTTCCTCAAGATTCTCCAGCGAGGTTATATCGCCCGGATAGGCTGCGGCCAGGGCAGCCTCGCAGGATTTTCCGTCCCGTAATCCTCGGCAGAATGCCCCGAAAGCCTCGCCGCCGCGTGTCCTGATGAGAAATCCGACCAGACTGGCCGACTGGGCGTAGAACAGGGAGACGCGCACCGGATCGGGTTCCTGTCGGACATCCAGGGTCATCAGATCCTTGAGGCGGAACGTCCGCAGCGGGAGGAACTCCCTCGCGGGCCGGCCCCTGGATTGCTCCTGCTGGGCAAACCCTTCATTCAGCCACAGGGGAACGTGCTCGCGTCCGATGAAATCGCCTAGAATGAGATGTGACAGTTCATGGGGCAGCAGGGAGTCCAGGAAGGCGTCGCGCCCCTGGCGGAATCCGGCAATTTCGTGCCGCTCGACGCTGGCCCGGCCGATGGCCCAGGCGGGGGCCTGACAGGCGGCGGTGAAGGCGGCGGCGGTCGGGTAGATCAGGATCTTAACCCGGTTGTCCCAGAGCCAGAATTTCTGGTAGCGCGTGTAGCCCAGATCGGCGGCGATCGTCTGGTAACAGGCCTCGGCGCGCTCCGCCACCGTCCGGGGCAACTCACGATCCTCACCGCTGTAGAGGATGATGAAATGGGTGGAAGAGAGTTTATTCCAGGCGACATCATCCGCCGCCTGAACGACAGGGGATAACGCCCCTGCCAGGAGAAGGCGCAGGGTCAAAATACGGCATCTCGAATTCACGTCCTATATTCTCCCCTGCCGCCGACAAATGGCGAGAATAATATTCCCCGCCCACTCCGCCATTGACAGGGCGGGAGGGCTTTTGGTATCACCCCTCCCCATTATGGGACAACAACTTAGAACACGAGCCAAACGTAAACGTCGTATCCGCCAAATCAAGCGCAAGGTTGAGGCCGCCAAGACCCTCGCAAAGGGCAAGGCGAAAAAATAGTTTCGACAGTATACACAGCCTGCCGCCGCCCTCCAGCGGCGGTTTGGTTTTTTCCGGCGCGGTAGCCAAGTGGTAAGGCAGAGGTCTGCAAAACCTTTATTCATCGGTTCAAATCCGATCCGCGCCTCCATTCTTTAACCCTCCATGGCGGGGAACATTCCCCTTTTATTCCCTCCTGTGATTCTGCTAGAGTCCTGACTTGTACCTTGGTTACGGGCTCATGAAGAAAACGGGACTACTTGCCTTATTCCTGCTGGGGACGGCCATCCTCCCCTTGCAGGCTATCCCCGTCAAGGTAGGCGTCTATCTGCAACCTCCCCTGACCGTCTTTGCCAAGAACGATACCGCCCCCCGTGGAATCGGTATCGATATCCTGGAGGCCACGGCCGCCCGAAACGGATGGACCTTAACCTACGTCATGGACTCGCGCGCCGGCATCATGAACCGGATGTGGCGGAGGGAAATCGACCTGATCGTCCCCGCCCCGCAGCCTCTTGACAGGGCCGACATCCTCAACTACGGCACCAACGCCATGCTGTCCTCCTACGGCCAGATTTTCACCCGGACCCCGCTGCCCCGGCCCGCCCTGCAGGAACTCGACGGAAAAACCGTGGCCGTTCTGCGCGGTGACATCCACTACACCCGCTTCCTGGAAGCGGTCAAGGCCATCCCCATGACCTGCCAGTTTGTCGAAATGCAGCGGTACGAGGATGTACTGGACACTGTTCGGAGCGGGCATGCCCAGGCCGGACTGGTCGATCACTTCATCGGGGACAACCTGGGCCCTGATTACGGACTGGGACCGAATCCCCTGGTCAGCGCACCGGTCTCCTTTCATTTCGCCGTGGCCCAAGGAGGGAATGCGCTCTTGATTGCCGCGCTCGACGAGGAACTCCGCCGCGGACGGCAGACAGCGGGGTCGCCCTACTTCACCTCGCTGTCCGCCTGGGTTCAATACAAACCCCGGCACTCCGCCGCCGCCCTGGCGCTGCTGTCCGCGGCGGGAGTGATAGGGCTCGGAATCTTGGTGGCCGTCTCGGCGATCCTGATCCGCCGCATGTTCCACAACCAGACCCGCCGGATGATGGCCGCCAACCGTCAGCTTTTGATAAACATGGACGACCATCTTCGCCGGGAAAACGAGGCGACCCGCCTGAAGCAGTGGTTCCAGACCCTGTTGAACAATTCGCCCGATCCTCTTTTAGTCCACGGCATGGACGCCTCCGGCAAACCCGGAACATTCATCGAGGTCAACGACACCGCCTGTCGCCAGCTCGGCTACCGCAGGGAGGAACTGCTGGCGCTTTCCCCCCGCGACATCGAAATCAACGCCGGCGCGGACAGCACCCCGCGTTACGCTCAACTGCTCAACCGATGGCGCGACGCGCGCCTCCCCGACGCCGCCGATCCTCAAGGCGACATCGGATCCCTGACGACCGAACTCTCACTCCGAACGAAGGGCGGACAGGAAATTCCCGTCCAAGTCACGCTCCGTATTCTGGATCTTGACCAGCAGCCCGTCGTCTTCTACACGACCCACGACATCACCGCCCGGCGCCAGGCCCAGCGCGCGCTCAAGGAGAGTGAGCGGCGTTTTACCGACTTCTTCACGCGGTCTCCGATCGGCGTGGCGCTGTACAGCCCCGCCTGCGAGCTGACCGAAGTCAATCAGGCCGCCCTGGCCATGTTCGGGCTCAGCGAGCGATCCCTGTTCGCAGCCACGCATTTGCTTGAATCCAGCGATCTGACAAGTGAATCCCGGGCCACCCTGCTGAAAGGAGGAACGGTTCGCTATGAGACGATGATCGATTTCGAAGCCGCAAAGAATAACCGGCAATACACCTCCTCCCGCAGCGGCAGATGCCACTTCGACCTATTGATCACCAACCTCGGTCTTGACGCCGACTACAATCCCAAGGGGTTCATGCTCCAGATCCAGGACGTCACCGAGCGCCGCCGCGCGGAAGAATCCTTGCTCCAGCACGAGCGGCTGCTCCGCCAGGCGCAGAAGATGGAGGCCATCGGAACCCTGGCCGGCGGCATCGCCCATGATTTCAACAATATCCTCACCCCGATCATCGGGTACACTGAAATGGCGTTGCTGACTTCCGCACCCGGAAATCCGATCCGCGCCAACCTCGACGAGGTGCTCAAGGCCAGCCACCGCGCCAAGGATCTGGTCAAGCAGATCCTGACCTTCAGCCGGCAGTCCGAGCAGGAATCAAGGCTTATCCACCTGATCCCACTCATCAAGGAAGTCATGA
>CAYOQM010000028.1:0-4437 GCA_964406065.1 uncultured Verrucomicrobiota bacterium
TGGCGACCAGGCACTTGTCCTGCCAGTCCCAGACGAAGCCGCCCTGGAAGCGTTCAAACCGTTCCAGCAACTCGTTGAAGATCACCATACCGCCGCCGGAATTCCGGATCTGGTAGAGGTATTCGACCAGCACGATCGGCCGTTGATCAGCGGCATCGGCCAGCATATTGATGATATCGTGCGGACTGGCATACATCCACCCGCGCAGGTCGGAGATGATGGCCTCCGGCGCGGCGCTCTCGTACTGCACCAGGCGGCTGGAATCGTAGTAGCGGATCCAGTTCGCCATCGCCGCGTGATTGGGGCCTTTCCAGGACTCGTTACCCAAGGACCAGGAGACGATCGACGGATGGTTCTTGTGCACCATCACCATGCGGACGGCGCGCTCCAGATACGCTCCCGCCCACGAGGGATTGTTGCTGAGCAGGCCGGTCACCCCATGGGTTTCGAGATCCGCTTCGCACACCAGGCACAACCCGAGTTCGTCGCACAGGTCGTACCAGGCGGGGTCGTCGGGATAATGGCAGGTGCGTACCCCGTTGAAGTTGAGCTGTTTCATGGCGATGATTTCCCGTCGCATGTGCTCACGGGAGACGCAGCGGCCGGTCTCGAAGGCGTGTTCATGCCGGTTGACGCCGCGGAAGATCATGCGCACGCCATTGAGATGGATCACGTTCTTCCGGATGTCGATACGCCGGAACCCGGCGCGGCAGGACTCGCAATCAACCTCCGTGCCGTCGGGCGCAATCAGGGTCAGGACAGCGGTATACAGGGTCGGGGTCTCGGGAAACCATTTCTTCACCGAATCCAGCTTCAGGACGAACGTGATGCCGTACTCCTTGTGTCCCGGAACAGGCCAGCCCAGGTTCTGGCGGCGTTCCTCGCACGCCACCTGTTTCCCCTGGGCGTCGAAGAGTTGCAGGCGGACCGTATGATCGGCGTAGCCCGCCCGTTCCTTCAAATGGACTTCCGCGCGGCAGACCGCGCCCTCGCCGTGCTCGTCCGGCGTGGCCTGGATGAACCAGTCGCGCAGGTGGATCGGCGCCTTGGCCACCAGGCGCACGGACCGGAAGATCCCGGAAATGTGCCAGTAGTCCTGGTCTTCCAGCCAGGTGCCGTCCGACCAGCGCATGACCTGGACGGCCAGGGTATTCACGCCGGACTGGACGAAGGGCGTCAGGTCAAACTGGCAGGGCAGTTTGCTGTCCTGCGAATAACCGACCGGCTTGCCGTTCAACCAGAGATAAAATGCCGATTCCACGCCGTTGAAGTCGATGAAGATACTCTTGTTCTTCCAGGCGGCGGGCCGTTTGAACGTCCGCACGTAGCAGCCGGTCGGATTGCTCCGCGGCACGAACGGCGGGTTCATCAGGTAGCGCTCATCGGTGTTGGCGCCGGCCAGGGACGGCTTCTGGAGATAGGCCTCGTCCCGGTTCAGGTGAAAGGGATAAATGACGTTGGTATAGATCGGCTTGCCGAACCCCTGCACCTCCCAGTTGCCAGGAACCTGGATGTCGGCCCACTTGGAAGTATTGAAGCCGGCATTCCAGAATCCGGCCGGAACGGTTTCCGGGGACTCGGCGAGATGGAATTTCCACTGGCCGTCAAGGGAAAGCACGTTGGCGGAGGCGTTTCGGTCGCAGGACAGGGCCTGCTTCAAACTCTCATACGCGCCCCAGGGGGCGTGCAGGAGTTCGCGGTTGATCTGGGTCACCTCCTGGTTTTCCCAGTCGCGGCGGTAGTTGAAGCAGTCCTTGGGTTGGTTGTCGGCGAACAGGTTGCGTGGGTTCATGAGATTCCTGACATGTTGTTTCTTGTTAATTCTCGGGAAAAAACCGGTCGATCTCGCGTTGCGCGATCTCCACGGCGCGGCGCGGCTTGTCGAGATTGCCGTGCATGGTGTAGACATCGCGGACCACGAATTCCAGGGGAATGTTTTTGCCCGCCGTGGCCGTCAGGGTGTCCCGGATTTCAGCCGCCCAGGCCTCCTCGTTCAGCTTCACATCCAGTCCGAGCAGGTTGGGATTCGGCTTGCGCGAGTAGACAATCCCCTTCCCCGCCAATGCCTCGGCCATGGTGTTCTGGTTCGCCCAGCGCGAGATGGAGACGGCCTTCAGGTTGGGCAGCTTGCTGATGGAGCTCTCCCAGATCGGATCCACCGGCTCGCAGCATCCCCAGTAGACCAGCCCGTACAGTTCGGCCAGTTCCCGGTAATGCGGGAAGACGAGATCGTGGAAAAGCTCCGGAGAGACCCCGACGGTCTCCTGGCTGTCCATGACGCTCCACATGTCCTTGAGCTTGACCTGACCCGGGGCGCAGGGAGCCTTAGGGAGGAGAGTCGTGAAGTTATAGCAGGTGCCGCAGGTGCATTGGTTGGCATTGTTGAGCACCAGCAAGCCCTCCTGCTCGGCCCAGCGGGCCATGCGGGCGGCATTGTCGCGCAACAGGGCCAGCACGGCGGTAAGCTTGTCGGGGCAGTCATACATGGCCGTGAAAAACGTCTCCATGCTCATCAGCCGCATCAGCCGCTGGGTCAGGTTATTGTTGCCATAGGTGCCCGAGCGCAAGGTCACCGGAAGCAGATCGCCGAAACAGTCCTCCAGGAACGCCTTCTCCTCCATCGTGCTCTCGCGGTTGACGCCGAAGGTGCTGGGCTTGACCATTTCAAATCCGTCATTGAGATCCTTGATGGGACAATCGAAGTGATACCCCATCACCACGCCCTCGGCATCCTTTTCGTAGTGCGTGGGGATTTCGATGCCGAATTCATTGCACCACACGTGCCAGCCGATATCGAAGGTATCGGGGCAGACATGATCGTCGTTGAGGATCTCGTGGTGCCGGATATTCGTGAGGAAAGTCCGCTCCCGGTAGCGTCCGTATTCCGTCTTGCACTTCAGGATGGAGTCCGGCATGAAATCGCGGGCAAAGGTCCAGGTTTCGATGACGAAGGGCGGGCGGGCGCCGGGCTTGGCGTCGTTCATATCCGTCCACTTCCTCCGGCGTTCGGCCATGACCGGGAGCGCGGCGATTTCGGCCTGACGCCGGGCGAGAGCGCGCAGATAATCCAGTTCGTCCTTGGGAAGAGCGTAAGCCATGGTTTGTTTCCTTCCGTTATAAACCTGCCCTGTCAACTGTACGGCAAGCCCAGAAGTTGTAATAAGCGGGCAGTCATTTTACAAGTTCGCCGTATTTCTTTTCCATCTTTTCGAGGCAGCACTTCATGTCGAAATCCTTGATGCGGGCGAGGGCGTTCAGGCGCAGGCGGCGGGTCAGATAGGGATCAGCCAGAACCTTCAGAGTCAGGCGGGCCAGTGCCCCGGTGTCGCCGGGCGCAAACAGGAGGGCATCCTCGCCGTCGCGCAGGATCTCGCCCTGCCCGTCGGCCGTGGAGGCCACACAGGCATTCCCCACCGCCATGCCTTCAAACAGCGTGCTGGGCGTGCCTTCCTGATGACTGGGGAAGAGCTGGACGTCAAGGCACTGGATGACCTTCACCACATCGGAACGGTAGCCCAGGAAGGTGATGCGATCGGCCAGGGCGTGATCGTTGACCCACTGCCTGAGCGTCTCCTCGTACCGGCCATTGCCCAGGACCCAGAGATAGATATCGGAGCGTTCCTTCACCATCTCCTCAAGCGCCCTGAAGGCATCGAGATGCCCCTTGTGGCTTTCCAGCCGCCCCACCACGCCAAGGATCTTGTCGGCGGGCAGGCGCCCCTGCTCCTTGCGGAAGGTCTGGATCCAGGCGGGATCGGCCTTATGGATCTGATCGAGCGGAATCCCGCTATACATCGTTTCCACCAGGCGGGCGGGGATATAGCGCTTCTCGATGGTGAACTGGCGGGTGGATTCCGAAACCGCGTAGGCATGCGCGGTAAACCGCGCCAGGGCCCACTCCACCGGACGCTGGAATGCCGGCACGGTGCCGTAGTTGCAGTGCTCGTGGACAATCACCGGCGTGCGCAGCAGGAGGCCGGCAATCCGGCCCCAGGTGCAGGCCCCGTAACCGTGGGCGTGAATGAGGTCCACCTTTTCGCGCCGCACCAGAGCCATGAGTTTGAAAAGGTTGCGCGGATCCATCCTGCCATAACCGAGGTAGAGCGGGTTGATGCCGGCGGCCTTAAGCCGCTGGTCGGCCAATTCGCCGGGCCCCTTGCGGCTGCAGAGCAACACCCGGAAGCGGGCCTTGTCGAAGGCGGGGATCCAGAGCTCGAACAGGCGGGAGACGCCATGGAAGGACACCTGCTTGTCGCCGAAATGCTCGCACAGGTGCAGGATGGTGGCCGGATTGCTCATTTCGCTTGTTGGGAACTGCTGAAACCGTTATCGTTAAATGTCCACTGGATGGGGTGTTTATCAATCTCTCGCGGCTCTTATACCAATGAAGTGTTTGTTTGTCTATAAAACGGCATCGCTTGATATCACCGAACCCAT
>CAYOQM010000028.1:4447-16935 GCA_964406065.1 uncultured Verrucomicrobiota bacterium
CCATGGGGATCATGTGCCTGATCGCCAACGTCAAGAAGCACGGGCACGAATCAGACCTGTTCCTGACGAATCTGGAGCCCAACCTGTTCAAGGCCGTGGCGGACTACAAGCCCGACGTGATCGGGTTCTCCGTCACCAGCGGCTCGGAACCGTATTACCTCGAGTTGATCCGGCGGTTGCGCCAGCACACGACGTTCATCTCCATCCTGGGCGGACCCCACCCCACCTTCTTCCCGGAAATCATCGACGAGCCGGAGGTCGACATCATCTGCCGCGGCGAAGGGGATGACGCCATCGTCAACCTGCTCAACAAACTGCAGGCCGGCGAGGATTACTCCACGGTTCCGAATCTCTGGGTCAAGAAGAATGGGCAGGTCATCAAGAACCCGATTGTGCCGCTGGTTCATGACCTCGATTCCCTGCCCTTCCCCGACCGGGCCTCCTTCCTGAAGTACTACGCCTACGCCCACAGCAGCGTGAAGCACTTCCTGGCCGGGCGCGGCTGCCCCTACGACTGCACCTACTGCTTCAACCGCAAGCTGAAGAAGATGTATCGCGAGGAAGCAGGCGAGACGCAGTACTGCCGATTGCGCAGCGTCGAGAACGTGGTGCAGGAGCTTGAGGAGGTCCGCAAGCATTACCCGCTCAAGATCGTCTATTTCCACGACGACCTGTTCATCATGAACCGGGTCTGGCTCAAGAAGTTCGCCGAGGTCTACAGCCAGCGCGTGGGACTGCCCATGATCTGCTATGTGCGGGCCAACCTGGTGAACGAGGAAGTGGTGCAGAGCCTCAAGAAGGCCAACTGCATCACCATCGCCATGGGCGTCGAGAGCGGCAACGAGGAATTGCGCAAGCTGGTGCTCAAGCGCGACATGACCAATGCCAAGATCATCGAGGCGGCCGACCTGTTCCACAAGTACGGCATCTCGATCATGACCCAGAACATGGTGGGGCTTCCCGATGAGACCATTGAAAATGCGTATGAGACCATCCAGGTCAACACCCGGGTCAAACCGGCCTATGCGTGGTGTTCGATCTTCCAGCCCTATCCCCGCACCGAGCTTTACCATTACTGCGTCGAGAAGGGATATCTGGATCCCTCGCACAAGCAGCACGCCTCCTACCAGGTGGAATCGCCGATCAACAAGGGCCGGACGAAACGCGAGTTCGAGAACCTGCACAAGTTCTTCTCGCTGTGCATTGAGTATCCCTCGCTGATTCCGCTCTCTCGCCGCCTGATCACATGGCCGAACAACCTCCTGTTCAACCTGATCTACCGCGGTTTCAAGGGCTACACCCATATCTTCCGGCTCAAGATGAGCAGCGGGGAACTGGGCTTCTTCGTCTACCTCTGGGGCATCATGCTCTACAAGATCCGCCGGCTCCTGGGCCGCACCTACTAGCACGACTCGTCCTCCCGCTCCCCGGGCACGCGCCGCCGCGATAAAAAACATTACAGCGGCAAATAACTTTGTGTTGCAAAGTAATTTGCACTATGAAATGATGGCGCCATCGCAGGAGGACGACGGCATGATCGCACACCATATCCATGACGCACTGGGGCAGGTTGACCGGATGCGGGACCTGATCCTCGAACGGCGGCGGTTCCGGGGGTATTCGGGAACCGCACGCATGCTCGGCGGCGGCGCGGCGCTCGCCGCCACGTTCGTGCTGGATCGCACCCCGGCGCTGCAGACCCCCGCGCTCCAGCTTGCGGGCTGGGCCGTGGTCCTGACGGCCGCCCTGCTCCTGAACTACGGCGGTCTCGCGCTGTGGTTCTTCCGCCGGGCGGGCGGAACGCACCCCTGGAGCGAACTGCGCCCGGCACTGGAAGTGATGCCCGCCCTCGCCATCGGCGCGGTCCTCAGTCTCGCGCTGGTGTTGCGGTGCCATTACGACCTGCTGTTCGGCGTGTGGATGTGCCTGTATGGACTGGCTCACATGGGCTACCGCCATTCCCTGCCCGCCGGCATCATTGGCGTGGGCCTGTTTTACCAGGCCGCCGGCATTGTCTGCCTGCTGCTCCCCTTCATCACCTTCATGAACCCCTGGCCCATGGGACTCGTCTTCTTTGCCGGAGAGAGTGTCGGGGGCTTGATTTTACGTAGTGGCGCAACCGGAGAACCGGCCGAACCTGAATCGAACACGGAAGGAGATGATCCCGATGAACCCGTCACTTGAAGGCGATATCCCTGCCCTGGAACGCATTTTCCATGAACCCAGCCGCATGACCATTCTCTCCGCGCTCTGCGCCGCGGCTGAACCGCTCTCCTTCCCGGAGCTCAAGACGGTGAGCGGCTTGACGGATGGCAACCTGAGCCGCCATCTCAAGGCGCTTGAGGTGGCGGGCGTCGTCCGCATCCGCAAGACCTTCGTCGGCGTGAAACCGCGCACCACCATCACGCTCACCGAGAAGGGATTGAAGCGGTTCGACGAGTACCTTTCAGCCCTTGCCGATGTCCTGAAGAAAGCCAGGCAGTCGATGGCCCCGGATCGCGCGACGGCGCGGGTGACGCCGGTCTCCGGGCGGCGTCAGCTTCTGGTGGGCGCCTGACAGTCACCCAGGTATCGCGTTCGTACCGGACGAAGGAGGCGAGTATGAGCCAACCTATGACAAGCAAGATCTTCTCCTGGATCAGCGGCACGACCCTGTTGATCGGCATGCCGCTGCTGGGCGTCTGGTTGGCCGGCAGGCCGCTGGCACCCTGCCTGGAAATGCCGCCCCGCACACAAAATGCCGTCCACGCGGCCTTCTCGTGGCCGGCGTTCTGCGGACTGGCGGCTTTCATCATCCTCGTGACGGGTCTGTTCCTCGCACGGATCCTGACCTCATCGCCCGCCCCGCGGGTTCGCACAGAGGGCGTGAGGCGTTTTCCCTGGTGGGGCTGGCTGGCCCTGTGTTCCGGGACAGCGGCCTGGGTGCTGGCGTGGACACGGTTTCCCTGGTTCAGCGCATTCCAGCCTTTCACGTTTACCCCCCTGTGGTTGTCATATATTGCCGTCATGAACGCACTGGCCGTGAAACGCACCGGCCGCTCTCCGCTCACCCACGATACCTGGCGCTATCTGGCGCTATTTCCAATGAGCGCGGTGTTCTGGTGGTTCTTCGAGTACCTGAACCGGTTCGTTCAGAACTGGCACTACCTCGGCGTTGAACACCTGTCGGCGGAAGCCTATGTGTGCCGCGCCATGCTGCCCTTTGCCACCGTACTGCCCGCCTTCGCCGCGACCCGCGCGTGGCTGGCGGGGTATCCGCGCCTGACTGCCGGGTTGACCGGCTGGCTTGCTCCGACAATACGACAACCTCGCCGGTTCGCCTGGTTGATCCTGGCCCTCGCCGCGGGAAGTCTCGCAGGCATCGGCCTCTGGCCCGATGTCCTGTTTCCCATGGTGTGGCTCGCGCCGCTCATGGTCATCGCCTCGCTGCGTGCCTTGAACGGACAATCCACGCTGCTGAGCGACCCCGGCCGCGGTGACTGGCGCCGGATCGTGCAGGCCGCCACCGCGGCGCTGGTCTGTGGATTCTTCTGGGAGATGTGGAATCTCCCCAGCCTCGAGAAATGGATTTATACCGTGCCATATGTCGGACGGTTTCACATCTTCGAAATGCCGGTTCTCGGCTATGCCGGATATCTCCCCTTCGGGATTGAATGCGCATTGATCACGGAATGGGTCGGCCTGACAGGCAAGGAGGAATCCCCATGAAACGTCTCGACTCTCTTCTCGTTCTGGCCCGGCGAATCAATGCGCTGCTGGCCATCGGCGCCGCCCTGTGGTTTCTGGTCGTGCCCGGCCTGATCGTCATCCGGGACCTCACGGATCCGGCCCTGCGCCAGCCCGGTGGCATTCCCCGCGCAGCCTGGCGCGTTCATCGCCATCTCACCCCGCTCTACGAGAGCTGGGCCCGCGAGCGCATCGCTTCCGGGAAGGCCGCGACTGTCGGGCTATATGATGTGGCGGCAACGGAATGGGCGATGTTCGGGTCGGTGTTCTATCTGGCCGCCACGGAGAATCTCCAGCGGGAATGGCTGCGTCACCCCGGCCGACCGGACGAGGCGCCCACCCGCTATGCCCGGGGTGCCATCGAGGCGGCGGCGGATCTGGTGATGGATCCCGTCCATCATACCTGGGTCTGCACCCATTGGGGGCCCGACTACCTGCATCGCGAAAATGTCTTCTTCCGGGCCATGCTTATCCAGGCCATGATATCGCGGGAAAACCTGACACGGGATGGACGCGATCTCCCCCGGCTGCGTGAGCAGGTCGAATCACTGTCCGCCGCCCTCGATGCGTCGCCGCATGGCATTCTCAACGACTACCCGGGCGAATGCTATCCCATTGATGTATTCGCCGCCGTGGCCATGATCCGGCGGGCCGACGCGCTGCTGGGCACCGACCATCGGGCCTTTGCCGAGCGCGAGCGCCGGGCCTTCCGTGGAACCCTGGTGGATGCCTGCGGCCTGCCCGGCTATTTCGCCAACCCCGACACCGGTACCCTGGAGGATGTTTCACGCGGTATCGGCAATTCCTATGTCTGCATCTATTGCCCCGAACTGTACCCGGATCTCGCTCAGGACTGGTATGACCGTTATGTGGCGGCATTCTGGCAGAACCGGCTGGGCGCCTCCGGGTTCAGGGAGTATTCCAAGTCCATTCCCAACCGCGAGTTCTTCTTCGACATTGATTCCGGTCCGGTGATTGCCGGGTTCGGCCCGAGCGCCAATGCGTATGGCGTGGCGGCCGCCCGCGCGAACGGGCGCTACGACGATGCGTGGACGCTTTCGTCCCAGATACTCACCGCCGCATGGCCCCTGCCCGATGGAACCTGGTTCGGGGCGCGGATCCTGTCCAATGCGGCGCACGCGCCGTACCTGGGCGAGGCCAACCTGCTGTTCCTGTTCACCACGATTCCGTCACCCGGCGTTCCCATCCGGACGGGTGGCGCCATTCCCCCGCTTGTCTACATGGTTCTGGCGCTGTATCTGGGAGTGGGGCTCGCGGCGGTCGGCAGCAGCATCCGGAACATCCGGCGCGCCGGGACCCTGTCCCGTCCGCCTCTGGCCGGCCTGCAGTGTGCCGTCTGGCTGGCTTTCCTGGCAGGCGGGATTGTGCTCCTGCTGGCAACCCAACACGCCGGGATGGGCGCGATGATGATACTCGGGTCGCAATTCCTGCCCCGCGGAAAACCCTGATATGAATCCCCGGGCACGATTCACGACTAGTGACGTTGAACGAGAGAATAGTACGCTCAACGTGACCTGTCGAAGGGGACAGACTTGACGCTTTGAACCCTCCCCGTTTGGCCGTTTACCCGGAGCACCTGTTTCTTTTCCTGGAGCCCTCCATGAATTCGTATTTGTCAAAGTCTGTTACATCAACGCTGCCTCGACTGTACCGTCAAGCTCCAATGATCCGACTTGCTGTTTGTCGAGGGATGCTCCTCATGTCCACTGTCAGCGGCACCGGGTGGCATGCGGATTTGCCTAAGTACATACGCGCCGCTTTCAATGATGAACACTGCTGGGTCTTGCTCGATGAGGAGGATACTGCGGAGTGTTGATTGGGTAGTGGAGTCAATGCGCACGGGATCACCTACCAGTTCAAGAGTCACTGCAACCTTGTAAGGTCTGTTGGGGGCGATGTCCGTTAATCGAATCTCTCTTTCGTTGCGAGCACTGCCTGGTTCTTTGGGCAGGTTGACGGCGTAGACCCCCGTTTTTCCCATTTGGATTGGGACGCTCTGTGTTCCACCAGCGCGGATGGTCAGCCGTTTGTCAATGTCGAGTTCGGATGAGTAGGCAATATCCGTCGACGCCTTCCTTTTCATGAGAAAGAACACGGGGTCGGTCTGCGTCCTTTGCACCGGAATCAGCATTACTTCGACGTCCGACACGTTCTTCGACGTGAATGGTGATTCGGAGACATTGCGGATGGCGACTGTAAGACTAAGGTTGACATCCGGGGAATCGCTTCCAATCCGCAGTTGTTTCAACTGACCCTCAAGACGACAGGAAGATGATTTCATGGGTACACTGCATCCGCAAAGCAACAACGCCGGCCACAGCAGGTGGAGACAAAGCGCATAGGGCCATGGCGAGTGGAACATCTCGATTCCTTACGGAGTTGGAGGATCTGGAAAAGTGGGAAGCAGATCGGTTGCACCAAGACCGGTGCATTGACCATACAGCATTTCGGCAAACGTAGAAAGAAGCACGTCGCCCTGGAACCCTCCTCCTCCTGCGCCTGGACATGCTTTCTTCGTGGAAGCGACTGCGGCATCAATTGCCTTCTGCTTGTCGCTGATCCCACTTCCCCATGAATACGCACGAAGCTCACTGCAAATTCGAACCTTGAGCTCTTCGCCCTCACATCCCAGTTGCGCGCCCTTACACTTGTCGAATGCATGCGAGAGTTCGTGTTTGCGAGTCTTTCTATACTCGTCATCCGCGCCGCCCCACTTTCGGCAAATTGTCACCGTGCCGCCTTGGTAGTAACCCTTCAAATCCGAGTCACAGAAACACTTGCACTCGATCTTTGGGATGGGACATGGCGGGTTAGCCGCCTTCATGGCGTCGGTCTTTGTCTTCTCCTCCGGAGTGTTGAAGCCCTCGTCTCTGACATCGCCGCAACTAAGGCCGGACTTGTCGATTCGGTTGACCGGGTTGTTTTTCAGTGCGCTGTAGAGGTTCCTTCCACCCCGCTCCCCGATGGGATCCCTAGAAAGCCACCGCCCTTCGTCGGGATGGTAGTATGCCAGAGATTGAAGAGCGGAGCTACTTAGAATCAAAACGATCAGCAGCAAACACCGTATGTTTACCCGGAACACCTCTTTCATTTCCTGGAGCCCTCCATGAATTCTTATTTGTCAAAGTCTGATACATCAACGCTGCCTCGACCGTACCGTCAGCGTTTTGACTTGATATATGCTGTCTCATAAGCCGGTTCAACTTGTCAAGATCAACGCATTCCCGTTGATTTCAACCTGTATAGTGAGGGCATGAAAAGCAGACGCCATGAAAAGGCCGGAGGGTAGAGCCGGAGCGCGAGAAGACAATAGCAAGCGTCAACTCATTCGGCACGAGTCCGGAGTATATCAGACAGGCCGACAACGTGTAGACAGCGCAGAATGAAGACTGTTCCCAGCAAGGAAGAAAAGAGGGTCAAGACGGAGACCAGAGCGGGCAAATTCTGGACATTCGACAAATCGGTCACTTTCGTGCTGATCAAAAGCGCAACGATCGCCCATAGAAAGCCGAAGACCAGAAAGCAGAGAGCGAATACCGCCGACCTGAGTAACAATCCTTTGCACAAGGCAATTACACGGCGCCCTTTCATCATACTGATCACTTGCACGGACCTGATAGAGACTCAGATCGCTGGAGTTCCGCCCAAGATAGCGTGGGCGTCGTGCACGAATATCCGCAGTTGCCATGCCTGCTGCGGCCAGCGACATATACATGTCTCTTTCCCCATCCCATCGTTCTCACTCCCTGCTTCGCATTCTTCCGATAAGACATGATACTGGCACAATGAACCACGTAACCGTAAGATTAATGAATCCTAGTGCTTGCCACGCTGTGCTAAAAGAACCCATCCAGCCCACGAAACAGGAACATAATAGCACCGTTATTCCAGCACATAGGAACCGAACGAAGACCGTCTCTTTCTCTGTTCCGCCAGACAATAGTCGCAATGTGGCCCAGTACCATGAAAGTGGAGGGACGACAAAGAAGAGCAGCAGTTGCGTCATCTGTAATCGTGTGACTTGTATTCTCTTACCAGCAATCACGGACACGCTTACGAAAATCAAATAGACACTGCTTGCCAGCAGATACAACATTTACGACTCCTAAGATTCCTCTACTTTACCTTATGATCGCCGATTGCACGTTATGGGGGCCACCAAGCAATTACTGGAGAATTGTTCTGTCCGTTCCCTGGCCATCCCGGTAGAGAATCAGGAGGCGAATATGTGGCGTTCGGCGGCGGGAATGAGGCTACTCCCCAGTCCGCAAACTGGATACTTGGGACCCAACAGTTGAACAAAGGATCCCATCGCGGCGAGTCCGGGCTATTCTGAAAGCTCTGCCATAGTTCGAGCAGTTGCCTATCCTCTTCGCATGTTGAGCGAATGTGTATTTGGACATAGTGGCTGTACGGTGTGTCTTCTATTGGCCAAACATCCCAATCGCTACCGGAACCCCAATTGGGATGGAAATGCAAATCCACCTGTCCCGTCTTCTTGCAACACAAATCCCATGTGTCCAACCTTATCCACATATGACCAAAGAAGAGCAGGTCACGATCCAACCCCAGAAGATCACTATGTCCAATGGACTCGTTGGAAACAAAGACATACTGCGGCAGCGTAAGCGTTTTGCTAAACTCTCTTCTTTGTCGAACGGGGAGTTCACGTTTGATCTGTGATCGAAATCCCTCTTCTGTGATCGGATCCCGGGAGAGCCACCGCCCTTCGTCGGGATGGTAGTATGCCAGAGATTGAAGAGCGGAGCTACTTAGAATCAAAACGATCAGCAGCAAACACCGTATGTTTACCCGGAGCGCCTCTTTCATCTCCTGGAGCCCTCCATGAATTCGTATTCGTCAAAGTCTGATACATCAACACTGACTCGACTGTACCGTCAGCAGAACTCGATGCATAATGTCTCATGAGCCGGTTCAACTTGTCAAGATCAACGCCTTCCCGTTTTCTGAGGTTATCGGCAAAAAGTTTCACTGTCTGGTGCTGTTTCTCGTGCTTGTTTTGCTTCAGGCAAAGAGAGCGCAACTCCAGGAAAGCGGACACTTCGCGTCTTGATGACATGGATTTCATGTACATGCCGGTTTCCTGTTCTTCCTTTGATATCGGCCACGGCCATTCCATGTATTCCTGATCTGGATAGCAGTTCAGCCCGCGGTTTGTTCCTTCGATGTTGAATCGCTCTTTATTGTCTTCCCATCTCACGAAAAGATGCCCTTTACACTCGACGAGTTTCAAGGGATATCCCAGACGTCTTCCCACGGCAACATAGAGAACCGGAAGCGATGCGCATGTTCCCTCGTGTTCCCCTTCCGTCAAACCATGAATGAACAAATCTCTTGGATTGCCGAAAAATGTAAAGTCGTTTGGAACGACCTCAACGGGACCTGCTCGCATCTTTGGATCTTTGTTGTAGCAGATTTTGAAATCCTCCTGCAGTGTGCATACCATCACGAGAATGCGGAAGAACGCTTCTGAATTGTTGTACTCCTCGGGGGCCTTGTTGTACTTGTAAAGATGCCTGTCCGTCTCATGCTTAACCCATGCCGCCCACAAATCAAGAGTCTTTAATGTCTTCTCCACGTCGAGGTTCTCTGTGCCGGGAAGACCCTTGGCAGCCAAGAGGTTGATTTCGGCAATATCAGGGTTTGGTTCAGATGCTTTCTTTTCCAGCAGTTCACATAAGGCCAACTCTGCCGCATCAGGGGCGTCGCCTCTCAGAACGGGAGAAAGTTGTGGCGGTTGCCCTGCCGGAAACGGGTTCTTCTCACCCGACACCTGCGTTATTCGATGAGCATTCTGAACAGCGCCGTCCTTCTCCCTCTCGGCAGCTTCCTTTATGAGGCGTTCATTCCTTTCTCGAATCTCATCTCCCCATTTATCAATCGGCAACTCGGCTGACTGTGGATCGTTGTTAGTTTTCCGTCTCTTGTATTCCACTTCTTGCTCATTAACTTGCCTGGTGCTTTCTTGCAATAAACGCCTAGCGGTCTCCATCCATTGCTTCATGGTGTCTATCTGCCGTTGTCGCGCTTGAAGGTCTTTGTAAATCTCCGCTTGGTAGTTCATCAATTTCGGGGACTGCTGGTATTCCAGGGAACAGGACAGGACCTCAAGGTTTCGACTGACCTTTCGGGCTTGGGATTCGAACTCGGCAATCACAAACTCCTGATTCGCGATGTTTTTCTGGTCTTGTTCAAGCCTCTGCCTGTTGGCCTTTATGGCAAGTTCTTCCGGGTCTTCGTAGCCAGCGAGTTTGTGGGTGTATTGAGATTGGGAAGAAGACGGCGTCAGAACAAGCAACAGCAGGATAGACAACAGCGGTCTCATGTTTTGCTGTAATTCTCGTTGGAAATTACTGCCATCCATAAACATAGGATATGTTTGAACGAATGGGGCTTACATTTCAAGATTGAAGTGCTGACATCTGGGTCGGCCGCCGTTTTCATCATGTCTTACGCCGCCCTTGTGCTGGCCGCGGCTCTGAGTCCGCAGATCATGCCCGGCCATGGAGCCGTTTTGAAACTTGGCCTCGTGGCCGCAGCCTCCGCGTTGGCGGAAGCCCTTTCCCCTCATGGCTGGGATAATGCAACCATGCAGGTTGTTCCTTCCGCCATGGTATGGGGTTGGATGACATAACGCTTCGTCCACGGCTGTAACACCTTATCGACGCACGTGTAGCCCTGTGAGCCTTCCCTGCGGCACGAAGCAGTAGAGCCTTTTCCGCAGATTAGTAAAATAGTATTATATATATGTGTCATGCGAATTAACTATAGTCGTACTTGACTAGATAGGCACGCGGGTGTATTATGCAGGCATGAAAACGGAATTGAGCATTTACAGCGCCAAGACGCATTTCTCTGAGATCGTCAGCGAAGTGGAGCGAACGGGGGTGCATGTGGTCATCTGCCGCCACAAGGTGCCGGTTGCCGAAATCGTGCCTTTGCATTCCAAGTCCAATCCGCTGGCGACCGATCCGTCCTTGAGAGGCGGGGTATTCAAAGGCGACCCGACGGCGCCGCTGGGACCTGATGATTGGCCGGAAACCCTGCGATGATCCTGCTCGACACCCATGTTCTGGTTTGGTTGGCCTCGGATACCAAGCGGCTTTCCGCCGCCGCCCGGAATTCAATCCGAACCCATCCGAAGGCCCTGCATGTCTCCATCGTTTCCGCTTGGGAGATTTCGTTACTGGTCAAACGCGGGCGGCTCAAACTCCCCTTGTCACCCGAAGACTACTTTACCCGGGCTGTGGCGCATCACGGACTGATCGAAATGCCATTGACCCGGCGCATCGCCCAGTGTTCAGTTAACCTGCCCGACCTGCACAACGACCCGTTTGACCGGATTCTAATCGCGGAATGCCAGACCCACGACCTGTCACTGATTTCGTGCGACTCAACCCTGTCCCGGTATCCCAACCTGAATGTCATCTGGTAGATTCGTCCCGCCCGCAGACGCTGACCCACCCCGATTACTTACCGCTTTCCGCTGCCTTCATGGCACGGGTGGCATCGCCGCTGATTGACAACGCCTGGAATTCCCTGGTTTGCGGCAGGCGTAGATGCAATTCGGGAATCTCACCAACGGAAGCCTTAAATCCCGCTTTTCGCACCGCAGTGGGGATGTTACTCTACAGGTATGAATATTGAGCACATATTGGACGTCTTCAACCGTCTTGGAGTTCGCTATTTGCTCATTGGGGGCGTTAATTTTCTTCTTCGTCACAAACCTGTCCTCACGTTCGATGTGGATGTCTGGATCGAGGACAACGCTGCCAATCATCAGCGTTGTGAATCGGCCTTGATTGAACTGAACGCCGAATGGGGCCGAACCGAGACCGAGTGGGAACCCGTGGCCGCCAAGCCGAAAGGATGGTTGGCGCAACAATCTGTGTTTTGCCTCACCAGTCCCCATGGCGCCATTGATATTTTTCGCTCGGTACAGGGATTGCAGGACTGGGCCACGGCTTTCGCATCATCTGTATCAGGCCACACCGCCGCCGGAACAGCCTATCATGGGCTATCGGATGAGGATATGCTGGCTTGTCAATTAAGCATTCCGCCTGAATCGAGAAAGCACGACAGAATCCGTGAATTACAAAAAACCATCACGCGCCATGAATAATCTCTTGCAACAGGAAGAACTCAAGCGCGACCGGCATTGGGATACACGGGAACGATGGCGTCTGATTCTCGAGGCCATATCATGGGCGGAAACTCAAGCCACGGTTCAACGCAACACTCCCCGGCAGTGCCTGATTGAACAAGCCCGAAAATCGCCCGCTCGCCCCGCTGCAGAATGAAATGAACCGTCTAAAGCAGTTTAAAGAAACTCGAGCACCCTTCACCGGGCCAGTTTTTCAAGATACTCAATCCAGGCATCCATGCCCTGGCCGGTCTTGGCGCTTAGCTCAAAAACAAAGACGCCGGGATGAATCTGGCGCAGGTATTCACGGCAGCGCGACAAGTTCCAATCCAAATGCGGCACCAGATCCATCTTCGTCAGCACCACCACGGGAGCCATGCTGAACAAGGTGGGATATTTCACCGGCTTGTCCTCTCCCTCGGTCGTTGACAACAGCGCCACCTTGAAATGCTCACCCAGGTCGAAGGCCGCCGGGCAAACCAGATTCCCGATATTCTCGATTAACAGGAGCTTCACCCCGTCGCCGGCCACCTCGGGCAACAGGGCTCCGACCCGTTCCGCATCGAGATGACAGGAG
>CAYOQM010000029.1:0-12163 GCA_964406065.1 uncultured Verrucomicrobiota bacterium
ACCCAGACATCTTCTACATGAATGCCGAAGCAGGCGTGGCCTCGTACATTACCCGGGACTTGAGCCTCAATGTCTGCTATCAGGAACGCTACGACAGCACCCCCGTGGAAGGAAAGAAAAACGCCGACACCATCCTGGCCACCTCCGTGAGTTTGAATTTCTGAACGTTCAAGGGATAACAAACGACATGAATACACAATGGACAGCGGATCGGATTCGTTCCCTCAAGGGGCATGGTAGGATCGCCTGCCTGACCGCCTATGATTTCACCACCGCGCGTTATGCCGATGCTGCCGGAATTCATCTGGCGCTGGTGGGCGATTCGCTCGCCACAACCCTGCTGGGTTATGGCAACACGCTGCCGGTGACGATGGAGCAGATGCTGCATCATACCGCCGCCGTGTCGCGCGGGATCAACACGGCCATGGTGGTCGCCGACATGCCCTTCATGTCCTATCAGGCCTCGACCGAGCAGGCACTGACCAATGCCGGGCGATTCCTGAAGGAAGCAGGTGCCGACGGCATCAAGATCGAAGGCGGCGCGTTCCGAGCCGACATGATCGCCACGCTCGTCCAGAACGGCATCCCTGTTCTTGGACATATCGGACTCACCCCGCAGAGCATCCACCAGCTCGGGGGCTATAAGGTGCAGGGAAAAAAGAAGTCAGACGCCAATCACCTGCTCAACGATGCCCGGGCTCTCGAAAAAGCAGGGGTGTTTGCCATCGTCATCGAATGCGTCCCCCACTCCCTGGGAAAGGCCATTACCGGCGCCGTGAAAGTTCCCACCATCGGCATCGGAGCCGGACGGCATTGCGACGGACAGATCCTCGTATCGCATGACATGCTCGGCTTGTCCGGCGACTCCGTCCCCCGTTTCGTCAAACGCTACACCAACCTTGGCGAGCAGATGCAGAAGGCCTTCACGGCCTACCGGGAAGAGGTTGAAGCGGGAACCTTCCCGTCCGACGAGCAGAGTTACTAGCGGACCCCGGCCGGTTCAGTAGCCGAGGATCTCGAGCCAACGGGATCCTTTCTCCCCCAGACGCCAGCGGCCCTTGTCGCAGACGACCAGCCGGCATCCATTGCGCCCCAACACTGCGGCATCCGTCATGAGCACGGTCGCCCGTCGCGTATCGGCCCGTCGCAACTCATCCGGTGTCGGCAAACGCCCGCCCAGCACAACGCCATCCTCGGAACAGGTGATCACAACCCATGAACCGGAAAAGGGTGCGCCAGTCCACAGGGACGGATAGCGTCGGAAATAGTCCAGGGCACCGGAAACCGGAACCAGAAGTTTAAACGCCACCGGCACCGAAGCCAGCACCCGACGGAACTCCACCCGCCCGGATGCGTTCCGGCTCCGGAAAAAATCCAGGGGATTGACTCCATACAGGTTCAGGCCATTGAACAGGCCGTGATCCGGCTTCAATTTCTGGGCCCTGAACCAGTTCCCGAACCGGGAATTGGCTACCACCCCCACTTCGAAATGCACATGCGCCCTGGCCATGGGAATTATGCCCGCCGGACTGTTCCCCATCAGGCCCAGCACGGTTCCGGCCGACACGGCCTGGCCTGCCGCCAGTCCCGGCGTGATTCCCGCAAGGTGAGCATAAAGGGTATAAACCTGTCCCATCGGATCATCATGCAGCACGACCACATAGGTTCCATAGTTGGAATTGCCCGGTTGGCGGTTGATGTAGCCAAGCACTCCGCCCGCCACCGAACGGACTTCATCCAGGGGAACCCCGCGCGCATTGCGCCGCAACGGGGCGATGTCGATCCCCTCATGAAACTGGGGATAGAGATGCCGGCCAATCTGGGATGTGCGCACCGATCCAAACAATGCCGACTCCGGATTTCCTGCGGCCGTGGGCTGGAAGGTTCCGGACACTGCGGGATCCAGCCGGTCGCGGGCCGTTGGAGTCACGACGCGGTCAAACGGCAAGGGTTCCGCCGCCCCGCCGATGAGGCTGGCGGCCATAATCATCCCCATTGTGATGCCCGGCAAACTGCGCATGAATTTTCCCAAAGCGCCGAATCATACCGATTCACCTTTCATTGTCCACTCCCGTAAATAGTCCTTCTTGACTCCGGGCCTGATTCCGCACCATAAAGAGGGCATGAAAAAGAAACCTCTGATTGCTCTGACCATGGGGGATCCCGCCGGGATAGGCCCCGAACTGTGTCTGCGCATGATGCTCGACAAGGAGGTTCGCGCCTATTCCATTCCCATCATCTTCGGAGATGCCGAACTGTTGCGCCGTGTCGCCAAACTGACGGGATTGCGCGTCCCGAGAACAGCCCTCCGTATTGAAGACTGGTTCCGCAGCGCGGTGACGGAACCCTGTCTGATCGACATCCCCTGTCCCGATCTGGCCACCATCGCACCGGGCCGTATTTCCGCGGCGGGCGGGATGGCCGCCTGCCGTTGCGTCGAATTTGCCGTGCGAGAAGCCATGGCCCGCCGGGTGGTTGCCGTTGTCACGGCGCCCTTGAATAAGGAATCGCTGCACCTGGCAGGACTCCCCTATCCCGGTCACACGGAAATGCTCGGGGCGTTCACCGGGACAGCGGCGCCCTGCATGATGCTGAGTTCCGAGAAGATCACCACGAGCCTCGTCACCACTCACACCGGAATCTCCGGAGTGACGGGACAACTCACCCAGGAAGGCATCCTCCGGACGATCCGCCTGACCGCCGCCACCATGGAACGGCTCCGGCGCCGCACTCCGAAACTGGTCGTCTGCGCCCTGAATCCCCATGCCGGCGAACACGGACTGTTCGGGGACGAGGAAGCACGCCTGATTGAGCCGGCCATCGCGGCAGCCCGCGCGGAAGGACTGGATGTCGAAGGCCCTCTGCCTCCCGATACCGCTTTCCTGCCCGATCGCCTCGCCCGCACCGGCGCTTTCATCTGCATGTATCATGACCAGGGACTGATCCCCTTCAAGATGCTGGCCTTCGAAACCGGCGTCAACCTCACCCTCGGCCTGCCCATCACGCGAACCTCGCCGGATCATGGCACCGCCTTTGATATCGCCTGGACGGGCAGAGCCAACCCGGCCAGCATGCGCCAGGCGGTATTATACGCCGTACAACTTAGTTAACAGGAGCCCCCCATGAAAGTCATCGCCTTCAACGGCAGTCCGCGTCCCGACGGCAATACCGTCAGACTCATCAATCAGGTCTTCAAGGTTCTCGAGACCCACGGCATTGAAACCGAACTCGTCCAGGTGGGGGGTAAGGTATTTCACGGGTGCATGGCGTGTTACCAGTGCACCGTGAACAAAAACGGCCGTTGCGTGCAGGATGATGACCTCAACGGCTGGATTGAAAAAATGCGGTCGGCGGACGGGATTCTACTGGGCTCCCCCACCTATTTTGCCGACATCACGCCGGAACTGAAAGCCTTCATCGACCGCACCGGCTTTGTCGCCCGCGCCAACGGCAACTTCCTGCGTCGCAAGGTGGGCGCGGCGGTCATCGCCGTACGGCGGGCCGGTGCCATCCATGCCTTTGATTCGATCAACCACTACTTCCTGATCCAGCAAATGCTGGTTCCCGGGTCCTGCTACTGGAACATGGGCTTCGGCCGCGACAAGGGCGATGTTGAGAAAGACGAGGAAGGCGCCACGACCATGTCGGCTCTGGGTGATAACATGGCCTGGCTTCTCAAGAAAACCGCCGATTGACAGTCCCTCCACGAAAATGAAATCATCAGCCCCCGTGCTGAAACCCTTTCATAACTCAAGGATCGACATGCCCCTCTCCGACTCTGGGAATACCCTTTCAGCCCACACCTTCCCCGCTCAAAGCTGGCGCCGGGATCTGATGGCCAGCTTGGCCATTATCGCCACACTGGCACTGACGGCGGGCGTCTATGCCGCAGGGCTTCAGAGCTCGACCGACTGGATCACCGGCATCATGCTGGCCTTGCTGGGCGCGGGCCTTGGCAGCCTGATCCGTTTTGGAATCCTGGGCCGCATGCCCAATGTGCAGGATCTGGCCACCGATGCCGTCGTAACCGGGGTGCTGGCTGCGGCGGGCGGCGGCGTTGAAATCCTCACCCCACCCACCTGCTGGAGACAGGTGATTGCCCTTTCGCCGTTCACCTCCGCCAGCCTGATCCTGCTCTACCACGGCGTGAACATCGGGCGTGCTTTTGTCCATCACCGGGGCTGGAGCCTGCGCAGTTCAGTCACGCTGGTCGTGATTCCCTTTCTCGTGGGCTGGTTACTGACACTCGGATCCCCGATCCTGCTGGCGAAGCTGGGCGGACCGGCACTCGGACGTGTCGTGGTTCTCTGGGTGTTCATCGCGGCCCTTTCCTCCCTGCTGAACCTGATCCTCAAGAAGAAACGACCCTCCCTCCGGCTCCTCCTGGTCTCGGCCGGGTGTGCCTCGGGAGCCGTACTGGCCGCCTGGATTGCCGATTTCGGATCAAGCCCGGAACTGGCCCGCTCCTCTCCCGTCATCCGCGGGGCCGGGATAATTGCTTCGGTCATGCTAGCGCAGGCCGGCCTGTGGGGCATGGTCCATCTTTTGACCGGAATGATGCTGGAAGCCTTCCGTGGAATTTCTCCGACCTGGAATACCAGCCTGGCAACAGCCCTGAACGGGATGAAGCGCGGCGCCGTGTACAGCGGAGTGTTCATGGGCATCCTTGTGGCCATGGGCGCCGTGGCCGGAACCCCCTGGCTGCGCGACATGTTGACCGCGCAACCGGTGCTTGCCTGTTCGCTGATCGGGGCCGCTATCTTCCCGCTGTTGAAAACGATCATTGAGACTTTTGACGGCAGTTCCGCCTTCTTCCCAAGACTGAAGTCAGCCTGGCTGGACGGCACCCTGTGGCTCCGCGGCCTTGTTGCCGGCTTTGGCTTTGGCTGGTGCCTGGTTCACAACATTTCCGGCGACAGCACGGGAGCGCGCGCCCTCACCGGATTTGGATTCGGCGCCGCCACCTATGCCGGGGTCACGCTGCTGCGTGATGGGCTCCTGTACTGGCGGGGCATCGGGCGTCCCTCCCCCTGGCGGATCATCATCATGGAATCCCTGCTGGGCGGAATGATCGGAGCCGCGATCGGATTCTATCTCGACAGCCACCAGATCGCGCTGGTGCTCCGCCGGTTTGACGCCTACCTTGCCATCGGCCAGGTTCCGGCGCTCAATACCTTTAATCCCGTCTTGAACAAATGGGGGTCGATCACGCTCGGCTCCATCACCGGTGGCGTCAACCGCTTCTTTTACGAGTCTGTCGCCGGGGTGATCGTCTGGGCCATCCCCGCCTGGCTGTTCGCCTTGAACGCCACATTCATGCGCGCCGCCTTTCAGCACGAAACCGGCCCGATCCGGAATCTTTTCTCGAGCGAGGGCGTCCGATCCCTCGGGGAAAACATGATCTTCGTACTCCGCTGGGGACTCTGGATGGCGCCCATCATCAACACCTTCCTACGCCCGATGGGGGAACCCACCTGGTACAATCAGGACGGCGCGATCCGCACCGTGGTGGCCACCGTGCAGCAGGTCCGGCTGACCCCCGACGGCTTTCACGCCTGGAGTCTGGGACTTTTCACCAGCCTGCTGGCCTATGATGCCATCCGAGTACTGATCTGGCTCGACCACATGGGGCTGCGGGTCGCCACACTGGTCAACCTGAGCTTTATCGGAGTCGATCGACTGGAAAGCAGGCTGGCCCGACAACTGGCGCCCTGGTCCACCGGCCGGTGCATCCCGGAAGCCATCAAGCGGTTCGCCACCTGGGCGCCCCTGCTCATCCCCTACTATATTCCGATGGGCGGGGATTGGGACATTGCATGGAACGGGTACAAATCCATCGAGGCACGGGGCGCCGAGGGCCTGCTGGCCCTGCTCTTCCGGCAACCCTGGCTCATCCAGACTGGTATTGCCGTGGCCGCCGCCATCCCGCTCATGCTCCTGCTCACGCTGATACGCCACCTCAGGAAACGGGCCGCCCCAACCCTCCCGACTGACCTGTCCCTCTCCAATCCGGTCTACGAAATCACCCTGCGACGGGATGGCGCCCTGTTCAGCCATGGAGTTGAAAAGGACATTGATCTAACCCGTCAATCCTACGACCCACTCGAACCGGCCGGGCGCATACTCTTCCTGGTTGACACCAACACCGCTCCCGATGCCGGATCCCGCTCATGGCCCGTATTGGGAAACTTTCCCGGCACCCGGGCGCCGCGTCCGGCAATGGAAGAAACAGACTACAGCCTCATCCTGACCCAAAACCATAACGGCATTCTCGCCAACCTGACCATCACCCTGCCCGACCGCTTCGACCGGATGGAACTGTGGACCCTGACCCTTCACAACGATGGAAATACCGGGCGCGACCTGCTGGTCATCCCTTATCTCGAATGGGTACTGAACAGGCCCGACGCTGACCGGGGCCACACCCAGTACAACCGGCTCTTTTCCGAAATGGAATATTCCCCGAACCGGCACACCCTCACGGCATGGGATACACGCACCGGACTGACCGGTTTTCTTGCCAGCGACACCCTGCCGGACGGATTCCTGACTTCACGCATCGATTTCATTGGACGCGCTCGAAGCGTCTGGCGTTCCCGCATCCTAGAAACCCTGTCCTTCACGCCAGCCCGCGAGACGGATCTGCACCCCACCTTTGATCCCATCGGCAGTCTGCGCATTCCTGTTCATCTGGAAGCGAAATCACGGCAAACCGTCAGGCTCCTGATCGGCATGGCCAATGATCGGGAACAGGCCGCCCAACATGTCCACCGGCATCTCGCCCTCCCGGAAACCGGCATTGCCAGAACCGCTGACGCCACCCGGGTTCATCCGATCCGCCACGGCGAGATCCCGCCCGGGACCCCGCCGCATTACTACACCACACTGGACAACGGGCGAACCCTGCGAATCCTGACGCCCTTCACGCCGAGACCGTTCGATCATACGTTATCGAACAGCCATGATCAGGTCACCCTTGTCACCAACCGCGGGCTGCACACCACCTCGAATGGAAATTCCCAGCAGAACCATCTGACGCCAGATTGGGCCGACACGGTCACGCGGGAAGCGGTTTCAGAGGCCTTCTACCTCTATGAGCCCGAAACCCGTGCGTGGTTTTCGCCGACCTACCACCCGCTTAACGACGCCTCGGCGATCTACGAAACCGATTTCAGCCTGAACGGCACCGCGGTGTTCCGGATGCGCAAGCCCGAATTGGAAACGGAATTAACCGTATTTGTCCCGCCCGATGCCCAGGTAACGGTCTATCTCCTGACCCTGCGAAACCCGCTTGACCACACGCGAATCATACGGTTGTCGCCCTTCTTTCAGATTTCGCTAGCCGACCTTCCCGAGCATGCCGGACCGCTGATTATCCGTCGTGATGAGGCGACAGGAGCCCTGCTGTTCAGGAATCCAGGCAACACCTTCCGCGCCGGGCCTGCCTTTGCGGTGTTGTCATGCCCAGCCACCATCCCTGAGGTTGTGCGCAGTCATTTCATCGGCGCTGCCGGGGACATTACCCGCCCCTCGATGGTGGAACACGGCACCGCTTCAAACGACCTTCCGGACGATCATCATCCCGTGGCCGCCTTCCTTACCGAGATCGAGATTCCCGCCTCGGGCGAGACCACGGTTTCCTTTGTGCTGGGCCAGGCCGACGACCCCCTCTCCGCGCTCGCCCTGATCCGAAACTTCAGCCCGGTCTCCATGGCCAGACAGGCCCTCAAGACCACAAAGGAATGGTGGAGCAAGTTTGCCGATTCACTCATCACGCAAACCTCAACCCCCGAGTTCGACCGCTTCCTGCCCTGGTTGGCCTACCAGTGTTTGGCCGAGCGGATCTGGGCGCGGCGCGGCTTCTACCAGACCAGTGGAGCCTATGGCTTCCGCGACCAGTTGCAGGACGCCGTCAACCTGATCTGGGTCGATCCATCCTTCGCCAGGCGCCAGATCCTTCTCCATGCGGCACAACAATTTGTCGAAGGCGATGTGGTCCACTGGTTCCATGTGCTGCCCGGACACCGCACCGGCATGGCCGCCCGCACCCATGCCTCGGACAACCTGCTCTGGCTGGTGTGGGGTGTGGTGGAATATATCCGCATGACCGGCGACCACTCCATCCTTTCGGAATGCGCTCCCTATCTGGAAGCCGAGCAACCGCTGCCCGACCTGCCCGCCGGAAAAGCGGGCATGGGGTTCGTTCCCCTGCGTTCCGCCCGTGTGGATACGGTATACCGGCACTGCCTGCTTGCCATTGACCGGGTTTTGAACACCCGCATGGGCTCCCACGGTCTTCCCCTGATGGGAACCGGCGACTGGAACGACGGACTGGATTGCATTGGCTGTGAAGGCCGGGGCGAGAGCGTCTGGCTTGGATTTTTCCTCGACCTTATCCTCACCGGATTTATCGAAATCATCGAAAAACAGGAAGGATCCGACCGTGGCAGCCTCTATCGCAACCGGCAGGAGAAATTGCGGCAGGCCCTGGAATCCTGCTGGCGCGAGGACCGATACCTGCGGGCGATTCACGATGACGGAACCGAGATCGGCATCAAGGGAAGCGGGGTCTGGGAAATCGATGCGCTGACAGCCGCTTGGGCCGTGTTCTCGGGCATCAATCCTGAACGTGCACGCCAGGGGTTCGACACCGCCTTGTCGCTTCTGGAACAGGGCAAGGGAATCCTCCTGGGATGGCCCGCGCTGCGGATGGATACCAAACCCTATCTGGGGCGCAGCAGCCATTACCCTGAAGGCGTACGCGAAAACGGGATGTATTGCCACGGGGTGCAATGGCTTGTCGGCGCCGCACGCATTCTGGCCGAACAAGCTGGAAAACGGGGCGACTCCGGGGCCGAGCGGAACTACCGGGAAACAACCTGGCGGCTCTGGAACAAAATCGCCCCCCTGTCGCATACCACCGCCGCCGAAATGGAAATCTTCGGGGGGCAGCCCAATAAGCAACCCGCCGACTATTTGACCACCTACGATCAGGGCCGCATGATCTGGCACGGCTACACGGGGGCGGCAGGCTGGATGCTGCGTCAGGCCATGGAAGGCGTGCTAGGGCTACGCCTCATCGACGGGCAGGTCCACCTTCCCCAGGATTGGAAACGCGCGTGCGGCCCGGTGATCCCGGGTGAAGTCAGAAGACAGTCCAACCTCTCGATATGAGGGTAAAGCGATGAACCTGTTCACCTTTCCATGGGCACGGCCCCGCCGTTTCCTGATCGCACTTTTGCCAATGCTTCTTCTCGTGCCGGGGGGATGTGTTTCCTTCCGTCCCTCCCTGACGCCGGGCCTGTTTTTCCCCACCGTTCCAGCGCGTCATCCCCATGCGCGGGCCCTGCTGGCCAATGCCTTTAGCTATATTGCGCCGGTAAACGGAATCATCGACCCCGCCTCGGGATTCCCCGTCGAGGGATGGAACCAGGATCCGCAACAAGGCCTGTACCTGCGCGCCTTCACGCAATTGACCGCCATCGGGGAATGGATCGAATTACTGGCCGTAGTGGCCGCCGGCCAGGCCGGCACCCCTCAGATTTCGCAAAAAATGGCCGGAGAGCAGTTGGCGAAAGTCATCCACTCCCTGTGTGAATTGCAACGGAACCCGCGGCTTTCCGACCGCGGCCTGCTCGTCAATTTCCTGGCTTTTCTGCCTGACCGCCAGGATGGCCCGCTGGCCGGGGATGTCGCACTGACTCAGTTCACCAACGCCTTCGGCACCGCAAAGGGAACAGCCATCTGGAACGCTCTGGCAGACCGGAAATGGATTGAACCCCGGAACCGGGGGCGGGATGCGGAAATCAAGCGGGGAATCCATTACGGTTATGGCCAGTTCAAGGGATCCCTGGCTCCTTTTGACAATACGCCGGATCGCGACGCCATCCTGGGGATTCTCGACCAACGCGTGGTGACCATCATCTTCGGCGACAACGCCAACCTTTCCGCCTCCCTGGGCAAGGCCATCGGCATGCTCCTGCATCCTGATGTCCGCAACGATCCCCAACTGGCCGCGTTGAGGCGTGACATGGAATCGTTTCTCGAGGCCCAGCGCGCCGGCTACGATCACCTGTATGATCCGGAAACCGGCCGCTTCTTTTTCGGCTGGGACGCCACTCGAAACCAATGGTTCGGATGGGAGGGGCGCCCTGCCCATCATGATTACTACATCAACGAATTCAGGGGCCCGACCCTCTTTGTCGTCCTGCGATACGGCTTCCCCTCCTGCATCCCGGCCAACATGGGAACCGTGCTGAAGCCGTATCGCCTGGAGAACGGCCACGAGTTGACCGTCCCCGCGGCCTGGGAGGGATCCGCATTTCAAATTCTCGGACTTGGCCTCATGATGGGTGAATTGCAGAATCCATCCTGGAAGCTCCTGTTGTCAAATGCGGTCAGGGGGATGAACGACTACAGTAATGCCCATTCCCTTCCGGGATTTCTATCTGAGTCCTATACAGGCAACGGAGTGGAATACACCGGCCGGGTGGGAATCCCGGAAATGGCCGTCACGCCTGCGCGACGGATCGTCACCAGTCCGTCGCTCTACACGCTGGGCAGCGCCTACCAGGTTGACCCGGACCGCGTTGAATCCTTCCTCGAGCGACACTGGCCTGTCATTGGGGGACACCTCCTGACCGAACACGGCCCCTGGGAAGGGTACAATGTCATCACCGGCCGCCCCATTCCCTTCCAGACTTCGGCTCACACGCTGGCGCTCGCGCTGGGACTTCTCGGAACCGGCCCTCCGGCGATGCACCGGTATCTGGACGCCAGGGGTTTGCTCCCCCGGTTACAGGAGTGGTACAAACCGGGTGAGGCGCGAGATCTACTCAGGTCTGCCGGCGCGGTCTTTGCCTGGTCAGCCAAAGGCAACCTCATCACCTCCCGCAGGCCGGCGGCCTTTCACCTCGAGGGAGACCTGATTGAACAGCCGGGGATTGCCCTGGCGCCGGAATCCGGAACGCTCTTCAACCTGTCAGGCGGCAGACTGGTCATGCGCTACCGGTCGAGCCGGAACCTCATCGGGGCCTCACTGCAGTTCAAGCCGGAAGGAGCTTCCCCTGCCATCATGAACCAGGCCATCCTTGACTTGGCCGCCACCGGGAACAGGACGCGGGAGATTACCCTCGTGCTACCTGCCACGCCCGGACTCAGCCGGGTCAGGGAAGTCGTGCTGACCTGGGGAGGGCCGGGCCAGCCCCAATCCGGGACGTTCTCCCTGACAGGACTGCGGTTTGATCCGTTTTGAGCTGACGCCCGACCCCACACCATGCGGCGCTTGCTTTAGGACCCTGTGTTTTGTATTTCTCTCCCATGGCGAAGGCCCAACCCATACCCTTGATCGTCAAACGCAACGGCAATCTGGTCGCCTACGACCGGGAACGCATTACCACGGCCATTTTCAAGGCCACCACCTCGATCAAGACACCGGACCGCACCCTGGCGGAAACCCTGGCGGCGCAGGTCGAGGCCGTCCTGGTCAGTGCCTATCCCGGCGACATGCTGCCTTCAGTGGAGGATATCCAGGATCTTGTTGAAAAGGTGCTCGTCGAAAACGGGCATCAGAAGCTCGCCGGCAACTACATCGCCTACCGGCGTGAACGAGCCATGCTACGGGCCACCAGGGCTTATTCCTTCGAAGTCACCGACAACATCCCTTATAAGAAGATCTATGAGATTTTGCTATGGAACATGGGGCACAAGTGCGAGAGCGTGGAGGCGCTGAACGAGGTCATTGACAGCGGCGGTCTTCCCGGCCTGATCCGTTCCGCCGAAGCGCGCTATGCCGCTGAAATCCGCCTTGCCGCTGAAGCCATGCTTGTCCGGGCCGGGGATTTGCGACTAGTCATCATCGCCGGTCCCTCTTCTTCCGGCAAAACCAGCACCACCATCAAGATCGGTGAGGCCCTCAAGACGGTGGGACTCCGGCTGAAGGCCCTCAACATCGACAACTATTTCTTCGACCTTGTCAAACACCCCCGTGACGAGTTTGGGGATTACGACTATGAAAGCCCTCAATCCCTTGACCTTGAACTCATCAATGCCCATCTGGGCGACCTCCTGGCGGGGCGGAGCGTCAAAATCCCCTTCTATAACTTCAAAACCGGAGTGCGCACCCTGGCCGTACAGGAGGTACAACTGGGAGAGAACGAAATCC
>CAYOQM010000029.1:12173-16587 GCA_964406065.1 uncultured Verrucomicrobiota bacterium
GCAGCTTCATGCGCTGGGCCGACAACCTGCTGCTGCGCCGGATGATCCGCGACAAGGATCACCGCAACCTCTCGCCGATGGGAACCCTGACCCACTGGCATTATGTGCGCCGGAGCGAACTGAAACACATCATCCCATTCATCGGAAACGCTGACTTCGTCCTCAATACCGCCCTTCCCTATGAACTGCCCGTGTTGAAAGCCAAACTCTGGTCCACCCTTCCTGCCGCCATGGATCTGTTCCGGAATGATCCGCACCGGCAGGATGCCTATGTCCGGGCGAAACGGGTTCATGATCTCCTGGCCCCGCTACGGGTGGTGGAGGATGATTCAGTGGTGCCGTCAACCTCGCTGCTCCGGGAATTTATCGGCGGCAGTGCCTATCAATACTGACAGGAATCCCCTTCATGATTCTCATCATCTCGCTCTCCCCGGCCTGGCAGCGCACCCTGTTTTTTGACACCTTCCTGCCCGGCAAGGTCAACAGGGCCACTCGCGTGATCGAAAACGCCTCGGGAAAGGGCGTGAATGTGGCGCGCGTCTTAAACACCCTTGGCGTACCGGTTTACCTGCTGACTGTCGCCGGCGGTCATCGGGGCAAGCTGTTCCAGCAGGCACTCAACACCGAAGACCTCGGGGCTCATGTCCTGGCCATCAAGGGAGAGACCCGCCTGTGCCAGACGCTCATCACCCCGGGGTTGATCACAGAAGTCGTGGAAGAGGCGGCGGGGTTGAGTCCCCGGGAAATGCGAACCTTCCTGGCCTGCTTCACCTCAGCCGTCAAACACGCCTCCCTGGTGGTATTGAGCGGCTCGGTTCCCAAGGCCTGCGACGATGACATCCTGGCCCGGCTCGCCCGGATCAGCCACACCCAGGGAGTCCCCGTCCTGGCCGATACCCAGGGAGCCCCGTTGTTGAACCTCGTCAAGGAGCAGCCCGAGCTAATCAAGATCAACCGGGCCGAGCTTGGGGAGGCCACTGGGCAAGCCACGCTGGCGGGAGGCGCAAGGGAGTTGATACGCAGGGGCGCCGGGCTCGTGGTGATCTCGGATGGAGCCCGGGCGGTTACGGCTTTTGCGGGCAGCAAGTGCTGGAAAGTCATACCGCCAGCGATCACGGCGGTCAACCCCATCGGCTCTGGTGATGCCATGTTGGCCGGGCTGGCGGCGGGAATGGCAAAAGGGCAAATTTTGACATCAGCCGTGGAACTGGGCATCGCTTGCGGGGCCGCCAACGCGCTGACAGAGATGCCGGGAGTGGTGAAGATCAAGGACGTCACACGCTTGCTGCGAGCGTTCAAACCTGTCCGTTCTACCCCACCGGCTTGGGCATGAAGATATCCTGGAAGTAACTGCGGGCGTAGCGATCCGTCATCAGGGACATGTGATCGACAATAATCTGGGAAAGCGAGGGGCGATCCCGCTTGCCATACATTTTCTGAATGAAATGATGAAGTTCCTGCACGGCGGGAGAATCCTTATCCGCCATCATGCCCCACTGGTTCTGTCGCCGGGCAGATAACTCCCGCTGCTCGAAATCAAAAATCGTCGCCAGCATATTCTCGGCTTTGACGGCATAATCCTTCAGTAACGGGTGGTAATAGATATTCTTGCAGTTATAAGCATAGAGTTGCCTGAACGCATCAAACACCACGTCGGAAAAACCGATCCGCTCCGGCGTCTCAAGATTCGTCCGGATCATATCGGTCACCAGATTGTTGATGATCGTCCTGTTATCCTTGCCGAGAATATGTATGACCGCCTTCGGCAGCGGCGGCATCACCTTGAATACGCTCAAGGCATCCTCGTAATCACGCCCGGAATAGGCAATCCGATCCGCCAACCGCACGACACATCCTTCCATCGTATAGGGCTCCTGCCCCCTTTTCCGGATCTTTTCCAGTGGAATGCCGGGTTTGGCGCGCGGCGACAGGTATTGCTCAGTACTTTCCCCGCAATGGCAGACAATGCCGTCCCTGACCTCATAGGTAAGGTTCAGGCCCCGCTCATCCGTCGAGGGGCGGAACGCCAGGCTGTCCACAACGCGCAAACTGTGCAACTCATGGGCAAAAGCCCGTGAGGCGTCATTCCTTTTCCACAGCCGGTCCAATGCGGTCTCGCCGGCATGCCCGAAGGGGCCATGGCCCAGATCGTGTCCCAGGGCGATGGCATAGGCAAGATCCTGGTTCAGGCCAAGGGCCCGCGCCACGGTTTGAGCGATGGAGGCCATGTACAAGGAGTGATCCACCCGGGTCGAGACATGGTCGCTTTCCGGGGAAAAAATCACCTGGGTCTTGTAACGGAGCCTGCGGAAAGCGGTGCAATGCAGGATACGGTGCGCATCGCGCTGAAAGCACAGGCGGATGGGATCCTCGGGTTCGTCCCGCCGCCGGCCGCGGCTGGCTGAACTGCGCGTAGCCAGGGGGTGGTCGAGAATCTTCTCCTCCCGTTCCCCAGCCAACTCTCTCAAGGTCTTGGTCATGGACTTCCTATATCAACCCTCCACCCTGCCCGTCCAGAAAGGAATCGTTGAAGGCCAAATGGGAAAGCTGGTCAAAGCGTCTGTCCCCGGTTCAACCCCTTGGGGATTCAATTACCGCAAGTTTCATCGGGGAGGCTCCGTCAGTAGCCTTTCAAGGCGGTGGCCTGGTGTCCCTATCCATGTCCACCTCTCCAGACAGGCGACCAGCACAAATTTCCCGGCAGGTCTGCGCCAGGGTTTCCCGAACGGCTTGATACTCGCGCGATTTCGAGCCCCAGGCAGCCGTCGCTTGCGCCGCCCGGATTCCCCGGTTATTCCACGCCTCGGAAATGAGGGATGTCATGCCGGGATCGCGTATGTGAGGCGCAGCCCAGTCCAACCCGAAGTAGGCATACAACCCCTTGATCTTCGCCTCGGTATCATCATCCTGACTCACCACCACTACAGGCACCCCGGACGTGAGGGCGAAGACCACCCCGTGGTACCGGGTTGACACCACGAAATCACATAGGCCCGTCAGGTACTTGATGTGCCGATCCCGGTAGTCAGGAGAATCCGCCACCACCAGCCGACCAACCAATCCTGTAGCCTCGGCAAAGTCCCGCGCCAATTGAACATCGCACCGGTGCGGCACACTCGAACGAAGGTGCGGCAACCACAGGAGATCAGCGTCCAGAGAGCGCAACCAAGGCGCCAGGGACAGGGCCATTTCCTCCAGCCGTTGCGGCCGCTCCGCCCGGTTACACGGAAGGTGGAGTGACAGCCCTACGCAGGGGCGCACCCCAAAACATCGCTGTGGAAGAGACGCCGGGGACATTGGAACCAGATCCAATGCATCGTCTCCCGTCACCACAAGCCGGTCGGCAGGCACACCGGCGCGAAACCCCAGCTGCACCGAGATATCCGGATCACGCACTCCGACCCTCTGTGCGCGCGGCAACCAATGGCCCAGAATCGATTCATCTTGCTCACTCAAAAAGGGGCCGATTTGCTGCCCCGTAACGACAACGGGAACATCGCGGGCCAATGCATACCCGGCTAATAAAGAACGGAGCCTCAGTAAGGCGCCATAACGACTGGTGAGGGTCCCGCCGCCGCAGATGGTCAGGATGGAAGCCCGCCTCACCTCGTCCAGTACCTTCCCGAGCGCGGGGGAAAACCCCTTGCACAAAGCCTCCACTACACGGGCGCGAAGCAAAGGGTGCTTCCACTGCTTAAACCATAATTGATCCAGCCAACGCGGCACTTTCGGTTCCGCCAGGGACATCACCCCGTGCTCGCGCTCGGTAAAGTCCGGATCCTCGCTCAGCACAACCGGCTTCAGTTCCGGAATCGTCCGCCTTAACCAGGCCAGTCGTGCAGTGAGTATGGCCTCATCACCCACATGGTAATGCGATAGCCCTGCGACATCCGCAACCAGAAAGGCAGTAGCCTTCAAGTCGGACTCCCCGCAACCCGGCTCCCAAGATGCCGGAACCACCGCCGCCAGTCTTTTCCTCCACTTCGCGTCTGCCGGATAACCTGCCGGAGCGCCCGCTGGATGTCGGGACGAATGCCGCGTGCCTCTAATATTCGCAGGTTGCACTCATGGTGGAAGATGAGTTCCGGATGATTGATCTTCAATGCCGTCACGGCCTCCGCCGTCAAGGCCTGCTCGAAAGCCGGACACCGCTCCAATGCCCCGCACGCCAATAAGCCAATCATGGTTCGCAGACATTTCTCGCAGCTCCCGCTGTTAAGGGATCCGGATACGCGGCGGCGGTAGCACACAACCAGATGGTCCAGCGCCAGTTGATGCCCGGCAATCGCCTCGATCTTCCGTTGGCGGTTTGCCCAATATCCCTCGGATTGCAGCGCAACGCGGCGGGAACTCCACAGGGGATCCAAAAGCGGATGGGAACCCCAGGGCTCCACACCCTCCTGATGGCAGGACG
>CAYOQM010000030.1:0-16531 GCA_964406065.1 uncultured Verrucomicrobiota bacterium
CCGGATCGTCACCTCGGCGCCTTCCAGGTAATCCGCCGGATGCTGACGCGCCAGGTTGGGATCCGAGGACAGGATGACGCCCTCCTTCCCGTGCGAATAGACCTGCACCGCCGAGCCGGCCTCCGTGCCATTGCGCACATCGACCACCAGTGCTCGCACCGAGTTCGTTCCGTAATCCAGTCCGATCGTGTATCTGGCCATGAGCGTCTCCTTAGCGTCCAACCCCCTGCAACAGGTGATAGGCAATGTCATTCCACCGCAATTCGTTTTTCAGTTCCGGGATCGTCGTGCCTTCGCCGATGCGGATCAACTCGATGCCGGTGATGGCGGCAAAATCCTGGAGATGCTCGACCGTCAGCGCGCTACTGAAAGCCGAGTGGTGCGCCCCGCCTGCATAGATCCAGGCGGCCGCGGCGGTCTTGAAGTCCGGCAGGGCCTCCCACATGGCGCAGGCTACCGGCAGCTTGGGTAAGGGCCGCGGGGGTTTCACCACATTCAGCTCGTTGACGATCAGGCGGAACCGGTTGCCCATATCCACCATCGTGGCGTTGAGGGCGGGCCCGGGTTTGGCGGTGAAGACCAGCCGTGCCGGATCCTCCTTGCCACCGATTCCCAGCGGATGCATCTGCAATGACGGGCGGGCGGCGGCAATGGAGGGACAGACCTCCAGCATGTGCGCGCCCAGGACCAGCGGCCGCCTCGGATCCAGGTGGTAGGTGTAGTCCTCCATCCAGCTTGTGCCCCCCGGCAGGTCGGCGGCCATGGCCTTCATCCCGCGCAACAGGGCGCAGGTCTTCCAGTCGCCTTCCGCGCCGAATCCGTAGCCTTCCGCCATGAGGCTTTGAACCGCCAGGCCGGGAAGCTGCTGCAAACCGTGCAGATCCTCGAAGGTGGTGGTGAATCCCTTGAAGCCACCCTCTTCCAGGAATGAGCGCAACCCCACCTCGATGCGGGCCGCATCCTCGAGACGGGCGCGACGGGCACCGCCCTTGCGCAATTCCGGCGCCACCGCGTAGGCGGCATCATAGACCGCGCACTGCTCCGCCACGGCCTTGGAACCGACGGCCTTGATCCGCGCCACCAGGTCGCCCACGGCGTGATAGTTGACCGAATAACCCAGGCGGATTTCGGCGGCCACCTTGTCGCCCTCCGTCACAGCCACCTGGCGCATATTGTCGCCGAACCGGACAAACCTGGCGCCCTGCAGATCCGTCCATCCGCGGACAGCGCGCTCCCAGGCGGCGATGCGCTCGAGCACCTCGGGATCCTTCCAGTGCCCCACCACCACCTTGCGCTCCAGGCGCAGGCGGGAATGGATGAACCCGTGTTCACGGTCACCGTGGGCCGACTGGTTCAGGTTCATGAAATCCATGTCGATGGTGGCCCAGGGAAGATCGCGGTTGAACTGCGTGTGCAGGTGCAGCATCGGCTTGCGGAACCCGGTCAACCCGCCGATCCACATCTTGGAGGGCGAGAAGGTGTGCATCCAGAAAATCACGCCGCCACAGGAGGGGTCGTTGTTGGCGTCGGCCAGCGTGCTGCGGATTTCCTCGGGCGTCTTGACCACCGGCTTGAACACCGTCCGGAGCGGCAGCGCCCCGGAGGCATTGAACCCCTCCACGATCCCGCCTGAATTTTCGGCCACCTGCGCCAGGGTCTTCGGCCCGTAGAGATGCTGGCTGCCCGTAATGAACCAAATTGAAAGCGCGTCTGATGTGTTCTTCATGCTTCCTCCGTGACTTTCCTGAAACAGATCCCGCCGTCCGGCAATCGTTAAAATCTGATCCGGACCTGACCCAGGTTCCGGAGGCTCTCGCGCGGAGGGGAGGCAAAGGTTCCGACGTTGATCTGCTTGTCGTCACCGGTCAACAGGACACACATGGGAACATCGGTGATGTTGCAGAAGACATGGTGCGGCGTCTCAAAGCTTGACCGCATCGGCGCCTGCTCGTTCATGTTGTTCTCAAAGCGGAAGTATCCGTTCTGATCCGGCCCGACCAGGCAGTGCAGCGTCAATTCGCAGGTTGAGTGGTAGAAATTGACCGTCCGGAGGCCCCGCTCGGCCCGGCGGGCGGGAGTGACATTCTCGCCGATGGACCGGTCGCCGCCCAGGTCGGCGGACAGGTTCCAATCACGCCAATCGGTGATCATGCACCCCTGCGCCTTGATCAACTTCTCGGCCCGCGCCTCGAAATCCGCGAGCTTCTTGGCGGGAATACAGAACCGGAGCCGCAGGCTGCGATGGATCTTCATGCTGCTTTCCGGGTCTTCGATGAAAAAATCCTTGGTGATCTTGGTGATATCGGTATCGTTGTTATCACCGTTCTCGAGCGGTTGGCCATAGCGGCTGAACCAGTACCATTTCAGATCGGGGGACTGCTCAACCAGCGGCGCGATGATCTGGCCCATGGCGGTTTCCGCCCAGTTCATCTTGTCGTAGGGCGGTTTGTTGGGCAAAAAGATGCGGGTCTGCATCGAAACATACTTCGCCGGGATGACCAGGTTATTGGGCTCCAGCGAGGCGGAGTTGACCGCCCGCGCCTTGTCGGCCTTGTCGGCGGCCAACGCGCACACACTCACCACGCTCAGTAAACCCACCACAAACATACGGCACGACATGATCCTTACTCCTTATTGTTGGTTGCCCGCCCACCTTCGGGCAGGGCGCCAGTCGATATGACCAGCCGGAACGGAACATCCCTTTCCGGCCCTTTTCAAAGCGTGGAAAGACTGGCATGGATCACCGCGAAAGACAAGCAAAACAGCAGGTGCCAGGGCACACCGGGAGCCATTCTCCGCCTAACGGTAGGCGGGCAGCATTTTGCCGTGGGCCTTGATCAGGTCGTCGCACATCGCGCGGATGCGGTCGATCGGCAGTTCCGCCGCGGTGTGAGGATCGAGCATGGCCGCCTGATAGACCAGGTCGCGCCGGCGCGTCAGCGCCGCCTCGACCGCCAGAATCTGCGGATTGATATTGGTGCGGTTCAGCGCGGCACAGACCTCGGGCAGGTCGCCCACATAACAACCCTGCACGCCGTTGCGGTCCACCATGCACGACACCTCCACGCAGGCCTTCGTCGGCAGATTGGGAATCAGTCCCGTGTTCATGACATTCCCGCCGATCCGGCACGGCACGTCGGTCTCCATCGCCTCCATGATCGAGGCGCCATACTCATGCGTCCGCCAGTGGGTCAGATCGGGGTTGTTCACCAGTTCGCCGCTCAGTTTCTTCCAGCGCTCAATCTGGATGACGCAGCGGCGGGGATACTCATCCAGTGGGATATTGAACTCCTTGATCAGCTCCGGGTACTGGCTCTTGATGTAGTACGGAACGTACTCGGCGCCGTGTTCGGAGGACTCGGTGATGTAGTAGCCAAAGTTCAGCATCATGTGGTGCCGCACCATGTCCCAGTGCTTGGCTCCCTTGGGACGGCGCCCCGCCTCGAGCAGGACCCGCGCCCGGCGTTTGATCTCGGGATAGAGATCATGCCCGCCGTCGGTCACCTCCAGCAGCCAGGCCTGGTGGTTGATGCCGGCGATCTTCCACTGGAGCGACTTGACCTTCTCCAGCATGCCGAGGTGGCCCAGGATCCCCGCAGCGCAGACCTGCACGGAATGACACAGCCCCACGGTCCGGATGGAGGTGGCACGGTTCATCGCCGCAGTCAACATGGCCATGGGGTTGGTGTAGTTGAGCATCCAGGCGTCGGGACAGACCGACTCCATGTCCCGCGCGAAGTCCAGCATGACCGGAATGGTCCGCAGCGCGCGGAAGATGCCACCGATGCCGAGAGTATCGGCGATGGTCTGGCGCAATCCGTAGCGCTTCGGAACCTCGAAATCAATCACCGTGCTCGGCTTGAAGCCGCCGACCTGGATGGCATTGACCACGTAATCGGCCCCCCGCAGCGCCGCGCGGCGATTCGCCTTGCCCAGATGCGCTGTGATCCGCGCACGCCCCTGGTTGAGATTGGCATTCAAGGCGTCGAGCACCGACTTCGACTCCCTGAGCCTGAGGCCGTCTATATCGTAAAGCGCAATGCTCGCGTCCTGCAGGGCGGGCGTCAGCAGGGCATCGCCCAGGACGTTCTTGGCGAACACCGTACTACCCGCTCCCATGAAAGTAATCTTGCTCATCCGTCTGCCTTTCGCGTCATCTTTTCCCACCCGAACCCGAGTCGGACTTGAATCGGCCGGTAACCCTAGTTTCCCGCCCTGCCCAAGTCAAGAATCCGCTTATCTCTGATAGATCGGAAGCTGGCGGTACGACACGCTCAGGGCCAGGATGGCCATGCTGGTGCTGTACTGCGGGTTGGGAGCATAACCCCCCCCCGCCGGCCAGGACCCATCCGCCGACTGCATCCCCAGAATGGCGTCATACAAGACCGGACTGAAGGCTTCCCATTCCGGCCCGCCGAGCTGGAACATGCCGTTAGCCGTGTAGTAAAGCGCATAGTATTTATCCACCTCTTTACCCAAGGCGCCGGCGGAAAACGTTTTCCCGATCACCTCGCCGGCCTTGAGCGTCACCTCGTCACGGTGCCGTCCGGCAAGCTCCATGCAGAGCAGGCCGATGCCGGTGCGGGCCAGATTGGGGCCGCCTCCCGGCTGGTAGGCAAAGCCGCCGTTACTCGTCCGGCAGCGCAGGATAAACTTGACCGCCTTGTCGACAGCCTCCTTCGGAACGGGTGCGCCGTTGTTCCGGGCCGACCGCAGGGCGGCGAGCGCCCATCCGGAATGCGAGATATCGCTCCCGGTCGTATTGGGCTGATACTGCCAGCCGCCGGCGAACGCATCCTCCTTCTTGACATTCTGCGCGGCCAACGTGACCTGGATCGCCCGCGGCAGCACCGCATCCACCCGGGCCTGACGCTCGGGATCAAGCATGCCGGAAACTTCCGACAGCATCAGGCAGGAGATATTGTGGCTGTACATCTGGCCACTGCGCCCCATCAGGTGGCCGTCGGGCGCCTTGACGGAAAGGATGAAATCGACCCCGCGGTTGATGGCCTCACCATAGGGCGGAAGGCCCGGCGTATAGCCGCGGGCCAGGAAGGCCATCACCGCCAACGAGGTCAGGGCGGGTGTTTCCGGTCCGCCGATGGATCCGTCCTTCGCCTGCGACCGCGCCAGGAACGACAGCCCCTTGTCCACGGCATCGTCGAATGCCCGCTGGTATTTGACATCCTCGGCAACGGAAGCTGCACGGGAAACAGTTGCCACCATGAGGAAGCAATAAGTCATAGCCAGAATGGATGAGGAACGCTTCATGGGCTTCACTCCTTGTCCCCGTGTCCGGAGACCTCGCGGAAATAGCGCTGGATGATGGGGCGGTATTCCTCGGGGCCTTCGGCATTGACCGCCTGCAAGGCATCGCCTCCCAGTTCACCGTGCAGGCGCAACCAGTCCTGCAATTTGATCCCCAGCCTCAGCGCGAAGACAGGAATCCCTTCGGACGCGGGATGCTTGTCCTGCGAGCCGTTCCCTTCCGCTGATGCCGTTTGCAGGGTTTGCGGGCGGGCATTGGCCCCCAGCGCCTGTGCTGCTCTCGCCGCCTCTTCCGCCGCCTGCTCCAGGTGCGCGGCGGATCGCAGGGCATCCTCGGCGTTGCGGTTCTCCGCCGCCTGCCGGGCCTTCTGGCCGCCCCGAACCAGGTCCTGCTGCGCCGCCGGGGAGAGGGGTTCCGCCGGAGGCGGTACGGCCGGAGCCTGGACGGGTTGCACCGGAGCGGATGCCTGGGCGGCCTGCTCCAGGTTGCGCGCCGCCTGTTGCAGGGATTGAACCGCACGGGCCTGGTCCTGCACCGCCTGATCGGCCGCCTGTTGCAGTTGCTGGGCGGCCACGGGTTGCCCGGGCTCTTCCTGCCTGTCGGACAGACCGCGCAACTGTTTCGCGGCCTGGCTGGCAGACTGCGCCGCTTCCGTCAATCCCTTGGCCGACATCGCCGCCTGGGTCGTGCCCTCGCTTTTCGATCCCGCGTCTTCCGCCTGCTCATGAATCAGGTCGGCCTTCCTGGCCAGTTCGCCGATCTCGTTGCCGAGCCGGGCCTGTTGTTTGCCGAGCGCTTCGAGCGGTCGATCAATCGCCTGAACTTCCGTCTTCTCCTCGGGCTTCTGCTGTCCGGTCATGTGTTCCGCAACCTTGGCGTGGAACGCCTCGGTCTCCGCCTGTTGCAAGGCAAGCAGTCCGGCGCTTTCCTTGCGAAGAGTGTCCTGCTGGCGCGCCAGGGCGGCAACCTTGACGGCCTCGCGCCGGGCCTGCGTCTCCTTGACGGCAGCGGCGGCCATTTGCGCCGCTTCGACGGCCTTCACAGCCTTGTCAACGGCCTCCCCGGCTGCCTTGGCGGCTTCGTCACGGGCACGCTGTCCGGCGCGGGCCGAGGTCGCTGTATTCGCCCGCTGCACCTGCTGCTCCATCTGCCGGGCCTTCTCCGCGGCCTGCGCGGCGGACTGCGCCGCGCGTTGCGCCAGCTGTGCCTGCTGTTCAGCCGTTTGCGCGGTTTGTCTGGCCTGGCGGGCTTCCTCCTCGGCCGCTCCCGACGCCGGCGGCGCGGCTTTCCTGGCCGCGGCGGCCTGCTGTTCCGCCTGTTGTGCCTGCTGCCGGGCCTTCTCCGCGGATTGCGCGGCGGCCTGCGCCGACTCCTGCGCCAGTTTTCCGGCCTCCTGCGCCCGTTGGGCCGATTGCTGCGCATCCTCCTTGAGAGACGCCGGAGGGACGGCCTTCTTTCCTGCCTCAGGCAATTGCGACTTCAAGGCCGTGGCGCGCGCCGCAAGATCGCCGGGAACATCCGGCTTAACAGTGCCTTTCTTTTCCTGGCCATCCGGTTTCGCACTGTATTGCTGCGCGGGGGACGCGGCAAGTTTGCCGGCCACTTCTTTCAGGGCTTCGGCGATCTTCTGTTGCGTATCAATGGCCTGCTGTTTCTGACCCGACTCCAGGGCTTTGGAGGCTTCCCGCATGGCCTCGCTTTGCGGGGCGGCGCTGGGTTCATTGCGCGCGACTTCAGCCAGCTTGTCCTGCCGGGCCGACAGTTCACTCCACTGGCGGTCGAATTTCTGCAGGCGTTCAGCCTCCTCCTTCGTCAGGGCGGCGAGTTTGGACTGGCGCGCCTGCAGTTGCTTCGCCTCGCCGGCGGCCTGGACGGAAAGATTGCTTACGGCGGCCGCCGCCTGCGCCGCCGTTTCCGGATTTTCGCGGATCATTTTGGACACCTCGTCGGCAATCCGGGACTCGGCCTTTTTCCACTGGTCTTCCGCAGAGGCAGTCCCGGCATTGGTGGACGCCGGGGCGCCTTCCAGTTCCCTCCGGGCCTTGGCCAGGTCAGCCTGTTTGTCGGCGAGCTGGTCGAGTGCCACCGCGCGGCGCACCGCGGCCCGGGCCTGTTCACTTTCCTTGAGGGCGCGATTCAACTCGTTCAGCGAGGCGGTAACCTCCGCCGTCACATTGCTGTTCATGGCGGTTCGCTCGGCAGGCGTGTCCACCAGCCGGATCTGGCCGGCCAGGTTCTCGGCCTTGCTGACATGCTGCTCGGCAACGGCCGCCAGGTTGGTGGCCAGACCCTCGAAGAATCCCTTGTCGATATCGGCGGCCACGTTGCGGAGGGTGTTGTCGGCGGCGGCCAGGGCGTCCTGCAGGGCGTCGATCTTTCCCGTCGTGGCATCCTTCAGGTTCGATTCCTGCGCAAGGGGCGCTTCCAGGGCCTGAGCCCGTTCGCGAGCGGACGCCAGCTGCTGTTGGACCTGCTTGATCCCCTGTTGCAGACGCTGTTCCTGGCTGGCCAGCACCTGTTCCTTCCAGGAGGCGGCGTCCACATCGAGCACAATGGTGTAAGGCCCGGAGTCCGCCTTGTGGGGACCGCGCAGCGACTCGGGAAGATTATCGGTGACGCGGATACGGAACGACACCTGCCGGGCGGTGGCGAACAGCGGATCCCCCAGCGCAAGGGTTGTCTCCCCGCGACAGGCCCGCGGGGCGGAGTCCTCCCGCTCGCCGGGAAGCGGCAGCGGACGGATGATCTCATTGGTGGAGCCGGGCAGCGACAGCACCAGGGCGACCGCGCTGAGTCCGAAATCGTCTTCGGCATGATAGGCGACGGGCAACGTGGTGTCACGATTCAGGCGCAGCGTCCGCGGCACGGGACTGGACACGGCAACCCCCGGCGGATTGTCCGGCAACGACTGGATGGCATACCGGAAGGGGGTGTTGACCAGCCCGATCTCGTCCACCAGCCGGAGGGTCCACTCGCCATTCAGTTTCCCGGGAAGAATGAGGGAGAAATCATAGAAAAGTCCTTCCTTGTCGTCGCGCTTCACACCGGTGATGGTATTGGTCGAGGAGGACGTGATCACCGCCAGAAGGGCGGATTGGGCGGCCTTGTTGACGAGAGCTGAAACCGTCACTTCAGCCCCGGCCAGCGCCCTGATCGTTCCGGTCCCATCGCGTTCCTTCTTTTCAGCCAGGCCTGTATAGGCGGGCGGGCGGCAGCCGACGTCCAGGTGCTGAATCACCGGGGGAATGGCCACTCTCACGGAATAATAGCGGGACACCGCGTCACCGGCACGGACGCGATAGCGGAATGCACTCGTGACGCCGGGGAAAATTGCCGCAAAGCACCGGGCATCCTGGTTCGTGGATGACGCCAGGAAATTCATAGGAATCACCGTTTCTCGCCCCAGGTGATCCTTCCGCCGCACTTCCGCCGAGGTAATGGCAGGATTGGCGGTGCGCAGGACTATCCGCAGGCTTGACCCCGAAGACACGAGCGTGTCGCCCGGTTCAAGCCTGAGATCGAAGCCGTGGACATTGGGCAGGTTGAGGAACGGAGCGGCGGCGCGCGCCATCAGGAATCGTGCCTGCCGCGGCCAGGTGACAAACAAGGTAGCGAGCAGAACCGCAACCCCTCCGGCGAGGACAACGTAAGGAATGGCGGCGGCAAACGAGACTTCCTTCCGCGGCTTCAGGGAGACCGCCTCCCTGACCGCTTCCTCGGCCAGGGCGCCGATCAGCACATCCGATCCCCGGATGGAGGGCAGATCCCGGCTGCCAAGCAGTTCGACGGCCGAGCTGATCCGTTCCTGCAATTCGGGATGATGCGCCTCGATCAGGCGGGCGATTCCAGTCAGGGTGAAGGTGCGCGCAAGAGGGCGGACCAGGAACCACCCCACGGCGCCCGCCCAGGCTCCATACGCCAGCAGGGAAAGAACCCAGCGAGGCCAGGCCATCAATAGCGTCAAGCTGGCATCAAGCAACATGACGACCAGGAAGGCGCCGACGCCCGCCGCGCAGGAGGCGGCCAGGCCCCGGATCAGGATCAGTCGGCGCGAGCGCCGGATCAGTGTGTTCAGCAGGCCGGTAATGGCGGCGGGCAATGGTGCCCGCGTTTCCAACGGAGGAAGGGCGTTCATCAGGGCAGCCTCACTTTCTTGCGTACCACCCACTCGGCGGACAGGAGCACCAGGATCAGCATCAGCCAGGGCCACGAATTCCACAGGTCGATCTGGCGCCGCTCCGTGGTGGTGATCCTGGAGGGACCCAGACGGGACGGCAGGCTGTCGAGTTCCGTTGGTTCGATGAGGCTTCCCGCCGTGAGCCGGGCCAGGGTGGTCATGAGCCCACGGTCAGCCGTCAGTTCAACGGTTTCGGAATCCACCCCGGCAGTGACGGCGAATTCAGAGGCCACCCGCCCTTTTCCTCCGGCAGTGACGGCCGGCGTTCCGGTGGTTTCCAGTTCGGCGCGGTAAATCCCCTGCGGCAGGGAGCCCAGTTCGGCGATGTAGACCCCACCGGATCCCTCCCTGTAGGAAAGCGGACGGCGCAAGACCGGCTTGCCGTCCTTCACGATCACCACTACCGGAACCGCATTGGTGACCGGCCTGAAGTTGGCCGTGGCCAGGCGGGCCTTGACCTGCACATTGCCGCCGCGGGGATACCGGGTGCGGGAGGTGCCGAGTTTCACCGTGTCGGACCCGGAGGCGAAGCCGTCACCCGCGGCGTGACGGAGAATCTGGCCCCACAGCCGGTGGTGGTAAAGGTCGCCCTTCTTGTAGCGGAGCCGCCAGGTCTGGTCGGATCCGAACATCAGGACGGATCCGAATCCCGCCTGGTGGGTGATGATCAGCGGCGACTCCCGCTCCTTCTGCTGCTGCCGGACCAGGGTGTCTGCGTCGGGAATGCTATCGGCCGGGCCGGATTCCCCGGCGGGAACGGGCGCGGCATATGCCAGGACCGTCGCGCCGTCCTTCGCCGTAATGTTGCCGTTGCGCCAGTACAGTGCGGGAACGGACTTCCAGGCCTCGCGATTGGCCGCAGGATCATCCTCCAGCTTGAGGAAGACGGTATGCCGGCCTTCCGCGGTGAGGGCCAGCCGGAACTCGTTTTCCGGAGCCGCCAGCAGGGGGCGCACCGCGGGCCTGAACGTCACCGGCAGGATGTCCGCCAACGGCGTCCCGGCATACGCCTGCGGCATGAACCGGTTGCCCGCCATCACGATGAGCGATCCGCCCCGCGACTGCACAAACTTCCGCAGGATCACGAGATTCCCGGCGCCAAGCTCGTCCGGCGCCACGTCCCCGAGGATGATCAGGTCGAACTTCATCCACTCCGCCTCGCTGGCGGGCGGATGGGTGGCTTCGGATTCACCCGGATCGCCTGTCACCGACGCCTCCCTCCGGGGACGGTTGGTGACCCCGGCAATGGTGTCGGGATGAAAGAGCAGATACTGGAGCCTGACGTTGCTGTCGCGCTGCGTGAAGAGGTTCTTCAGGTACCGGAATTCCCAGCGCGGCCCACCGTCGATCATCAGCACCTTGAGCGGATCGCTGCCGGCATACACCGGAATCGGGAAGGTGTTGTTCGCCGTCTGCACGTCGCCGGAACTCGCACCGATGTCGACATGATAAGCATGCATGCCGCTGGTCCGGGGCGTATGGGAAAGCTGGATCTGCTTGCGTACGGCGAAGGCGGACGGGCTGGTGGCAAGAGTATTGGACGCCACCGGCACCGTGCCGTCGAAAAGCGTGACCGTCACATTTGAGGACGACACACCGTCGAGCTTCACCTCGACATTGAAGGCGGCCCGGCTGTTCGTGGCGACCGACTCGGGCGCCTCCACGGAGACGATGGCCGCGTCGGTGGGCGGCCGCGAGCCACCCCCCATGACGACCGGGAACAGCGGCACACCCTGGACCCCATACTGCCGGGCGACGCTCTCGGGATTTCCCGAGGCGTTGTTGCGGCCGTCGGAGAACAGGACCACCCCGGCGGTCTGACCGGGAAGGTTATCCGCCTGGACTTTTTCAAGGACTCCCGCCAGGTCCGTCCCCTGCCCCTTCTCATCGCCCGGACGGCGCGGCACAACCGCATCCGGAGCCATCCGGAGAGTGCCGGGTTTCAATTCGTCCACGGCGGTGTCGAAGGTGTAAAGCCGCACCCCGTATTCGTCATTCAGTCGGGCCAGCAGGCCTGATTCCGGCGAGGCCGCCGCCCCGTTGGTCCGTGTCCCGGCGCGGCCCAGCAGCAGATCGCGCACAAGGGCGCTCCGCTGTCGGCTGACGACTCGATCAACCGCATCACGGTCAGCACGGCCGAGGGACTTGTAATAGACTTCATCGACCGCCTCCCCGAGTTCGACCAGGCCGCCGGTATCGGCGAGGAACGCGGCGGCATGCTGGAGTTCCTGCCGGACTGTATCGTATGCCGCATCGCTGCGGTTTGAGGAGGCGCTCCACTCAGCGGTGGCGCCGAGCGCCTTCTCCACCGGTTGAATCGCCTCGTCAGCCAACCGGGCCGTGAACCGTTTGAGGGCGGCGGCTTGACCCGACCCCTCCTTCTGGAGAAAGGGCGCCGCGGCACAGGCCTCCAGCGACTTTCCGGCTTCCGCCAGGCGGCGCCGGACCTCCCGGATCCCCTCCCCGCGGGCCGACGCATTCTGCCTCAACTGGCGGCGGCGAAGGTCAGGCTCAACCTTCGAAAGCGCGCTCAACCATTCCGTTTGCGAGGCCAGATCCTGGCCGCTCGCCCTGAGCCGGGCGGCCAACCGGTCGAGCGGGAACGGCCGCCGGACCGTATCCGGATCAATGGCCTCGGACAGGCGCAGGCGTTCCGCGGGAGTCAGATTGTTGTCCACAACCTGCATCGAGGCGCTGACATCCAGGAGCACCACCACATGACGCTGGAGGGTCTTCACCGTGTCAAAGACGCGCACCGGCTGGCAGAGCGTCAGGACCACGGCCAGCACGGCGGTCACGCGCAACAGCGAGAGGGCGCGGCCGGCACGGCGGGAGACGATGTTCCGTTCAAGGCGGGAGATCGCCATCACGACTTCAATGAGCACCGCGCCGGCCAGCAGGATGGGCCACACCTGCCAGGTCGTTGCGAAAACGATGGCATGATCCGCCAGTCCGGCGGCCGCCAGCAGAGTCAGGAATCCCAGTCCCGCCCGGCCCAGCATCGCGGGCCCCTTCCAGCGGGCCCGCAGCCCCCGGCTCCAGACGTGGGAGCGCACCCACCCGGCCAGGAAGGCGAAGACCGCCACGCTGCAGAACTGGAGATTATGGAACAGTGCGGTCATGGTTTCATCAGCTCCATCAGGCGGCTCTTCATGGCCCTCACGCTTTCAGCCGGAGACCGCAGGACTACCGGGCTGGCCTGGTGCAGATGCCGGTGCAGCGTGATCCATCGCGTCAGCAGGGCCTCGGCCACCAGCGTGAGCAGGGCGCACAGGATCAGAATCTTCCAGAGTTCCTGCCCCGGCACCTTGCCGGTCACCGAGGCCAGGAGCTCGTCGAAGGAACCCGGCAGGAAGAAGGAAACATGGCTGCGGATGGAGGCCACATCGGCATCGCTCAGCAGGGTCAGCGTGCTTTCCCCGGACTGGGGAGTCACCGCAAACAAGGCGTCGGGGGCGCTGTTCGAGGCCACGCCCGCGGACACGGCCAGCACCCCGGGCAGCCTGAGGCGGTACACCCCCGCCTGCCGCGTCTCTGAAAACCGGACGTTAAACCGGTTGCCCCGCTGCTCAATCCTGGCCTGAACCTCCCCTCCGCCCGGGACGATGACGGAAGCCTTTTCGGTCTCCCGTGAGGCGACAAAGCCGGCGGGAAGTGTCCCGTTCAGCGCCCATTCGGTCCCCGGCTGAACATTGCAGTTCTGGAGGGCTGGTTCCGCCAGGGCATACACCATCTCGTGGACCAGCGGCACGAAGCATTTCAGCGCCGAAAGGTTGCTGTCGCGCCGGTCAAAGGCCATGGGTAGCATGAAAACACGGCCTGCGCCAAGTTCACGCTCCATCAGCCAGGGCTCGCCGGATTCGAGACGACCCCCGATTCGGACCTGGGTCCCGGCCGACGCGGGGATCACCTGCCAATACCCGGAAACAAGCCCCAGGCGGGCGTCCGACTGCTCGGGCTGGGCCACGAGTTGAACGGCCGGATGGGTGAAGGAGGTCAGATCCAGACGCAGGGGCTCGGCGGGATAGACCCGCTTTTCAAGCAGGGCGGGCAGGACGGTTTCGCCGGCCGAGGTCTGCCAGCCATTGTAGAATCCCGAATCGGCCCGGGTTCCCGTGGTCACCAGCAGGCCGCCACCGGCCTTGACAAAGCCGGCGATCCGGGCCGCCTCTGCCGCCGGCAACCGGGGAACATCGGCCAGGATGATAACGCGGTAGGACGCCAGGTCACGGATAGTCGCGATATCCGCCGCCTCCACGATGGTGGGACTGACCAGGTACGGAATCGCGGAACTCCCGTCGTCCCCGCCCTGCACCGTGTCCCGCGGCGTGAGCGCCACCCGGATGAGACTGGCCGTCTTGCGGAAGAAGAACCGCTCGGAGGATGCGCCTTCAACGAGCAATACCGGCAGATGATCCATGACGGGGACAATCTGCTCGAGCGAATTGTCGGACGGCAGGTCGTCCTCCGCCACGATCCGGGCCTGGACCACATGATAGCCGGGAGTCTTGAAGCCGTAGGTAAAGTGGAAAACCTCGGCCACCTGGGGGAGCAGATCCTTGGTGACCGGAATCTGATCCACACGCTGCCCGTCCACCACCCATTCCAGCATGGAGGGGCATATCGGCACATCCCCGGAATTCATCAGGGTGACCTCCACCTTCACCGGGCGATCGGTTCCGATGACGGATCGGGACAACCGAAGGGACGTGACCAAGGCGTTGCGGATCGAGTCGGGATGCGGGAGGCGGCGGCAGATCACGCGGGGAGGTGAAGGCAGGGTTTTGAAGCCCTCGACCAGGAAGTTCCAGCGGGACTCCGCCTGCGGATCCCAGCCCACGGACTGGCCGTCGGTCAACACCAGCACGGTCTTGGAGACGTTGGGGCCGTCGGCCAGCATCGCAGCAGCCAGGTTCAGCGCCTCGAGGGTGGCCATGCCGCCCCCGGCGGGTTTGCAGTCCGGACTGTCCAGCGCCTGCAGCAGTTCACGCCGGTCCGAGGTGGGGCGGCGGATCAGGGCCTGCGGGACCGGCCCGGCCAGGATGATGGCGATGGCATCGCCGGGGCGGGACCGTGTGATCAGGGTGCGGGCCTCCTCCACGGCCCTCGCGAACGTGCTCTGCTTGTCGGTGGCGAGGGTCATGGAGAGAGAGGCATCCAGGACAATGACCAGATCGCCGCCGCCCGCGGCGGTCATCCAGCGCCGGGCCTGGATCTTCTGCTCCAGGAGCGAGGCCAGCACGGCGAAGAGAAGCATGGCCGTGGCAATCCGCAGCAGGCGGCGGCGCATCCGCTCCTGCGGCCAGAGCACGGTGGCGATGCCGGCGCAGAGCACGGCGATGAGAACGCCGGGCAGAATGAGAACCCAGGGAACGGCCGACATGCTCGGCAGGAAGGGCCGCGCCATGGCCAGCGCCAGGAGCGCCAGCGAGAGGCAGCGGAGGCAGAGCAGGATGGCATCCTCGACCTTGACGCGGCGGTGGCGCGCGGTCATGGATGAACGCAGGAACTGCATGGCGCCCCACTCAATCGGGCGGGGCCTGCTGCGGTTCAGCAGGTGAATGATGATCGGGACGGCGAGCGCCGCAAGTCCGATCAGCATGGATAGTTTCAGAAAGGTCATGGTTGCTTCCGGGTCATCGTCGGGTGAGGCTCTTCCGGTGCGCCAGGTATCCGGCCAGGGCCAGGCCGAAATCCTGTTTGGTCGAAAACGGCACATAGTCGATCCGCATTTCGCCGCAGCCCTTCTCCAGGGTGTCCAGAAAGGCGCGGACCTCGGCCAGGTAGGCCGAGCGCAGGGATTCGGGATCGATATCCAATTGCTGTCCGTCCTGCTCCAGATCGCGGAACTGGCTCCAATTCTTGAACGCGAAGGTCAGTTCCTCATCCGCCATCACGTGCATGAGAATCACCTCGTGCTTGCGGAAACGGAAATGATGCAACGCCTTGAGGATGTCCTCCGGACGGTCGAACAGGTCCGAGATGATGATCAGCAAACTGCGGCGGTGTACCCGCTCGGCAATCTCGTGGAACACCGTGGCCAACGCGGTTTCCCCGCCCGGTCCGGCAGCGAACATCTCCTCGAGCAACACGTTCAGGTGATTGGTGCGGGCCCGCGAGGGCAGATAGCGGCGGATGGCGGTGTCGAAGGTGACCAGCCCGACGGCGTCCTGCTGGCTCAGGAGGAGGCGGACCAGGCTGGCGGCGAGAAACCGGGCGTACTCGAACTTACTGAGCGGCCGGCCCTGGTGTCGGGCGGCGTTGTCCCCGCGGTAGGCCATGGACCCGGAGGCGTCCAGCAGGATGGTGGCGCGGAGGTTGGTCTCCTCGATATACTGCTTGATGTAGTAGCGGTCGCTCCTGGCATACACCTGCCAGTCGAGGTCGCGGAGGTCATCGCCCGGCGCGTATTCCCGGTGTTCGGCAAACTCGACGGAATAGCCGTGATAGGGGCTGCGGTGCCGCCCGCTGATGAAGCCGGCCACCGGTTGGCGGGCCAGCAGCTCGATCCGGCTGATCTTCGCCATCGCCTCCGGATCCAGCAACTGGAAGTGCGGCGGGATGGCGCTTGAAGACGTATGGGGCGAGGGATCCACGTTAGGTGAGCGAATCGGCGGCGGCCGGCTTGATCTCGTCCAGGAGGCGGTGGATGATCTGGTCGGTGGTGATTCCGGAGGCATCGGCATTGAAGGTCGGGACGATGCGGTGTCTCAGGATGCTGACGGCCAGCGCGCGGACGTCTTCCGTGGTGGCGTGGTAGCGCCCGTGCAGGATGGCGCGGGCCTTGGCGGCCATCATCATGTTGATGGTGGCGCGCGGTCCGGCGCCCCACTGGACCAGCTCCCTCACGAAGACCGGTGAATCCGGCCCGGGGCGCGAGGCGCGGGCAATGTCGCGGGCATATTCAAACACATGGTCCGCCGCCGGGACACGGCGCACAATCTCCTGAAGCTTGAGGATGTCATCCCCCGAGAGCACGGGCTCGAGGCGGGCCTGGTAGGTACCGGTCACCCTCTTGGCGATGTCCAGTTCCTCGGCGGCGGACGGGTAATCCACCTTGATCATGAACATGAACCGGTCCAACT
>CAYOQM010000031.1:0-10800 GCA_964406065.1 uncultured Verrucomicrobiota bacterium
CATGCTTCTATTTCATTAGCACGGAGCTTGATTCATTTGCCAAAGGCCTGATGAAAAAAGCAATTACGGGAGTAAGGCGGGTCTTTCAGTCCTTTCTGATTTTACGCTCAATCGAGTGCGGAACGCCAGTGGCTCTGGGCAGCACGGTGTCTGTCCGAGATGGCCAAGACGGTACGGTAGTCTTGCAGCGCTTCGCCGACGAGGCGGAATGTTTGGCAAGCGAATTGGGGGTTAATGTTGTCTTATTCAGGGACTTCTATGATAGTGACTTGGCAGTATCCGATGTTCTTCAGACTGTCGGGTATCGAAGGATCTACAATCTTCCAGCCGTCCGGCTTCGTGTGCGATGGATCAGCTTTCAGGCCTATCTTGATGATCTCAAGAGTTCATATCGTTACACAATTCGATCACGGATGAACGCCTTCAAGAGGGCTGGGTATTCCTTTCGCGAACTTCGGGATTTTGTTGGTTGCACAGGGGAATTAGCCCGCTTGTGGAAAAACACCTACGATCACGCCACGGAATACAAGCGGGAAGTCCTTGAGGAACCGTTTTTTCGTCAGATTCATGACAACTTGCATGGCAGGGCAAGGATCCTCATGGTCGAGAAATCAGGTTTGCCGGTGGCGTTTTCAATCCTCTTGGATGACGATGAGACGCTTATCAGCCTATTCAGTGGATTGGACTATACTTGCCGGAAGGACTCCTTTCTGTACTTCAATCTCTTTTACAAGACCATAGAGCTTGCAATCGCCAGAAAGAAGAAGGAAATTGACTTGGGAATTACAACGCTCGTGCCGAAGGTTGAAATCGGTGGGCATGTTGTCCAATTGACGATGTATATGAAGTGCACCAATCGCATTTGGGGGTGGGCCGTGCCGGCGCTGTTTTCCTTGATGACGCCGAGTCCGAAGGTGCCAGCCAGACAAATCTTCAAGCAAGGTTCGCCAACTAATGAAACCGTTCCCACTTGAGCAAGTATCCCCGGAGGACATGAAGACCGAGTTGATTTGTGGGATTGCAAAGACCACCTTGCGGTATTTTCAAGATAGGCTGGGCCGCGAGGCGGTCGAGGAGGTGGTCGCGGAAACGCGAATGAACATGGACTATCTCCAGCATGGTAGCAACTGGATGAGCCTGAACTATTATTGCGGAATGTTGGATAAGTTGGTCGAACGCTCGGGGGATCCGATGTCCGCATATGCAGCTGGATTGTATGGCTCGAAAGAGGAAGGGATGGGAGTGGTCAAAACGCTGGCGTCCAGCTTTCTGACCCCGAGAGGCGGCTTCAGGTTTTGGGTGTATTCCACATCCTGTTGGAACAAGATCGCCGAGTGGAAAATATTAGAGATGTCAGGCGCCCGGGGTGTCTTCTCGGTGCATTTTCGTCATGGCGGGCACACGAAAAACAATTGCCTTGCGATTCAGGGATTCCTGGCCAGCGTGCCCCAATTGTGGCACCTTCCTCCTGCCAGGGTTAGGGAACTTGAGTGCCGTTGCTTCGGGAAGGCGGCATGCGTTTATGAAGTAACTTGGCATAAGCCGCCGTTCCTAAGGTGGAGTGCTGTCGGCGGCTTGATGGGTGGATGTTTGGGGTTGGCTTTAGGTATGGCCGGAGTCGAACGCTTATGGTGCGGCATTGTCATGGTGTTGCTTGGGACCAGTGCGGGGTTCAACGTGTATTTGTTTCGCATTCATAGGATGCTAGTGTCGCAGAACAGCGAACAGATTGTTGCCTTGGAGGATACACTCAAGGAAGTGGCTCAGATGAATGAGACCCTGCAACAGAAGGTGGAACAGCGCACCTCTGAACTCGCCAGATCCAACAAGCGGCTGGAAGAGACACTGGTCCAATTGAAGGAAAGCCGTGCCAAGGAAATCCTCATCGAACGTCAGGCTGCCATCGGCACGTTGGCGGCAGGGATGGCGCATGAAATGAATAATCCCCTGCATGCGGTGTCGGTTTCGGTCCAGGGAATGAAAGAGGATCTTCAGTCAAATCCCGAATATGAGCCGTTTATTGCCAATATTGAGCGGTCAATTAAACGGTGCCGGCGCATTATCGGGGAGATCCTGTCGTTTTCACGGGACAGCAAAACGACCCAAGCATATTTACCGGAGATAATGCACTCGGCAATTGATACGTTTAACAGTGAGTATCCGGCATCGCTGACGATTGATCTCCAGATCCAGCAAGATCTCCCGAAAATCCTTCTGGATTCAGCTCAGATCGGGCAGGCGCTTTTCAACCTTCTCATGAATGCGTCTGATGCCATGGGTGGGGCAGGGCTCATTCAGGTTGGCGTTGAGCGGGAGGGTTCCAGCGCTGTAATTTCAGTCCGGGATTCCGGCCCTGGCATGACTGAGGAGGTGAAGAACCGGATTTTTGATCCTTTCTTCACCACGAAACAGAAGGGAATGGGTCTCGGATTGTCCATCACATGGCAATTGGTTCAGAAGAACGGAGGCACTATCGAGGTGGAAAGCCAGGTGGGTCACGGTTCCCTCTTCCGCATTCGTTTGCCTATACCCATGGAGGGTACATGAGAATAAACAAACAGCAATTCACTGGAATAAGGATGCTTCTCATCGAGGATGACGAGGATGCGGCGGAGGCCATGACACTGACACTCCGCAAACTTGGCGTTCCCGCGAAAACCGTCCACTCAGGAGAGCAGGGCGTTGAGGAATGGAAGAAGGGCGGATATGATGTCGTGGTCAGCGACATTCGAATGCAGGGGCTGGACGGTGTCGGTGTTCTACGGGCCATCAGGGAGCAGGATCAGGATTTTCCGGTGATATTGTTGACAGCATTCGAGCAGATAGATACCGCCATCGAAGCGTTGCGCTTGGGAGCGCAGGATTACATTGTGAAGCCCGTGACCTATATGGATGCCCTTCTGATGTCCGTCCAGAAGGCGGTTGAGCATCATCGCTTGCTGTTGGATAATCGCGCCATGGCGCTTCGCCTCAAGTCTCTGGCGTCCGAACTGCTACGGGTCGAGGAAAAGGAACGGCGGCAACTGGCAGTAAACTTGCATGATGCTTTGGGTCAGAATTTTGTAATCATTAAGATGAAAATGGAGGAGATCGCCAGCTTGACGCCGGCAGGGCGTGTGAAGGATCTGGCACATGAAGGATGCGAGCGATTGAGTCAGATACTCCAACAAACGCGACACCTTGTTTTCAATTTGAGTCCTCCAATTCTTTACGATCTTGGGCTGGAAGCTGCCCTGGACAGCCTGGTGGTGCAGATCCGTAAACTCCATGGCCAGGTCATTCAATATTCCCCCGGCAATATTTCTGCCCTGTTAAGCCGGGAAATGAACATTGTCCTGTTTCGTGTCGTGCGGGAAGTGCTTCATAATGCGATCAAATATGCCCGTGCTGAACGCATCGCACTCACGATTTCACAAAAGGATGGCCGGGTTATTATAGTGGTGGAGGACAATGGAGTGGGATTTGATGTGGCCGGGGTGATGTCGTATGACAGCAAGCAGTTCGGCTATGGTCTGTTCAGTATTCGGGAACAAATTCAAAATATAGGCGGCACTGTGGAGATTAACTCCATCAAGGGCGAAGGCACCAAGGTGGTCATGAAGATTGCGCTTTGTGACGATGCGAATCAACAGGGAGAACTGACGTGAGGCGTAAGACTCGAATTATGATTGCCGATGACCATAGAATCATGCGAGAGGGACTCCGCGCCATGATCACTGGTAACGACACGATGGAAGTTGTGGCCGAGGCCGAGAGCGGAAGGCAGGCCATCGAAATGGCGCTGCTGCATAATCCTGACATCGTAACCATGGATATTGGTTTCCCGGATATCAATGGTGTCGTGGCGACCCGCGAGATCCTGTCCCAAAAACCGGATATCAACGTCATTGCCTTATCCATGCATGCCGACCGTCATTATGTAGTCGAGATCATGCGGGCGGGGGCAAAGGCCTTTCTTTTGAAAGATTGCGCGTTCAGCGAACTGATGGCGGCGGTCAAAGCCTCGCTGGAAGGGCGGCGATTCCTGAGCCAGGCTGTGACTGGAATCGTGGTGGAGGACGTGCTGTGCGGGAATTATCCCGGCACGGCTTCCGCTCTTGCCCGTTTGACAGATCGAGAGATTGCGGTCCTGAAAATGATGGCCGAAGGCGCGGTCGCGAAGGAGATCGGCAAGCGCCTGAACGTCGCCAGCACAACCATCGCTACTTATCAACAAAGGTTGCGTAAGAAACTCGGAATTTCAAATATTGTGGAACTTACGAAATTGGCAATTCGCGAAGGTCTGATTCCCCTCGACTCCAGGCTCGGCTCCCCTCCTTCTTCATTGGCGAAATTCAAATAAATGAAACTGCGATAAAAGGGGGTAGCCGGTCCGTGCCGTTCCCAATCCGGGAACATCTTGTAATGGTTTTCGCTACAAGCCTTGTCATAAACATAGCGACGCGACGAAACTTTCGAATTCAGTTAATTTTATACCACTTTCGTTCAGCGTTTCATTGCCTGTGCTAAGGTCAATCGGGGTGACTCATGAAAACTGATTATAAACTGTCGTTGAAGATGGCAATCTTCCTGATTGCCGCCTTATGGGTCTCGGTAAATGTCTGGGGACAAATTGGCAGTTCTTCCACTGGTTCCGCTGGCGGCGGCAGTTCATCATCGGATCCTAGTTCCAACGTCACTCCTACGACCACCACGACAACGACCACAACCACCACTTCGACAAGCACCTCGACTTCGACGAGCACCAGTAGTACCACTTCGACGAGCACGTCAACCAGTACGACAACAACTTCAAGTACAACAACTTCGACTACAACAACAACTACCACTTCTACGACAACGAGTACTACTACAACAAGTACGACAACGAGTACCACCACAACCACGTGTTGTACAGATGCCTTCTTGTGTGAACCATATCTACATTATTCTCCTGGCGCAATTATGGATGAGATGATGCAAGGGATGGTACATTAGACAAGCGCTGGATTACCGTGAAAATTTAAGAGGACACAAATATGCGAAAGACAATTAGAAATCGATATGCAATGGTATTAAAGCCGGTTTTGCTTCAATTAATTGTGACTGTTTTAGCGACAAATCCCTCCTGGACACAAGCTCAGTTAGGGTCGTATGGAAAGGCCCTTTTAGATCAAAGCATGTCTGGAACCGAGAACCTAGGCACTGTTGAGTCAACCATTGAATCTCCGGTGCATATTTCGTTCGACGTTGGGCGTCGAATGAATAGTCTCGACTCGGCTGGAAGAATAACTCTGTCTACGGATCGGCCGAGTCAATATTTGGCGAGTCCCGCAGGACTTACGTGGCGCGGTGATGCGGATACGGAGATTATCAGAGATCCTGGTGGAATGTTGCGCCAAGTACGTTCACATCAGTTCTTGTTGGACATCGTTGCCACCAATGCTTTTCAGTATACTATATGCTATTATAGTTGCTTTGATATTAGTGGTCCAGGATCAAACGGTATTTATTCGACAACTGGTGCCCCGCTTGTAATGTGGCGAGTAGAAAATCCGGCAGGTTCTGCTAGTTGCTCTAATACGTTAAGGCTTGTGAAGTCTGTTCAAAGCGTCAGTTATGTTTATGATTTTACCTATTCTGATTTAGGAACAGGAGAGAGTGAATGGCGGCTTGTGAGCGGAGATGGGCTTAGCATTAGGACAACACACAAAAAATGGACTCTCGATTCAGGATGCACAAACATACATTATGTCGAAACCGTATCAAACGGTTTCGGTCAGGTTTTGGGGAGTAAAGCAACATATGCATGCCTTTACCCGTGGGGAGAGGAGAAATATAAAGTAATTGACGATCCCGATCATGTGGCGAGCACTACGCTTTATCAGTATTACGGAGATTCCGCCGAGACGGGACGTTACTCTCGTGTAAAGTCAATTAATTACGCTAGTGGATCGTGGGTTAAATATGACTATGACTCTCATGGGCGTGTGTCTGAAGAAATTCGGCCTTGGAAAGACTCGGAGAGCAATGCCATAAGAAGTGAAGCGTATGCAGTGTTTTACAGCTACGATCCAGTCGCTAATCAGGACAACGGTGATAGCGATATTCCGCGAATAGAGACTCATAAAGTAGAGGATGTCATCGTTAAGCGCATATACAAAGTTGTCATTACTAATGCCGTTGAAGAAATTCGGATTACAGAGGAATGTGCAGACGGGACGTCAGGATATGGTAATCCCTCAAATAATTTTGAACGAATCGTGTCGTATTCTGCGAATAATACAAATGTGTTTCTCAGAGGGAAACTGAAGTCGGTTGAGCGCCGAAGTGGTTCTTTAGATTCGTATTTATATGAGCGTGGCTCCTTCCACTACAGTCATGGTAGTCCAGAAGCTGCATCGTTTGAGCCTGGGATTGGAGATGAACTGGCTGTTAATGTCATTCATGGTACCATAGTCTGTCCTGCGGGCGTCTCTCATAAAACTACAAGCGAGCGTAGTGTGATTGATTCATTTGGGAACACTCTTCTTGAAGAAGAGAGTGTCTACAACGGTTCTATATATGAGCGAATACGATGGACAGTACGGGAATTTGATGAACTGAATCGCACGACTGTATCATTATCAAGCAATGGACAACGTTGGTCATTCGGTTATAACGGTTATGGCGTTACAAACCAGACTAACGCAGAAGGAGAGAATAAATCATTTTCCTACGACACTTTGGGTAGAATGAATAGGGTCTTGCGGCGTGGTGTTTCTGGCTTCCTTCCTGATCTTGTACAATCGAACGAGTACGATGCAATTGGAAGAGTCACTGTACAGACCAGCGCACAGGGTGCCTTGGTTGTGCAACGCATAACTCAATACGACATGTTAGGCCGCATTACGAACACGGTTATTAATGGTGTGAATGAAAGCAAACAATTCCTCGATGAAGGGCGCACTGAAGTAATTACAAATGACCGCGGGTTGACTACAACAAATAAGTTGTACCGTGACGGTCAGTTGAAAAGCAAAGAAGGAATTGGCGTCAAGGCTGCTGAATTTTATGACTACTCTGTAATAACTAATTCTGGGCACTTGTCTGCTTTCACGCATTTTGGTGCTGCTGACTCAGCCCGGTGGAAGAAAGTGGAGAAGGACAGTCTGTCGCGAGTAACACTTGAAGCAGTTTCGGGTATTAATGGACGATTTCTCTGTACGGCAAAGTACTATAACGACAAAGGACAGTTAGTTTGCGAAAATACACCGGGAATAGCGAACACTCTTTTTGTGTATGACGCTGCAGGCAATCTTTTGCGCCAAGGACTAGATGTTGATCGTGATGGTGTCTTGAGCGAATTCTCGGATGATAGGATTCAGCAAAAAGAATCGTATTATACGCAACTTGAAGGAGGCTGGTGGCGCGAACAGTCTTTCTTGGTGTGGGCGAATTCGCTCGATGCCACTCCAATAACAAACCGCGTTTCAAGAGAGCGTGTATCAGGTCTGGCGACGAATGTGCTTTCTGAAAAAATGTCTCTTGATCAATACGGGAATGTCACCAGGGAAACAACACTAGTTGATCCGAATCTAAATGAGGTCACCATAATCACGGTATTTCCCGACTCAACAAATGAAGAGGTGAAGACAACAGTATTTGGACATGTGAAAAAGGAAATCTCACGGACGGGCGTATCGAAGACATATTTGTATGAATTTGATGCAGGCGGCACCACGATCCATGTGAAAGATCAACGCGTTGGAACTAGAAGCGACCATATGAATGTTCTCAATTTAGTGGATTGGTCCTTGGAGCCGGGGGCGACAAATAAAACATCTTATTCATATGATCGCAGCACGGGAATGATGATTGAAAAGACGGATCCATGCGGTTTTGTGACTCGCTATGACTACACTGCGTCCGGACAGTTAATGCATGTGTGGGGTAGCGGGGCTTTGCCAATAAGTATTTCCTATGATCAATATGGCAAAATCGTCGAAAAGATGACGTTTCGTGGCGGCTTTTGCTGGGACAGCCAGACTTGGCCAACTAATACGCTCGGTGTCGCAGATGTTACGCATTATGAATACGATGAAGCTAGTGGACTTATGACTGCAAAGCATGATGCTAACGGGTGTGCAATGTTGATGCTTGAATATGATGATGTCGGGCAAGTAGTCAGGTGGACGCAGGTTCGTAGCGGGGCAATTAGCAATAGAGTAAGTGCTTCTTACCAATATGATACAAATACATCAGATCGTATATCTATACACTATTCTGATGACACCCCTAGTGTTCTATTCGGATACGATAGAATGGGGCGACTTGTTCGCGTCACTGATTCCGTTGGTAATCATTCTTTTGTTTATGACAGATGGCTTCGTTTGGCCGAGGAGACAATTGAGGGAGGATGTAACTCTGCTATAGTTCGGACTTACCAGACGAACGGCGTTCTTGGAAGATATGTAGGAATTGATATGGATTCTACATGCCACACGAGCTACCAATATGATCAGGTTGGTCGACTCTCAGAAATGTTGTGGCGGCCTTGTGCCCAGTTTACCCGCGATTTCAAATTCTCTTATCTTGATGGGAGCGATTTATTGCGAAGTATAGAGGAGCCGACTGTGGGCTTTCATACAGAAACAACGTTTGAGCCGCAACGCGATCTGATAACTAGAACTATCGCGCGAGTTGGTACGAATATTGTGTCGCAATACGACTGCACTTATGACGAATCAGCACGGAGAAATAGTATTAAGAAATCAGGCAGTGCTTTCGGTGAATGGACAAATACTTTTTGTCTTATATCAAGCGGAACTCGAAGTGAACTTCTTGGATATAAAACATACATCGGTGCGGACATTGGAAATACAAATTACCCAGTTCTGGCGGAAAGCTTTAAGTATGAATACGATAACGCTGGAAATCGAATCCTTATCGCTGCTGGCACAAATGAACCACTTGCCTTCATGGCGAACTCGCTTAATCAGTTTACCGTCAAAACTAATCCTACATCTGAGTTTGCGTACGATGAGAGCGGAAATATGGTGGACGACAGCACTTTCAACTATCAATGGGACGCCGAGAACAGGTTGATTTCCGTCGCGCCAAATCACCCAACTAATGGAGCCATAAAGCTTATTTTCTCTTATGATTATATGGGACGGAGATGGCGGACAATTAAAACAGAGTGGGGTAATAACCAGTGGTCGATAGTAGCCACGAATCTTTTTTCCTATGACGGGTGGAGCCTTGTGCGCGAAATCCAATTTGTGGTTTCTTCGCAGTCGGTTTCGACAAATCACTACCTGTGGGGACTAGAAAATGAAGGAGTTTTGTCGCTCAAAGGTGAGAGTGGTTCAATGTTGGCGATTGCTCGTAATGGATCCAGTAATTGTCTCGTATGCTGTCACGACCCCTGCGGAAGCATTGCCCAACTTGTGGTTGCTGAGACAGGTGAGATTGTGGCGCGTTATGAGTATGATCCCTACGGCAACATTCTTCGAATGGACGGAATCGAATCAGAAGCCAACAGATTCCGCTATGCTGGAAAGGAATTCGAGCCTTCATGTGGTCTCGTCTACTACGGGCTTCGTTACTATGTTCCGAGCCTTGGAAAATGGCTTACGAGGGAGCCGCTGTTTGCAAGTCCTGAAGTATTAAATTGGATCCCGCTCAATGTGATAATGGATTCAGTGCGTCAGGATTCGGGGATCGGGGTAGCGGTTGCGGAAGGCAACCTATATGAATTTGCGCGCAACAGTCCGACGGATGTTCGTGATTCCCTGGGACTGTGGTGCCAGAGTCTTAGGGCGTCAAAGGTAGTCACATGGCCTGATAACGGATTAAGTGGATTTTTCTTTCTACCAGGGTCATGTAGGCCGCAAGTGTCAGTGGATATTCGACTTGATGGTACAGATTGCGGCGTGTGCTGTCCTAGCCCCAAGTGTTGCAAATCGGTAATCAAGGCGAATATCACAGGACGTGGATCAGGGGGGGTTGTATGTGATATCCCATTAGCAGGTCCTTTCCCTTTGTGGTACCTGAAACTTCAATTGCAGGGGAGTGCAAGCATTAGTGGAAACATAAATATTGGAGGATGTGATGACCAACGTGTGTTTACGGGTTGCTTCAATGGCGAAATCCGCGGCTCTGCTGACATGTGCGTGTCGTTTCTAATTGTTGAAGTGTGTTGTGGCGGGGAGTTGGCCGGTGGATATAGGAAATGTATACCAGGGGGGCCGGGGCGTTTCTATGGATGTGCTCGGCTAAGGTGTCGAGTGTGTCGTGTAACACTTGGTCGCAGTCGTAATTGCTATGAGTACGTAATATACGAAGCCTGCACATCATAAGCATTAGGTGTTTTCATGTGTACTTCCTGGCCACAGACATGTAGTGAGTTTAGGTATTCCAATCGATACGGCAAGTCCGACATTCTATTTCGTGGGATCCGTGTAATGATTGTCATCGCGTGTATTGTTGGGATAGCGATTGCCTGCATAAGCGACATTCGCATATTGGTGAAAATCGTGCTGGGAGGGCTCCAGACTATTTGCTTGATAGTGACGGTGATAATGGAGCGTGATGTTTGTGCTTATGAAAGACACGCAAGACGTCTTATTGGTCAACGCATTGTTCGTAATGGGCGCATCCTGCAGCAAATTCAGGATGATGGTCGGCTGATGTCGGAGATTGATCTTGAGCGCCGTTTTATGGTGAGGGAATTGCACGTTACTGCTATGCGTTCATTGTATAGTGTAGAGCAAGACGTTTTAGATACAGGTTTAAGTCAAGATATAGAGAATGAAAGAATTACATTCTCATCTGAGA
>CAYOQM010000031.1:10810-16491 GCA_964406065.1 uncultured Verrucomicrobiota bacterium
TGGGGGGGCAGAATACCTTGTCCGCTGTATTCTTGGGGCGGACGGCATGTGGCCCCCAGGGGGAAAAGGTTCTACGACTCCCGGGTAAAGGATATGTCAGTCCACATAAGGGGTAATATTATGAGAACTAAGATGGCGAATTGCGCATGGTCCCACTGGATTAATGTTGATGGGGTGATAAATAACATGCGAGGTTCATTGCTAATTATAATATCGACGTTGATGATTTCATCGGCACATGCTGGGACCGCAAAAGTAATATGTCCTGATCAACGTTGTGGTTTTGGGCCAGTCAATGAAAGTCAGATTATCAGTCATAAGTTTATCATTCGTAATGATGGGACTGAAATACTAAAGCTTGCCCAACCGCGCTTATCATGTGGGGGGTGTACAAGCATTGATCCATTTATGAAGGATGTGCCGCCTGGTAGGGAGACGGAACTGGTTGTCCATCTTAATCTCAAGGGAATGAGAGGTGAAATTAGGCGGGATATTTGGATCCAAACAAATGATCCTGTTAGGTCTGTTGTGCAACTCTATCTTGAGGGTATCGTAACGCCCGATCTGCAGATCGCTCCTCGTGGCTGTTTTTTTGGTCACATAACTGCAGGTGATATTATGGAGAGAGAAGTCATCATAACAAACAGTACTACAAATGGTCTTTCCATTAGCAAGGTGGAGTGTAGTTCGGAATATTTTGGTGCCCAATATGAGACGCTTGAATCTGGCGTCTCCTATCGAATAATTGTGAAAACGAAAAAAGAAATGTTAGTTGGCAATATTAAGGCGTTAGTGGCGGTGCGGACGGATCGGCAAAATACGCCGATAATTGAAATTCCTGTCTATCGTTGGGCAATCGGATCTCCTCCGAGCTGTACACCCGGACCGTATGGTACCCAGCTGTTTTGCTACGACCCCGTTAAGGGAAACGCTGGATTGTCAGCCAAATTGACTGCGCTGGGCTATACTTTCACTGTTGAGTTTAATACGCCATTCGACTTGGCGCCTGGGACATGCCCATAATGGTATTCTGGCTGTTTATTCTGCTATGTAATCAATCAAAAGAAAAATAGTTGTAAACGGAGGGATATATGTTTGGTAAAATTAATTTTCAAATAAAATGTGATGTGACAACGGATGAAGCTGATGCACGTATGGAATCTCGAGGGTGGAGGCAGCATCCTAAAGTTGTGTTGAGTGCCTGTTTGCTAGCCATTGTGCTTAACGTTTCTTTCCCTTTGGATTCTGGTGCGGAAGAATTTGACGGTGCATGGTATTGCAAGCCTTACGCTTTGCATTATGATGGAATGTCAAGTGTGATAGGGGTTCGTTTGCCATATTACTTGTATTCGACGAATGCTTGGTTAAGTTCATTGTCAGCGGAAACAAAAGCGTCCTCAGAGTTTCAGCAGAGCCCGGAATGTGCACTTTATGTTCTCTTGACAAACTATTTCCCTTCTGTCGCTGATGTGCAATTTCACGAGATGGCAACTGATGGACTCAGGTGGCATATTTCTGCAACTGTCTTGACCAATGTCAGCGATGCAATCAGTATCGAAAAAGTGGGTATGACGCTCATATACACGAACGGTCAGTATCGTCCTTCGGAGATTCTTGATTTTAGTAGCCCCTTGGCGTATGCCCTTCAGTTACACCCATGTCGGCAAGGATTGTTTGGAGATTATTTCCCCCAAATTATTACAAATGGCATGGCCCAAGTTGATTTGACGAATTTCGGAAGCAATTCATTGTCTATCTTTATTGCCTTGGGGACGAATCAGTATCGCACTATAGACCGTGTGCTTGAGGAGTCACCCCACTTTGCGCGTCTTGTTCAGTTTGCAGCGAATAATGACGTCACTAATTTCTCGAATCAGATGTTTGCCACGAATGCTTATCCAGATGAGCCGCTTGTACTGAGCGCCGTGAGCAATCTGATGGTTGCTTACCAGCATCCAGAAAGCATTCGACTGCTTGGCGAAATTGGTTAACAGGAAGTGATAGAGTCCTTTGTTATGCCTTTATCGGGCCACTTTGGCGATATGCCAGATGTGCTCTTTTTCGTCAAAACAAACTCAGAGTGGAGAATCGTGCCATACCCCTATCCTCTTGCTAGCGAGGCGTCTACTAGCACAAACGCGGTGTCCTTAAGTCAAGTCGCTCTGCAAACTCGTAATCGCTTCCTTGTTGCTTCATATACACGGTTGGCCGTAGTCGAGGCTCTGCGCAGTACACGACCATTTGTTGGCTTTTCAGAAGCAGGGTCCGTTGTAAGCGATGATTGCGATCGTAATGTCTCTATACCAGTCACTCTCTCGTGGGCTCCACAGTCTGCATTTACATCATCTGTATCGGTGGTAGGGGGCACTGCCACCGAAGGAGTGGATTACTTGTTGAGCAGTACTAATATGGTATTTTCTCCGTCCAACCTTGTAAATAATGTAAGTGCTAGCATAGTCGCGAATTGCGTCACAGGCGGAGATAAGACCGTTATTCTTCAACTTTCAGCCCCGGTAGATTCGTGCCGTGTTGGAGATGATCATTCACATGTTATTACGATTCAGCATTATGCTACTCCGCCATCAGTGTCCTTTCGCGAGCGTCAAACTGATGTTAGCGCTGCAGTCGGGGATGTTGCTATACCAGTAGACATGACTTGGCCCGCGATCACCAACGTTTGGGTTCGATGGGAGGATACGCTGGGGGGGTCTGCGACGAGCGGCGTTGATTATGTTGCCTTGCCAACAAATGAAGGTGAACGAGTTTTAATGTTCGCCCCTGGTGTCGTAACGACAAATCTGACTGTTTCAATTGTCAATAACCCATCGGACGAAAGAGAAATTAAGACCATTGTGCTGAAAATATCTTCCGTAGATAATGCGACTGTTGGGGAGGTGTTTTTGCATGGAATCGTAATTACACCAGTATCGACTAATGCGCAGGTATGCTTTGAGAGTAGCTCCATCTCAGTACAGGACAATTTCGGCGCATTCAATGTCAGTGCATTCTTGAGCAAGCCGCTTCCGGTTGATTGCGGGGTAGACTGTCTCGTTTCATCGGATAGTACTGCAACCTCCGGCACGGATTATGTACTGTCTACAAACAAGTTTGTTTTTTTGGCTGGTTCTACAAACGCGTTTGTCACTGTTGACGTTGTAGGTAATCGTGGAAAAAACATTGTGAAGACGTTAAACATGTATTTCCGCAATACGTTTCCGTCAGGACAATTGTTTTTGGGTTCCACCACGAACTGCAATATTACTATTGTGGGTACACATTGAAATAGTGCTAGTAAATCAATGAATCCAAACAGAATAGTATGCAAGGGGAATCGCTGCTTATCCTTGTATAGGCAAAGCATGATTTTTCTGTCGGTGTTGTGTCTCACCCCCATAAACGGGTTAGGCCAAGAAATGGCAATCGAAAGAATATACGATGCATCCCATACACTCACAGACACTGCAAGGTATGCCTATGCTTTGAAGAATGTTGGATCAAGTACCCTTTATGTCGAAAATGTCAGGCCGTCTTGCAATAGCTGCACAAGTCTGAATCTAAACCAAAAAACCATAAAGGTTGGAGAGCAGGCTGTTCTTTCCGTCGTCCTTGATTCGTTAAGAGTAAAAGCAGGCAAGAGTGCTTCAATATTTGTGTCGTCAAATGATCGATTTGAGCCTGTCCGTCACATTAGCATAGATCCTAAACAAGCAATGGGTTTTAGCGTCCTTCCCGAACGGCTGGTCCTGAGCTATGAAACTGCAGCATCAAGGACGAGTACGGTTTTCCTTGTTGCGAAATGTCTAACGAATGTATTTCTTGGTCCGACTATATCAAGAAGTCTAAACCCCTATGTTAACATTTCTGAAATATCGGGTGATGTTGGGTCGAACTTGTCCGTTCGCACGCGTGCGTTCAGGGTGTGGCTAGAGCCGAATTTGAGGGCTGATGTGGCCGTTGTCAGCGATATCTACTTTGAGGGGACAATTGGAAATACGCCGTTTACTTTTAGATTGCCGGTAGCGGTTGGTCACAAGAGGGAAGTTCTGTCTCCTGCCGGTGGTGGCTGCGTATCTTGCCGCCGTCAAGCAACCAGCGGTCTGCTCTATGCGCCTTCGAAAGTGATGATGTCCACCTCCAGTAAGACGCAAACAGAACGTTCGTCTTTGCTGCGGGTAACGATCACGGATCCTGCTGGTGCTTCTATGTTAGAGGTTTCAGGCATGAATAGACATATTGTCGTTAGTCCGCGTGCTAAGACACACCTCGCGATGGGTGAATATCAAGATTTTGAGATATTGCGCGATCGAGAAGGTGTCTCGTTCAGCGATAGCCCGGCATATGTCCGTATTAGTGCCGTGCTGGGCAGGCATCGTTTCGTGCAGATCGTGCCTGTAATTGAGCGCTAGTGCTATCCTCCAAATGGAAACAACTTATACGTATCCTTCTCGGCAAGAACTATGGTATAATAAACTTTTGTGATTATGGTATTGCAGTCTTGGTTAGATTTGCAGGCTTCACGCGAGGTATGTCTCGGCTAGATGCAATCTGTAGGTGATAATCGGTCCTCGTCCCCGATGAATGCGCTTTGGGATTGGACTGGGCTGGCATGTTATATGTCGATACGGCTAAAGCATATTCATAATTATGTGATGAAATGTCATATTGTGTGAAGTGCAAGGTGTATTCGTTATGATCATGGTACTTGTGCAGTGGAATGTTTGTAATATTTGACGACCTCGAGGTCTGGTGGTGCGAAGATGAAACAAGTTGACCCTGATGTTCTGTCGGCGTCTCGAAATCTTCAATACGCTTGGCAGAAGTATCCGAGGAAGGAGATGTTCGCGCCATCAATTAGTATAATCGTTTGGGTGGGTGTTGCAATCTTCGCTCTTTCAAGCTTGTGGGGATTTATTGAAAGCGAGGCAGATGGCTGCCAACTAGCAACACTAGGAGATGTATTAGAATTATTCGGAAAGATTTTTCCAAGGCTGGCGTTTATCCTCATAATCGTTTTGATATTCCAGATTCTTCGGTTACTAAGAACCAACATCTGCCGGCGATGTGGAGGAGCCTGCGAGAAGAGGATCGGCGACTATATATACTGGGTTTGTCCGCGTTGCAAGATCAGATGGTGTACAGGGGTTTCTCCGAGATGGCCCGGCGATTATGAATATTGATGATGAAAGGGCTTGGAATTGATTCAGCATCGTCCTCAACCCCGAAAAGCTTATGCGTATGAATGGCGTAGCGCATTATCTGACTGTTGCATTTGCCGCCATAAAGTTGGTAGTGATGTCTAGCAGCCCGTTGAAAAACTGACATTTCCGATTTCATGCAAAATCAAGCGACCGCGAGCTTCGGAAAAAATTCGTGTTGCGGGATGAAAAAAGCCCGGCGGAATCGATTTGTGGCGTCATGAATGTGAACCAGCAGGAAAATACGCGACGAGAAAAGAGCGGAAAGCCCCCGCGGGGTTCCGAATCCGAAGTTTCGGCGCATCAACAAGCCCAGATTGCAGCCTGCAACATGAATGAGGACGCGCTTGAGAATGTTATCCCGGCCTCGCAGATGAGTTCGACGCATGCCGCCTGTCTCGTAGCAGTGAGCGAAGGGTCGTTCAAGCAACTCGCCCCTGCGGCGCAACAATCGCTTTCCTCGCTCTCCGCGTATTCGTCTGCGGT
>CAYOQM010000032.1:0-4257 GCA_964406065.1 uncultured Verrucomicrobiota bacterium
CTAAGATGACCCGGTTTTGATAGTCCCGGAACAGGACCAAGGCTAGGCTGGTAAACTTCCCATTCTCGGCCTTAATTCGGGCCTCAGGGAACGCTTTAAGCAACCAAGGGAGTCGGCATTTACGAACCGTAGATGAGTCCACCGACAACTCCTCCGCCACCTGGGGGGCCGTATATCGGCCTAGGCGATCATCCGGGGAATCCTTGGCCGGTCCTTGATAATCCTCAGTAAATCCTTGAGTAGCAGTCATAGTTTTAGGCATGGTATTCGTGAAAATGTTTACTGTACGGGGGTTTCGAGCTTTGATACTACCGAAGTTCAGTACCTTGATAGTATCGCAGTTACATCCTTGCGGAGTCCGGGAGGAGTCCTCGAGGACTCCTTGAAATCTGTTATAGCATATAATCGTAGTAAATGAGTAACTAATTTCTTACTCATCTTTACTAAAATCTTGGCAATCGTTACTATTCAGAGGTAAACAATGGAAAGACGAGTGAGCAAGCGGGTTATGGTGACGTTGCCGGACGAGGTAGCGAAGGCGTTGGAGGCTTGGGCGGAACGCCAGGGAAGGCCCACAGCCAACCTCGCCGCCTATCTCCTTGAGACCAGTATCCGCGAGGCTCAGGAACGAGGAGACCTCACGACGGCCTAACGCCAAGAAATAGCCCCAGGGGAGTTCTTCCTGGGGCCTGTAGCGCTTACGTGTATTCCCGATCTAAGGATGCCCGGGGGTTAACCGTTCACGAAGGTTGGTTGAATGAAGACCCACTTTCGCTCATTGAACTCCCTGGACCCGACCGGCACTCTACGCCAGTGGCCCCTCCTCCAGTGAGCTACAGGGCTGCTATGGAGCTTAGCTTTCCCTGGGGTGGCCTGGGTAGGGGTGTCGCTGGCTAATTTGAACGTTGAACCCAACCAGCGGGGATAGAGGGTGGAAGTCTCAGCCTTTCCAGCTCCGCCGAACCCTTTGGCTTGAGCTTGTTTGGGTAAGGCTTCCGCCCCAAGCAAATCGGGGCGGTAGGTCAGGGCCAGCAGGACTTGACACACGATCCGCTCCACCCGCTTTACGAAATCATGGTCTGCCTTACTCAGGTTCAGATTCCCGGTAGTTTGGGAAAAGTCGTTTTTTAGGGTTCCATCCTCGGCCACCCCGCTTACATCGTGCCAGATTACCCCGCTACTATCCAAGGCAACCCAGAGTAAATTCTGAGGGTAAGGAAGATTTACAACAAAGCTAACGTCGCTTCCAGGGGCCACACTTCGCTGAGGGTAGGCTTTATCGGCGAGGTGGACAGTCAGGTTGTTTATAGTGGTCCCGTCGGGAGTAACTAAGGTGTTCTGAGGCAAGACCAGCATAAAGGTTGGCAGGGGTGGGTTAAGGTCTACCAGCAACCCTTTATCTTCCGCCACGTCGCTTAAATCAAAGGCCCTCAGCAAGTCGCGCTTAATCACATACATAGGAGCCCTAGTCGCCACCCACAGGCCTTGTAAGGAGGCATTGGTGTAATCTCCGATAGTAAGCAAGCTGGAGTCCATGGATAGGGAGGCTAAGGCCATTCCTAGATCAGAGGCGATGTCCTTCCAAGGCTTATACCCTGGAGGCATTTTGTAAGGCAGTTGCTTCCGGATCCGGTTACTTTCGACACCAATTAAAGATAATACTGGAATGGATCCGTTGGGGGCGGTTGCAAGCATGGGACTAAATCTCCTTAGGTACAGTCCGGCACCGGGAACACTTCCTCCGCCAAGCAGAACAGAAGGTTAAATTCTTGGCCAGTACACTGAAATACCTGGTCCGAGGTCGGCACCATGGCGGAGTAAATGGTTTCTAACTTGGATCCGATCTGCAATGTCCCCAGGACATGGCCCGGGGCTACCTCCACCCCGGTCTTGGCGGCGGTAAATAGGGCCTTGGCAGAGGCCGTTATGTCTTTGTCTTTGGCCAGGGCCTTGTTAAGCTTTGCTCCCGCCATGGCGGGATGGAGCAGGATGGCATTAAGAGCCGAGACCAGAGACCCGTCTAAGACCAGCTTCAAGGTTCGAGGTAACCGGCCCCGGCCATCATTGTCCAGGCCATGGGCCAAGACCTCGGCCATCCTCAGGTAGACTCCTGGGGCAAACCCGGCATAGTCAATGCCGATCCACACCGTGGGGGCCAGGGCCGGGTCCAGGACTCGGAGGGGAGGGTGTTGAGCCTCAACCTGGGTAGGTGCCGTCAGCATGGCGGTCTCCAAAATAAACCTCGTAGAAGCTGGCAAAGGTCACGGGCTCCCCGTTAGGGAATTTGAATAGGCCGGACTTGCCCAGCATGTAACAAAGCTCCACCGGTGGGGCGTTAGCTTTGCGGTATCGCGGGGCCATGGATTGCAAAGTTGTATAGCTGAGGGATAACCCAGTCTTTTCCTTGAACGTGCAGTGAAAGTCTACCCAGCTCGCCGCACCTAATTGAGCTTTAAGGTCTAAAAATAGCGCAGATAGAGCCTCGGGATGGGTAGGTAACTTACTATTCTGTTGGTCTCTGGGGTGGGTGGCTAAATTAGTATTCTGCGGGTCTTTTAAGTCTGGTACTGAGGAAATAACTCTCATAGTAAATCTCCGTTTTGACTACGGTCTCCGAAGTAAACCTCATACATACTCTCAAAGGTGATCACCTCCCTATTAGGGAAGCAAAACAGCCTAGGCCGGGTTAGAAGGTAAATCAGCTCAGGATTAGGCGAATTACTCAGGGTATACGAGGCCCCCAACTTTTGTAGGGTACCTATGGGGAGCTTAATGCCCAATACGTCGAAAAAGTTGTGAATAAACATACTCCAGTTAGTGGCGCATAAAGACCCTCTAATCTGAAGCACAACCTCGATAAATTCAGTTTGGTGTGACTCCAACCGACTTCGGAAAACACGTTGCCTGGACATAGTAAAACCCTAGTTGGAAACTATGTACTATTTTACCAAGTAAAATCCAAAAATAAGTCTATATCTAGTGCCTTAGTCTTATATTCTGGGTTACTTACCACTATCCCTAGTCCTCCAGCCCCAGGCTCTGACGAAGTTCCTCCTCTGTGCAGCCAGCCAAGTCCCCGGCCCGGGCCAGGACCAGGTCCACTCCGAGGCGGATCAAGGTGTTGTCGGTGATGCGCTCCCCGGCACCTTTGCGACGGCGGTTGAGCTTGCGGGTAATCTTGCCGAGTTCCTCGAGTTGGCCTGGGCGGAGGCGAGTATCTTTGCGCTCTAGGGTTAAATACTTAGGTGTTCCTGGCGGTGGAGCATCGTCCGGGGCTTCTACGTTGGGAGTAGTCTCGGGGGTAACAGGGGGCTCCTCCGGGGTTAGTTCCTGGGCCAGAATATCGGTAATTTTTCGAGTCGCCATGGCCCCTCCCTGGGGTAGTTCAAAAATCAGCTGTAACCCTTGCCCTGTAAGGCGTTGAGCATTATTCCTAGTCCTTATATATATTTAGAAGGGAAACTAATAATTATCCGGGGGTAAGATCGGCCTGGATCTGGTCGAGTACTTTGCGGTATTCCTCCGCCGAAGGTCGAGCCCCTGGGTACTGAGTCAAGGGCACCCCCTCAACGATGAATCGCTCCAAGGCTACCCGAGACCTTATCACCGTATCAAAGATCCGCACTCCCGAACTACGGAGCTGAGACTGAATCTGGATAGCTTCGATCCGCCGTCGCGTATCCACCCGGCACAGCAGCACCCGGTAAGGAACCTGGGTGGGGAGAATTAAGCCTTGGATCGTCCGGGTCAGTTCCCGCAGGTCCAACGGCGAAGGGCTCGCAGGCAGTACCAGGAAGTCGCTTAGTTTGGCAACCAGCGTCAAGGTGCTATCGGCCAGGGCCGGGGGCGTATCCACGACCAGGGCGGAGTAACTTGCCACCTGGCGGAGCTGCGCCAAGACCTGAGGATTAGTTTCTTGGGCCAGATCAAAGAGGCCGGTCTCTGCCATCCCCTGGGCCACCCACGCCGCACTCCCCTGGGGGTCGGCATCGACTAGCAGCACCTTCCCCAGGCGTTCCCCCAGGCAAGCAGCCAGGGCCAGAGCCGTCGTGGTCTTGCCGCTCCCTCCCTTGCCATTTATTACCGAAATTACCAACCCCTTACTCAAGGCCCTTTCCTTCCGCCATGGCGGAATAAACCCATATCCAAACTCCTACCCTACCGCAGTTCCAAACTTCCGCGACAAATATAAAGATTCGACTTCTTAACTTACTCACTAGGGTAGTTCCGAAGTTTCGTAGTATAGTTAACTTACAC
>CAYOQM010000032.1:4357-16328 GCA_964406065.1 uncultured Verrucomicrobiota bacterium
TCTTAACTTACTCACTAGGGTAGTTCCGAAGTTTCGTAGTATAGTTAACTTACACACGGATAAATACGCCGTAACTGTAGAGATTGCAGCCAAACAATTAGGCGTTAGCCAAGCGGAAGTTTGTCGGATGGGTCTAAGGGCACTCTGGGGAGAAAATCTAGAGCGAGCCCCCATCCAGTCCACTGATTTAGTCCAGGACCAACCCTCGGGGCATCCTAACCCCAGACCTTCCTAAGGTTTTACCCTTTGACTGTTTGCTTACCGAGCAACTATTCAGGTTTCTGCCATGGTCATGACCGCACCCCGAGCCAAGATTACCCAGTCCACCTCCCGGCCCCAGGCCAAAGAAATCACCTACGACTACCCCCAGGGGGCGGTCCTAGGTAACGGCCAGGTTCTCCAGCGCGTGGTGATGGTCAAAGCTAAGCACGAGCCCCGGTACCGGGGGCGGTTTAGCCTGAGGAGTTTCTTTACGGCCTGGGGCCTGGAGGAGTCCGAAGCAACAACCTGGGTGGCGGCAATCTGCGCCGACCTATCCCATGAAGCGACCGCGATGGTAGTCCGGGAGCTAGAAAAAACCTTTACTCCGCTGGAGAAGGCCACCAAGGTTTCTAAGCGCCAGATCCAGTTGGTGGAGCTGGTTGCCAAGAACCTCCACCCCGGATCTGAACTGGCTGATTGGCCCTTGGCATTGCCTGGGGTGTGCATCCAGAGCCTCTCCCGTAGTCTCCGCCAAGGCAAGGAACGAGGTCTCCTCTACGGCAGTCGGCCCCAGGCCGGTATCCGCGCCCAGCACACCATGGTCGGCATCACCGATCTGGGCTGGTGGAAGTTGCTCAAGTCCAAACTCACCCAAGGAACCCCAATGTAAAGAATTATTACAAAATATCTAGGCCCCAAAGGAGCTGAAAATTAAATGGTTAATGTATACAGCTTTTTTGTTAAAGCCCTCCGACTGTATACAACGAGTTTTAAGGGATTCCAGCGTTGAGTCTCATGAGACTGTTAATGAGACTGGGGTAAAACCCGGGTATGGTTAACAAGGTTACTGGAGCCAAGAAGGAGTAAGTAAAAATGCTCAGGGTACGCTTAGATCAAGAAGCTTGGATTTTTATCGCTGATCGGGTATCCTATACCCACGTATAGAAACAAAGGCAAAAGGCCGGGTTTTACCCCAGCCCTTTGAATGTTTTTATATGCTTTGTGAAGAACCTAGTTACCAGCTAAGGACTTCACCTACTGCCCAGTTCAATCAAGTAAAAATCGCGGATCCACAACCATGATTTTCAAACTGCCCCAATTAGTAGCACCAAAAGGAGTCAGCAATGACTGACTTCGTAAGTAGTATATCACTTAATTCCGCAGTTGCGGATCAAGATGCTTTTATCTTACCCACGGGTACTCGCCCTGTCAATATACCCGGGGTAAATTGGGAGTTTAATTTCAGCTATAACCCTGGGCTGCGCAACAAACCCCAGGGCGAGGCTAAGAAGAAAGTCGCCCGAGGCTGGCGACCCAAGGTCGGAGCGACTCTAGAGGAGGTCCGGGGGATTATCTCTAAAGGCCAAGGGATTAACATGTCCCTACTCAATAGGGCCTGGAGGAGTGACGGGGCCTTTGAGTGTCTGGGCTGGGTCGTTGTTGATGTCGACAACGAAGTCATCTGGGAGGGTAACCATGCCTACTCCGGGGAGTTCACCCTGGAGGAAGCCCTGGTCCATCCCTTTGTTAAAGCCCATTGTGTGCTGGGCTATACCACCCCAAGCCACGGCAGGCCGGAGCCCGCCGCCCCGAATGGGATCCATGATAAGTTCCGGTTGATTATCCCGTTGCCGGTGGTAGTCGAAGATCCGGCCCTGGCTAAGCAGGTAATTCTCCGGGTTCTTCAGGAAATCCCGGGCACCGACCGGGCCACGGTGAGCATTACCAATGCCTTCTACGGCAACACCGAGGCGGATTTCTTTGTATACAATCCCGAGGCCTCGCCGGTGCCGATGGGCCTGGTGCTGGAGGCGGCGGCAAGGCTGGAGGAGCTGACACTTAAGGCCAGTGAAGCAAGTTTGCTGGTGGGCGTGGATGCCGATACCGCCTCGAAGGTGCTGAACCTGATTCCTAATATCCCCGAGGTTGTGGAGGACTGGTACACCTACCGGAACATTATGTTTGCGGCCTATAACGCTGGTGTTCCCAAGGAAGTAGCCAGGGCCTGGGAGCAGACCTCGGGGCTGTATACCGAGCAAGGGTTTGAGGCGGTGTGGGGGCCGAAGCCTGGGCCTCGGATGCTGGGCCTGGATTACCTCCTCAAGAAAGTTCCTCAGGGGTTTAGTCCTGTGCCGGAGGACTTTGGCTTTACCGGAACCCTGGTAAACCCCAACGACGTTCGGGAGGCATGGCTCTGGGAGGAGTTGGTAACTTCCCCGGCATTGACCCGGGAGATGCTAACTATACCTGGGGTAAAAATCGCCTACACCGAGCGGGAGAACTTGGTGCCGATCCTCCATACCGCGATGGAGGTAGGGATAAAGAATATCCTGGTCTCCTCCGGGACTGGGGCAGGCAAAACCACCCAGGTTACCAACATGCTGATCGGGGAAATCCCTCAGACGGCGGCATGGTTGGAGGTACCCCCGACCACTACCGAGGACGTATTCCACGGCAAGGCCGTCGCCTTTGTTGCCACCGAAAAGTACAACCCTCCCGATCCAAAGCTGCTCACCTTGGATGCGGTGCCGAGTAAGAATCATGGCCTAATCAAGGACCAGCTCCCCGATGGACGGATCCGGTTCAAGCTAGCACAGAAGCCCGAGGAAGCCAACACCAAACCAACGTGTTTGTTTCCGGAGGTATTCCACCGGGCGCAGCACCTGGGGGTGACAATCCCCACGGTAACGACTTCGTCCGGGGCGGAGGTGAGTATGCCCTGTGCGGGGTGCCCGCAGGAGCGCAAGTGCCCTGCGGTGATCGGTCGGCGGAAGGTACTCCAGGAGCAAGCCTTTAGGATTCACCCCCTCCAGCTCCCCGAACCCGGCCCCGGCCCCTCCCATGGGGAGCCCGGGTTCTCCTATGCCAATACCGTCGCTATTGCCGACGAGGTTGATCAATGGGCCTTTACTCAGGAACGCACCTTTAGCCGGGAGGCCTTTGATAGTGCCCTGTGCGACCTCCAGGGGGCAGTCGGGGGCTTGCCTAAGGAATGGGAGGCGTTCTTCTACACCACCCTGCGCGATGGCTGGATGAAGGCCCCTGAGACCCTAGGCCGGTACGGGATTGGTTACGCCGAAATTCGGGCTAGGGTTCCTGAGGATGCGCCGGTGGTTGATACCGATGCGCTGCGCCAAGGACTGGCTGATACCAATGCCGAAGTCTTTGCCAACCTCTACGACGGGGTGATTTCCGACGGGCTGAGCGGCCTTGAAATTAACCGGGAGCGCCTGAGCCAGAACCTGGACAAGCTTCGTCCCGCCAATGCGGTATTGCTGGCCCTGGACATCCTCCAGGGTAAAGCCAAGGGCGACATTCGACTAACGGGCCTCGGGGAGTTGGTGGTTAGCGCCTGGAATGATCTGGCTACCCGATTCACTCAGTTCGATACCCGGATCATGCTCTCGGCTACGGCCAACTCCCACGACCTGGCCCGGTACCTGGGGGTTCCTGAGGAGGAAATCCTGGTAGTCGAGATGGCCCCGCCTGTGGGGGCCAAGGTTACCCACACCGTAATCACCGACCTGGGCCGGATGAACCGGGAGCGCTCCGCCGATCAGAACCGCAGGCTCAAGGCTTGCCTGGAGGCAATCAAAGCCCAGCACCAAGGCCCCATGGCCGTCGCTGCCTACAAGAGTTCCTACCAGAAAAATCCTGAGGTCTACCAGGCTGCCGACATCCAACTTACCCACGGGGTGGATACCATCGGCTCCAACGTCGCGGAGAAGGCCTCTAGCCTGGTCTCCGACGGGGTCCAGGTGCCCAACCTCGCCGCGGTGACCGCTGAGTACACTACCCAGACCGGCCTGGTACCCTTACCGGGGGTTGTACCGGTCTTCTACCGGCAGGAAGCCGAAGGGCTACCCGAAGGTATGGCCCTGTGCTGGGTGGGCCTAGAATCGGCGGATGAGGGCCTTAGAGCCTATATCCGGCAGAAGGTAGTTACCAACCAGATTCAAACCAACGGACGGCTCCGGGCCAACCTACGGCCTGGGGAGGAGCTGCATCATTACCACACCGCCTGCTACCCGGTCCCGTACCCGATCAAGGTTGTCCAGGCCGCTGAGCTGAGCCCCGATGCTGCCCCTCGCTCCCAGGCCACCGCGCAGAAAATCCTGGCTGCTATCCAGACACTGGCGAGCCAGGGTCTTACCCTGACTCAATCCGCTATCGCGGAACTAAGCAAGGTATCCCAGAGCCGGGTCAGCAACATCCTCAAAGACCTGCGCAAGATGGCAAGCCAAGGTAGTCTGCCTCAGGTCTTGGTGGAGTTGATCGAGGCTCTAAAAATTATTCCTAGTGCTTCTAAATATATATATGGACTAGGAATAATCGCCAAACCCATACAGGACAAGGGTTTGAGCCCTGTTTCGGGTAAGGCCGTTTTACCCCAAATTTTGACCCCAAAAATTACCCCAGAACCCTCAACGGAGAACCTCATGGCCAAGACCAAAACCCAGTATTCCTCACCTGATCAACTAGCCCTCGGCACCCTACTAAGTGCTCCAACGACTCCGGTGGCGGCTAAGAGTGAGCTGTATACAATGCTCAACCCTGAGGATGCTAGTTACTCCGCCTACCTAACGGCCCTGGAGCTGGCCCCACGGGTGGGCCTGGACATTGAAACCTTCGCCCCAGGGCCTAAGGGTACTGCCCTAGACCCGATCACCGGTCGGGTACGGCTAATTCAACTGGCCACCGACTCCGGCACCTACGTCGTAGATCTGGGGGGCCGCTACGATGACCGGGAGGCCATTGCCAAGGCCCAGGCCCCATTCTTTGCTACCCTCAAGTCCATCCTGGAGAACCCGGATACCGTAATCCTTGGGCACAATTTAAGCTTTGATCTGCGGTTCCTCCGCTATCAGTACGGCCTCCAGGCGACTCGGGTCGTAGATACCATGATTGGGGCCAAGGTGTTTTATGGGGACTACGGCCACGACCCCAACGATGATCGCACCCCCAAGCGGCCTCCGGTGCTGACTGGGGGCTATTCCTTGGCTAACCTAGCCTGGGAGTACCTGGGCGAGTCGCTGGACAAGAGTCAACAGAAAGAGGACTGGGGCCGACCTCTGGAGCAGGCGATGCTTGACTACGCCGCCAAGGACGCCGCCACGCTGTTACCGCTGTACCAGGCCATCTATGACCGTTACCTGGACACCGCCCACCCATTGCACCACCAAGGCCTTACCGCTGGCTGGAAGCTGGAGAATGAAATTATCCCGGTCTTTATTGAGATTGAACGGGCTGGGTTGCCGGTGGATGCCGTTGGGGTTGCCACCGAACTAGCCAAGATTGAGGCCCTTTATTCCGAAGTAGAGGCGGCGTGGTACAAGCTCTATCCCTCGGTTAGCCCAACGTCTAACCCTCAGGTCACTCAGGCCTTAGGCCTGGAAAGCTCTAATGCTGAGGTCTTGCAGGCGAACAAGGATAAGCCAGGGGTCTTACAAATCCAGCAGCTTCGAGCGTTGAACGTGCTCCGCAACGATCTTAAGTATTTCCAACGGTCTAGCGAATCTTTGGGCGAAGGTCGGATCCGGACTATCTATACATCCCTAACCGGTACTGGGCGCTCTAGCTCTGGAGGAACTAGGGTTAGCAACGTATTCAACAACTTACAGAAGGTCGTCAATGCCCCTCGCGCCGTCCTGAGCGACTACGACCTAACTCCGGTGAGGAGCTTTGTCCGGCCGACTGAGGGTAAGGTCATGGCGGTGATCGACCTGGCTGCGGCCCATGCCCGCATTGCTGCGAGCGAGGCCAACGATAGCCTAGCCATTGCCGCTTTCCAAGACCCTAGCATCGACACGCACAGCCAGGTTGCGGCCTTTATCGCCCAGGCCCAGGGCCTTCCCTGGAGCTGGGAATATATCAATGAGGCCCGCAAGGATAAGAGCAACCCCGACCAGGCCAAGGCCAAGAACCTTCGGGACATCGCCAAGACCACCTTTTATTCCTGGCTCAATGGTGGAGGACCGAAGCGGGTCCAAGGCTCCATCCTGGAGGAGACCGGGGTGGCCCCAAGCCTGGATGACTGCAAGCTGGCCCTTGCCGGTTGCCGGAATCTATTTAGCGGTATCGAAGGCTTTATCACGAAGCGGGTGAACCGGATCAACGCCAAGCCTATCGCCCTGGGGGGTCGGTTGTTTGGGATCAACGCCACCTCCGACGGCTTCCGCCTTACCCTGCCCATGATGCCGGATGATTACGGCAAATTCGAGGTTGCCCGCAACGAGGCCATCGCCTCCACCTGGAGCCGGATCGAAGCTACCGCTATGAAGCGGGCAGTCCTGGCGGTGTCCCAGTTGGCCAAAGCTAACCCGCAGTGGGGTCTTGAAGTCATCAACTACGTGCATGACGAGGTCGACATCCTGGTTAATTCCGCGATGGCGGAGGAGGCCATTACCCAGGTCCGCGATGCCGTGGGTGATGCCTTCGCCGGAGTACTCCGTAATGGATGCCCGGACGGTCGGGAGGAGTCCTGGGGCAAGCTAGTGGTAAGTTCCTGGGCCGATAAGTAGCGCAATAAAAACGGGGTTGGCCCCTCAGGACCACCCCCGCACTCGTAAACAAATTCCTCTTAAGGATAACCCATGAAACTCCGAGATTACCAATTCCAGCTAATTTTAGAAGCCCGTCGCGCCGCTGCCGAGGGTAATTCCAGAGTTCTTCTGTACCTCCCTACCGGTGGAGGAAAAACCGTGATCGCCGCAGGGTTGATCAAGCAATACCATGCCCTGGGCCGCTCTGCATTGTTTATCGTCCGCCAAGAACCCTTGATCGGCCAAACTATCGCCAAGCTGGAGGCCGTAGGTTGCCCCTGTGGGGTGATCAAGGCCGGATATACCCCAGACCTTACTCAGCAGGTCCAGGTGGCGACTATCCAAACCATGAACCGCCGTGGCCTTTACCCTGATGCCGATCTGGTAATCCTGGACGAGGCCCACGGTGCTACCGCTGCCCAATACGACCAGGTCTTTACCCAGTACCAACAAAGTTTAATCCTTGGCCTCACCGCCACGCCGTTCCGCACCAAGCGGAGCGAATCGCTCAAGTCTCGGTTTGATACCTTGGTCGGCACTCTGCAATCCGCCGACCTGGTGGAGCGGGGGTTCCTGGTTCCTCCCGTGGTCTATGGCTGGGATAAAGATGCCCTTGATTTATCTCAGGCCCGCACCACCCAGGGGGACTTTAACCTGGCAGACCTGGCCGTTGCCTGTGATAGGCCGGAGATGATTGCCGCGGCCGTGGAGGAGTACCAGGACCGATGCCCGGGCCGTCGTGCCATTGCCTTTACCGTATCCCTAGAACACTCCGCCCACGTTGCCAAGGCCTTCAACCAGGCCGGTATCCCGGCCGAGGCCGTAGACGGTTCTACTCCACCCGAGGAACGTCAAGCTATCTACCAGCGACTCCGCAACTGCGAAACTCTGGTAGTGGTCTCGGTCGGGGTCTTGTCTGAAGGCTTCGACGAGCCCAGTGCAGAGGTTGGGTTAATGCTCCGCCCAACCAAGTCCCGAGGCCTTTGGTTGCAGCAGGTGGGCCGGGTACTGAGGCCGTCGCCTGCTACAGGCAAGGTCGAGGCGATCATCCTAGATCAGGCCGGGAATACCTGGAGGCATGGGCTACCCACCGATAAAATCTCGCTCTCCCTCACCGAGGCTCCCCTAGATAATGGCCCTGGGGAGGCCCCGGTGAAACTATGCCCCGACTGCGGCACGATGGTCTCCGCCTCGCTCAGGTTCTGCCCAACCTGTGCCCATATTTTCCCGCCCCCGGCCAAGGCCAGCCTCACCGCCAAGCTAACTAAGTTGGAAGCTCAAGACCTGCTAGAACGACGCCTGGATTATTGGTGGCAGGTCGCTGAGACTAATTTTTACTCCAGGGGCTGGATCTTTCACCAATTCCTCGCCGCCTACCCTACCCCAACCTACGAGCAACTCAAGTCCCTCGGCAAAAAGCTGGGCTACAAACGAGGCTGGGCCAAGCATAAATACCTGGAGTTCTACCCGGAGGAAGCCCAGGAACCTTCCCTAGTGCAAGTGAATTATTAAGATTCCTTCCGCAATTGCGGATCGGGGTTTACTTTCTTAGGACGTATACGTTATATTAAGAGGGTAAACAAATTCTATCGGGTTTCACTATGCTGGTCGACGCTCCTACCCCTGATTACTCCGGCTTAATAGCCCAGGCCGTTAGCCAACGGCAGGCCGAGAACTCCAACCCCCAAGGCCCCAAGACCCAGGCCGCCAACAAATTACTCGCCACGCTCCGCACTCAGAGCGTCTATACCCTGGCGATCACCGTCAACGTAGGCCGCGCCCGGGCTCAGGTATCCTGGGATACCCTCAACCTTTCCTCGGAACTTATCTCGACGCTTACCCAGGCCGGAGCCACTTGCCCAAGCGTGGATGTATTCCGGGGCCTAGCCAAGCGTGGAACGTCCTTGAAATCCGCCAAGGAAGCCCTCCAGGACACCTACCTAACCTATGGCGGAGGCCTTTGGTTCTGCCGCGAGCAAGACCTCCCCGCCGTTGCTGAGCGGATTGCCGCGATGCAGGCCCTGGCCACCGAACTTCGGGAGGAGCTGGCTACCATCTACGACGGCGAATTCCACGCCTACCTCCAACGGGTCGGGGCGGTGCTGGCTGCCGCTGGCCTCACCCCCAACGATGCCGCCACGGTATTAGATCGCCTAGCGTCTGCGTTCCCGACCCTGGCCCAGGCGCAGGACGGCTTCGGGGTAACCATCGACGGCCCCTACCGAATTCCTTCCTTTACTGAGCAGGCCGCCCAAGACAATGCCCTTGCCGCCGAATTCTTGGCTAGTTCTGAGCTACAAGCCCTGGCCGAACTCCAGGAGCAATATAAATCCCGGATTCAATCCGCGATAACGGATGCAACGGCCCAGGCCACGGATTCTATCTATGCCTTGATCGCCGAGCAACTCGAGCGGTGTTCCGGGATAGATGCCAAGGGCCTTAACCCCAGGTCGGCCCGGAAGATGAGCGAAACCATAGAAATCCTCCAGCGCAAGCTGGATTTTAACCAGGACTTAGCCGGACTGGTCGCTGATATTTCCTCGGCTACGCAGGCGGCGCAGACCGGCCAGCACGATGAACTGGCCCGGGCTATCGGAGAACTTCGGAATAAATTGGCTGGAGACATTGATCAAATCAAGGCTTCCTCCTCCACCGGCCACCGCAAAATCGCCGCTTTTATGCTGGGGTGATCACCTTGGGAGAAGTTTATAGAAACTTAATAAATTTCCCCGTTTTACCCCTTTACTTTTCTAGTCCGTATACGTTATATTAAAACGGTAAACAAATTTGAGTCGGCCATGTCTCACTTCACCACCGTAAAAACCCTATTTTCTAACCCTGAGGTTCTGATCGCCGCCCTTAAAGAAGCCTTTGGTTGGGAGGCGGAGTACTCCCCGGCCCGGTTACCTTTGTTCGGATACCTAGGTGATGACCGGAGCCAATTAGAGCCCAGTGACCCCAACTATTCTCTTCCTTGTGAAATCCGCATAAACCGCTCTCAGGTAGGGCGCAACGCTAACGATCTTGGCTTTTTACTCGACCCTACCACCGGTCATTACCAGGCCATTGTGTCGGAGTTTGATTCCCGACACCACTTCACCGAACTGGACCTCCAAACCCTTACCCGGGAGTATTCGCGGCAAAGTGTTTTGAAGGTTGCCAAAGAGAAGAACTGGGATGTTATCGAGGTTAAGAAAGGCCTCGAAACTACCCTGACTCTTAAGCCTAAAAAAGTCAAAAATGTCCTTCTCCAACGTTAATTTTTCCTAACCTATTTACAGAGGTATTGTGCTATGATTTCCAAAGAAACCGGCATTGTTGTGACGATAACAGAAACAGGGGAAACCTTGATAGAAGTTATCAACGGAGATGGTAAAACTTGCACCGACCTGACCCAAGCTTTGGAGCAAGAAATAGGCCAGGTGGTTGATCGGAAATACAAACCCGAACACCGCGACTCCAACATCCGCCTACACCAACGGCTACAGCAACGCTAATTCCCTGGGGGCTGCGCATCCAGAACAACACGCAGAGGAGTTTGTTTTTATGTGCCACTTAATTCCGCAAACCTTACCCGGAGACAGATCATGGAAACGATCAACGACTTTTACTCTGAAATCCAAGCCGAAGCTGAAACCCTGGGCGGAGCCGCTGATCGGCTCCCATTCTGCCAGGTACTCAACCCTAAGAAAGGGTTTGAAAAGCGGTCCAGCGCCCCCAACTACGGCATTTTTATTCCCGCTGAGGAGGCGGAACTGGCTGGGTTTACCCCAGACGGTGTTATCTGGAAGGCCCATGAGCATACCTTTGAGGGTGGCAGTACTGAGCAGGGGTTCCTGGCGGTATCGCCTCGGCTGGTGATCGTCTATAAGTCTGGGCTGGAGGTCTACCTCCCGGGCCTGGACGGGTCTCGGCGGTGTGCAGGGGTGGCCTTTAACCCCGACGGCACCCGGACTCCTCACGCAGAGCGGGACGATGCCAAGCTGGTTACCCGCTACCTGGTTGGGTTTGTCGATGCCCATAACCATCTCCTCCACGGCACTCCCTTTGGTCTACGGGCCTCGGGTGGCTTTGGTGGGGCCTTTGGGGAGGAAGTCACCAACCTCCGCCGTGATTTTGCCAAGCCTTTAGCCAAGGTAATTAAGGCCGGGGGTGTCAATGCCGCGACCCATGCCTACTGCGTTGGAGCGTTCACCTTCTACGGCGTTAACCCACCCAAGGGCCAGCAGCCCTACCTGGGGCCGGTGGCCCGGGCCTTGCCTTTACTCCAGGGTGATCCGGGGTTAGAGGAGGCCGTTGAGGTGAACCGCAAGAATGGCCGTCGGGTCAAGTTGACGGGGACCGAGTTATCCACCTTGTTTGTGACTCGGAACAACCTCTCCCGGGCTGTGATCGAGGATTGGCAAGCCGCTTACAAGGGCTTCGCCGAACTCCCTGGCAAGAAGGATGCCGATGCCCAACCTCAGGCCCCGGCCCGGGAGGAAGCCGCAGATTGGAAAGGTACCTTCGATCTAGGTAAGGTGACCTTTAGCGAAGGCGGAGACCAGGCTACCACGCCCTTTACGCGGGCCGATGGTCGGGTCTTTGAGGCCACCATGGACGCTAACCTGTTCACCGGCCTGAGCGCCGAGACCTGCGCCGTCTGGGGCTGGGTAGAAGGGGGTAAGGGCCTTACGGTTAGCTCCGTCACCAACCTCTCCGACAACGTGCCATTCTAAGTTCCGTCACCGCCCCAGGCCCTGGGTATTCCCTCGGCCTGGGGCCTTGCCACGCTTCGGTGGGGGTGGCCTTAGGGCCAGACCACGAATCTTTGGAGGAACGGAGATGCGCTATTTTGTAACCCTTACCACCCCGACAACCGACGGCTCTACACAGTCCTGGAGCGTAGAGGAGGCTGAGAATCCGTCTGAGGCGGTGGCCCAGGCGGTGGAAAATTTAGCTAATATCGACTACGGCCCAGAGCCTAGGATCTTCTACACAGGCCGAAACTGTGAAAGTAGGCCCCGATATGTAATTCATTACTCCCCGCCCAATACCCTAGGCATTACCGAGCGGTTAGAGGTTGTGGCGGAGGCTAGTCCTTGCAACCTTTACCGGGTGGAGGATCGGGTACAGAATCCGCAGGAATATTGGGCGCCTACCCCGGAGAAAGCTGCGGAGTGGCTTGTAGATTCCACACTTAAACTTTGGGGGGCCTCTGCGACCTTGAGTTCCCAGTTAGAAAAAAG
>CAYOQM010000033.1:0-1787 GCA_964406065.1 uncultured Verrucomicrobiota bacterium
AGCGTCGTAAAGCATTGTCGCAACAAGTTTTAGGCCTTAACTAAGCGCCATTCGGAACTGTCCCTAATGGTCACGGCGGTCGTGCTCATGGCGATGCAATTCGATGATCCCGAGGCGGAGCTTCCCATGTCGGCCCAACCCCACGCCGTTCCTGCTCTGACAATGCCTGTGCTGGGGTTGAGGGCGGAGGGGGTGTTGGAGGGTGATACGGTGATGGTTTCCCCCGTGAGAGTGTCCAGAAGTGAATACGACTTGAGTTGTCCGGTGCCGCTGGAGGAGGTCATGCCCACGAAATACCGCTTTGACAAATAGGGGTCGGTGACGAGATCCGACAGGTCGAGGAAGAAGGTGCCGTCGCAGGCACTGGAGGTTCCGTTGAAGGCAAACGAGCCGCCGCTGTTGTTCAGTCCTGCGGCTGTCCAGGTGCTGGAGGGATTGTTGGTGACGGACGGGGTGTCCTTTCCGACCGACATTATAATCTGTCCGCGCTGGGCGTGGTTGATCGTGAATCTAGCCAGAAACCGCGGGGTGTAATTCGTGCGGGGGGTGATGACATAGGCAATACAGTTGTCGGGGTTGTCGTTGTATCCAAACCCGTAAACCTTGTCGGAGGGGTTCCAGCCGGTCACGGCACTATCGGTTTTCAAGGCGTCGTAGGCGAACCAGGCGAATCCGTTGTTGCCCCATGAGGGGCCCCATGAATTGGCAATTTTAAGGGCGCCTTTCTCGCCGGGGTCGACCCGTCTGTTTCCGTTCAAGTCGCACCAGAGGTTGTCATTGTAGCCGACAATGGTCATGGCATGTCCCCAGTCGAGGGCGCGGACATACTTGCAGATGGCCTGCCCGACATAGGCATCATCGTTCGTGGTGTCGGGGTTATTGCCCACGCTTCCCTTGACCCAACCCTGATAGGTCCATGGGGAATAGGTGTCAAATGTCACGACATACCCGTTGTCCAGAATGGTTTTCAAGGTGGTCAGGTTGGTGTCGTCGTAGAGGCCGGGGACGGTGCTGAAGTCATTCATGCGGAAGGAAATGGCATTGCTCCAGACGGTGGGGGTCATGCACCAGGCGAGGAAATCATACGAATATCCGGTGTAGGGGAAGTCGGACCATCGGGCCCCGCCGTGATCGCGCATTATGGAGAGATTTTCGTCAATAAAGGAGCCGTTGTCGCTGCCGCCGTTGATCATATTGTAGGTCCATTTTGGCGAGAAGTGGAAGGCGTCGCTTCCGTTCCGGGCATCCCAGTCGCGGGCGAGTGCCGTCATGTGGGTCATTTGGTAGTAGGTTGTGGAAAAGGCGGCGCAGGAACCCTGGCTGTCCTGGCTGCGGATCGGCGGGAAGGCGTTGAGTGTACTGTTGTCGGCATATCCGGAAGGGGAAATTGCCGCAGTCTGAGGTAGGGCGGATGAAATCGTGTTGGTGAGAAGGGGTGTGGAGACGGCGGGATCAGTAGAGAGGACGATTTCCTTGCCGAACGGTGCGGGGGTTGCGCCCGGTTCCAGTAGGGATTTGCCTCCGCTGTGCCGGTGCGCAGCCGTGACGCGTTGGATCCCCAGGGCGTTGAGTCTGACCCGGGCGATCTTGGGCAACTGTTGTATTTTCTCCTGCTGGGCGCGAGAGGGAACAGGGACGCCTCTGGCGTGCAAGGGTTCCTGAAGTTGAGGATCTGGCGTTGTGGACGCATTAGCGCCTGAAGACGGTCTGGTGTTGGCGGCAGGGCAAAGGCTGACCTTTGCCGCAGCGAGCAGGAAAATAAACATGATCAGGGTGGGTGTTGTCAA
>CAYOQM010000033.1:1797-16327 GCA_964406065.1 uncultured Verrucomicrobiota bacterium
CAAACATGCCCGGAGTGAAAACGGTGAAATCATAGCCACATTTTCAAAGCATGATCCATGCCTGATTCAACAGGCCGGTAACGCCTTTGCTGCCCTACGCTGAGGCCGTCCGGGAGGCATCCAGGATCGACTGATTACGAATCAGCGTGGCAAGGGTAATCTTTTTAAGCGCCTCATCCAGTCGTTCCTGGATCTTCCTGAGCTCATGGTGTGGGGCGCAGTAGTTCGTACGCTTGCAGGCAGAGGGATTCAGGAGGCATTCGTTGAGGGCCCTCGGGGTGTCGGACAGGCTGTAGACATCGAGCAGCGTGATCGATTTGGGCTCACGGGCAAGTTGAATGCCACCGCCGACGCCCCGTTGTGCCTTGATCAGTCCGGCCTTGGTCAGGGTTTGGGCGATCTTGAGGGTGAATTGTCGCGGGACATCAATGGCCTCTGCCAAGGCTTCGCTGGTCATGCGCTCGTTCGGTCGGCATCCCAAAATCAGGAGGATTCGCAAACCGTAGTCCATTTTTCTAGTCACAAACATAACATGATCCCCTTGATTTATTGTGATTTCTTTTAATCCACTATTACTGAAAAGTCAAGCAATGTGAAGAAGGGTCAAGCCGCTGCATCACTGACAAGTCATGGTCCAATCATTGGGGAGCAAGCCCCGTTGACAGCAGGGGCGTGGGGTGCTAGCCTTATTCTTATCGGGACACATTCATATGGATATATTGGCTGACAAAGTTGAGGTTGGCATTTTGGACAACGACGCCTATGTACGCGTCCATGGTCGGGCAACATTCAAGGTGGGACCTGCCTTGAAGCAGTTCGGGACGCTGGCGATTGATCAAGGCTGTTCCCGGATCATTGTTGAGATGAAGGAATGTGTGGGAATGGACAGCACCTTTATGGGGATACTTGCAGGTCTTTCCACGGTCATCAAGAAAAGCAACGGCGCGATTGTCATGAGGGGGTTGAGTGAAAAGAACCATTTCCTGCTCAAAATGCTGGGCTTGGTTCATCTGGTGACCATTGAGGAACAGACCCCCGAAGCGGTTTCTATGACAGGACGCGCCCTGCCTGTTTCCGATGACAAGCGGCAGATGACCCAGGCAATGATCACGGCGCACGAGGCGTTGATCGATGCGGCGCCGGACAACATCGTGAAATTCAAGGATGTCCTCGCGTATTTGAAGGAGGATCTGAAGCGCGCGGTAGGGCAACAGTCGGGCGCGACGACTCCTTCGGGATGATCCCGGCGGTTCTCTTCCTTTTGGCATTCCGGTATTACCGGAATGGATAGCTTCTGCTTCACCCCTCATGACTCACCCAAACGCAAGGATTACCTGTGACCGCAAAACGTGATTATTACGATGTGCTGGGAGTGCCCCGATCGGCCTCCGCTGACGAAGTCAAGAAGGCCTACCGTCGGCTGGCCATGCAATACCACCCCGACCGTAATCAGGGCGACAAAGGCGCGGAAGCCATGTTCAAAGAAGTCAGCGAGGCGTATGAAGTGCTGAGCGACGCGGACAAGCGGCGCCAGTACGACCAGTACGGCCACGAGGGCTTGAAATCCGCCTTTGGTCCCGATGGGTTCAACTTCTCCCGCGACTTCACACATGTGTCCGATCTGCAGGATCTTTTCGGAAGCCTGTTCGGCGACGGTAGCGGCGGGGTTTTCGAGGACTTGTTCGGGGGGGGGCGTCGCACATCGCGAACCGGGCCTCAGCAGGGCGCGGACCTGCGCTTTGACCTGGAGATCGATTTCGAAGAGGCCATGTTCGGGTCGAGGCGGGAGATCACGCTGACTGTCGCGGAACAGTGCGCGGCCTGCAAAGGAATGGGCAGCGAACCCGGTGCGGTCGAGGAAAGCTGCCGGCATTGCGGGGGCCGCGGGGCCGTGATTTCGTCGAGCGGGTTCTTCCAGGTCCGCCAGACCTGTCCGGTGTGCTCTGGCAGCGGACGCATGATTACCAAGCCGTGCCGGGAATGCAAGGGGGCCGGGCGCCAGAAGAATCGGAAACGGTTGACACTGCCGATCCGCCCCGGGGTTGAGACCGGCTCGCGCCTGCGGCTTGCCGGGCAGGGCGAAGGGGGCGTGCGCGGTGGACCCGCGGGGGATCTTTATGTCCTGCTGCATGTCAAACCGAGTGCCCTTTTCCAGCGCGAGGGAACGGAACTGTTGTGCGAATTTCCTGTACCCATGCATATTGCCGCAATCGGTGGCGAGGTGAGCGTGCCCACCCTGGACGGCTTTGCGGCACTCAAGATCGAGGCGGGCACAGAAACCGGCCGGATTTACCGCCTGCGGGGGAAGGGTGCGCCCAGTCTCGATGGCCATGGCCAAGGCGACCTGCATATGCGCGTGGTGGTGGAAGTCCCGACCCGCCTGGATTCCAAGCAGAAGAAGATGCTCAAGGACTTTGGAGAGTCCTGTAAGGACGAGAATCATCCGATGAGCGGAAAACTGCGTGACCAGGCCAACGGATTCTTCAAAGCCAAACAGGAGATTGCCAAGACGAAGGACTCCAAGTCGGGATGAAGGAATCCCCGCAGGAATAGTCCTGACGGGGATGGAAAAGAGGATGTATGACACCGCGCTGTTTTGTTGATCCTTCCCAATGGGAACATCCGACGGTGGTGCTGAGTCGCGAAGATTCCCATCACCTGACCGATGTGTTGCGCAGCGGGTTGGCGGATCGGGTCGTGGTGTCAAACGGCATCGGGGGCGAGGCGGCTGCGGAAATCACCTCGATGGGCCCGCAGGGTGTCACCGTTCGCATCCTGGATCGAGCCTGCCGTCCCGGCGATGAGGTGTTGCTGACCCTGATCCAGGCGGTGCCTAAGGCCCAGAAGATGGATTGGATCATCCAGAAAGCCACCGAAATCGGAGTGTGGTCCATCCTGCCGGTTATGACCGACCGGGGGGTGGTGAAGCTGGAGGAGGATCGGGCGGACAAGCGCGCCGGACGCTGGCAACGGATTGCCGTGGAAGCCGCAAAGCAATGCCGGACGGCCTGGATCCCCGTCGTGCAACCGGTGCAGCCTTTAACCGCCGTTCTGGCGGGAAAATTGCCTGTTGAGGTGTTATTGATTGCCTCGTTGGAGGAGGGTGCGGTTCCCCTTCGCCAGTACCTGGGAGAACTGCGTGGCCGCAAGCCTCGTTCGATCGGGCTGTTGATAGGACCCGAGGGCGATTTTACGCCCCGTGAAGCGGAACGGGCCCGGGAGGCCGGCGCCATTCCCGTCAGTTACGGGGGGCGAGTGTTGAGGGTGGAGACCGCGGCAATCTACGGGCTTTGTGCGTTGGCCTACGAATGGTCCGCCATATAGGCCGTCAGGCGGAAAGACAGGGATGATGAATCGTTACAATCTTGAGGAAACACTGGCCTTCGAACGCCGGCTGCGGGAAACGAGGGAGTACCGGACCGCTGACGGGCCACCGGCACGGAACTGGGGGCCGCTGGAAGGGTTGCGGGCGGCTTATTTTCATGCCCGGATCCTGAGGGTTTATGCGGTGGCCAGAAAGATGATCCGGAAAGGGGTTTTTGACCGTGACGGGTACCTGACCCGGTCATGGAAATCGCTTGATGTGACGGAGTCCGCAGGCGGGCGCTTTGAGGTGTCGGGTCTGGCGCGCCTTGCCGCCACCTCAGGGCCTGTCGTGATTATCGGCAATCACATGAGTTCACTGGAGACAATCATCCTGCCAGGCCTGATCCTGCCATTCAAGGATGTCGCCTTTGTGGTCAAGAAAAGCCTGACGGTTCACCCCGTGTTCGGCCCGATCATGTGTTCCGTGAAGCACATTGCGGTAGGGCGAGACAATCCCCGCGAGGATCTCAAGCGGGTGCTCAGCCAGGGAAGTGAACTGATTCAGCAGGGGGTGTCGGTTGTGATATTCCCCCAGGCTACCCGATCGGTTGAATTCGACATCGAGGGTTTTAATAGCCTGGGGGTAAAACTGGCGGTGCGGACCGGTGTTCCGGTGGTTCCCCTGGCCCTGAAGACCGACTTCATGGCCAACGGGAAGTGGATCAAGGACATGGGAAAGGTCCATCCGGAGCGGACCATCCACTTCGAGTTCGGCGAGTCGTTCAAGGTGTCCGGGAATGGCCGGGAGGAACATGCGGCCATGGTCCGGTTTGTCGCGTCCCGACTCCAGCAATGGGGCGGAACGGTGAAAGGGGTGATACCATGATGATGCCTGATCTTCAGATGAGTGTATTGTGCGACGATGTTCGACAGGAGCGGAGCGGGAAGTTTATCCTGATCGGGCTTTTCGACGTCATTGGTATGCCCCAGTTTCCCGCAGTCTTTCACAGGGTTTGCCTGGTTAACCGGTGGTGCAGCGGGCAGGGCGTGTTCACGGAGAAAACCCGGATCGTCGGGCCGGACAACGGGGTGGTTGTTGCGGAAGGTCAGGCGATCACCCTCCAAATGGCTAACGCCGAATCGACGGTCACCAATGTGGAATTCTTCATGAACTTGAAGTTGGAGAAGGAAGGCGTTTACTGGATCGAGATCCTGCTCGACGGCGATCTGAAACTGCGCTATCCGTTGAGGGTGAACCGTGTCAATCCCGCCCCAATTCAACCGGGCGGTCCGATGCCCGCTTGAGAAGGGCCTCCGTGCAAGAGCCTGCGAGGAAAGAGGACTGAGTGTGAGCTGCCAACCGAACGCCTGGACTGAGCTGGATTGCGATATTCTCAGGCGGAATCTTTTGGAAATAAAGGCGGCGATGGGCGGGACGGCCGAGATCATCCAGGTGATCAAGGCCAACGCCTACGGACACGGCATGGCGCCGGTGGCGGCAACGGCAGTGGGATGCGGAGTGCGTTGGTTTCTCGTGTCACGCCTGGCTGAGGCGGTCATGTTGCGGGGAGCCCAGTCCGGTGCCAATATCCTGCTGCTGGGTGCGGTCAGGCCATCGGATCTGCCGGACATTACCCGGCAACGGATTATCCCTGTGCTGTTTTGCGAGAAGCAGGCGCGTGAACTGTCGGCCGCGGCGTCGAAGGAAGGCGGTCGGCTGTTGTGTCACGTCAAGATCGACACCGGCATGGGGCGGTTGGGGTTTCCCTGGGAGGGGGCGGCTGAGCGGCTGGACCGCCTGCAAAGCGAAGGCGGCCTCGACATCGGAGGCATCTGCATGCATTTTGCCTCTGCCGACGAATCCGGAAACGGTTTTGTCGCGCTTCAGATTGAGCGGTTCCACCAGGTCGTCGAAGGATGCCGGGCCAGGGGAATGAAGCCGCTCTTCAGGCATGTGGCCAATAGCGCCGCCTACCTGGCGCATCCGGAAGTCGACTTTGATGGCGTCCGGGTGGGCATCGCCAGTTACGGGTATGGCCTGCAGGGCAAAGGGGCACGCGTGCAAACCCGGCCCTGTCTCCAGTGGAAGACGCGTGTGCTGCAGGTCAAACAGGTGCCGGCCGGGTTCCCGGTAAGTTACAACAGCACGTATGTCACGCCCGGTCCAACCTGGCTGGCCACCCTTGACATCGGGTATTCGGACGGCTTCCCCCGCCTGATGAGCAATCGGGGGTATGTGCTGGTCGGTGGGTGCCGTGTGAAAGTCGTGGGGCGAGTGACGATGAACTTCACCGTGGTGGATGTGGGGCCCCAAGGCGGGGTCAACGCCGGGGACGAAGCTGTTGTGATTGGCACGCAGGGGTGTGAGTCACTCGGGGCGGATGAGCTTGCCGGCTGGTGCCAGACCATCCCTTACGAAATTCTCACCAATATCCGCAGTGAGTTGATCCGCTCATGAGTGTCATGCTCCAGCCCCCGCCCGTGCCGCGGTCTCCCGAAGGCGTTCGCAAGCCCCCGGTCTCCCCGATGCTGCTGTCAGCCCTGGTCTGTCCCGGCGCCGGGCAACTGATGCAGCGACGGTGGGTGGTGGGCGGTGCGTTTATGCTGGTCTTCATGGCGGGGTTCTTGTGGTTCACGATGAAGGTGCTGGCGGTATTAAAGGCCTATTATGAATTCGCCGTCAATTTCAAGGGGGCCACCGGGGAGGCGCCCGGCGCGGGAGAAATCGCCCTGCCGTTGGCAATATGTGCGGTGGTCTATCTGGCGGGCCTGATCGATACGGCCCTGGCGTCCTCCCGGATGCGCGTCGCGGCGAACCGGCCTATTTCTTGATGGTGTCCGTCGTGGCAATCCAGATCGAAATCGTCGTGTAAACTTCCGCCCAGAGCTCCCGGGAGGCCAGGACGGCATCCCACCCGAAGGCAATCAGCAAGGAGCCCACCACGGCGCGCAGGAACATTTTGTCTGACTGAAAAAACAGGTAATAGATCGTATAGCCCGGAATGATCAGGCAGAGAACGCCATAGAAGGCTTCATCGCTGAAGGCATAACAGGCCACCGAGAGATGCAGGAACAGCAGCGTCCATATCCCGGCCAGGATGGTCGTCTGGAGGAGATCCGGGGCGAGAATCTGGGGCCAATAGCGGAGACAGGCGAGTGCGGCGGCAAGCAGGAAGAACAGCAGCCAGGGGAGTGTCCTGACCTGAAACTGGGTCACTTTGCGCTGGCGGGACCGGGTGAGCATTTTGGGCAGGTGCTGTCGAACATCAGGGTCCATGGGACTCCCGGGGGCCCCGGGTTGTCCCGCGGGATCGGCAACAGGGACCTGGGCGGCAAGGCGCAATTTGGGCACCCCTGCTGCGGGCGTTGTGCGTTGGGGAGGGATCAGCACCTTCGCCTTGCATTTAATGCAGGTCAGGGATTCGGCGGTTACAAATTCCGAAACCGTGATGGTGTTGCCACACTGGTTGCAGGTGATGATGATATCGGCCACAACTCGAATCTATCATGGCGCGCGGGCAGGATCAAAGAAAACTCACGCCCCGCGGCATGGGGCCAATCTTGAAAAAGGCGGCCACCGTCTGAGCCACGTCATAGAATCCATTCCGGATCCCGAGCGCCTTGCCGGTCTGTCCCGCGCCCCAGGTCAGTAGGGGGACGAACTCGCGGGTGTGATCCGACCCCTTGAAGGTGGGATCGTTGCCGTGGTCGGCGGTGAGGATCACGAGATCACCGGGGTTCATCCTGGGAAGGAACATGGACAGGAATCGGTCGGCTCTCTCCAGCGCGGTGGCATACCCCGCAGGGTCCCGGCGATGCCCGTAAAGCATGTCAAAGTCAATCAGGTTGGCAAAGCAGAAGAAGGACTCGGGACGTGAAGCCACTTGCAGCAGGGCGGCTTCGGCGTCGGGATTGTTTTCCACATGGAAGGATTCCCGGATCCCGCGCCCTGCAAAGATGTCATCCAGTTTTCCGACTGTGATGACAGGGATGCCGCTGGAGGACAGGCGGTCCAGCAGGGTGGGTTTGGGGGGCGGATAGGAGAAGTCGCGCCGGTTTTCCGTTCGCTTGAAGGCGCCCGGTGTTCCCACATACGGCCGGGCGATGACCCGTCCCACGAGATAGGGGTCGCAGAGTTCACGGGCAATGCGGCACCCCTCATACAATTCCGGAAGGGGGATCACGCCTTCATGGGCCGCGATCTGAAAGACCGAGTCGGCGCTGGTATAGACGATCCAGGCGCCCTCCTTCATCTGGCGGGGGCCCAGTTCATCGATGATGGCCAGACCGCTGGCCGCCTTGTTCCCGATGGCGGGGCGGCCCGTGCGGTGTTCAAATTCATGGATCAAAGGCTCAGGGAACGACGGGGCGGCCGTAGGGAAGACATGAAAGCCCTTTTCCATGAGAAGTCCGGCCATTTCCCAGTGCCCCGTGGTGGTGTCCTTGCCCCGCGATCGCTCCTGCATCGCGCCGAAGCCGCCCTGGGGCAACGCCACGGCGGCCACGCCGGGGATGGGCAGACCCCCGGGCAGGAGGCCGGGAATATTGCCCAATCCCAGTGACTCGAGGGTTGGCAGGTTCAATCGGCCCTGGTGTTGCCCGATATGAGCCAGGGTATTGGCGCCGGTGTCGCCATAGTCGTCGGCATCCGGCGCCGCGCCGATACCGACCGAGTCCAGGACAATGAGATACGTCTTCATGGCGTGGTGACAATGGCAATGCCGGCACTGGTTCCAATCCGGTTGGCGCCGGCCGCCACCATGGCTTCGGCCTCCGCGCGGTTGCGGATGCCTCCGCTGGCCTTGACCCCGGCCTGTTGCCCGACTGTCGCCCTCATCAGCGCCACATCGTGAAGAGTCGCGCCGCCGGTGCTGAGTCCCGTGGAAGTCTTAACGAAACGGACGCCTGCCTCCAGCGCCAACTTGCAGGCGGTGATTTTATCCTCGTCCGTCAAGAGACAGGTTTCCAGGATAACCTTGATCCCGCACTCCGGGCCGACCGCCTGAACCACGGCCTTCATGTCCGCCAGTGCATGGGCGTAGTCCTTCTGTTTGAGGGCGCCGATGGCCAAGACCATATCGACTTCCAGGGCGCCTGCCCGGGCGGCCTCTCTCGCCTCAAAGGCCTTGGCGGCGGGCGTGGTGGCACCGAGCGGAAATCCCGCGACGGTACAGGGGATCACCTTTGTTCCGGCAAGGTTCCGGACGGCGATGGGCAGCATGACCGGATTAACGCAGACGGCGGCAAACCCGTACTGACAGGCTTCCTCGCAAAGTGTTTCAATATCACGGCTCGTGGCGTCGGGCTTCAGGAGCGTGTGATCGATCATCGACGCCAGACGCTGGCCCGGGCCGGAACATCCCATTGGAGTGGTCTTCATCGCAGTTGTCCCTTCAAATGGTAAGTGGTACCCTAAAAACGTGGAGACTGCAATGAACTCCGAAGCCCGACAACAAAAGCCCGCCGAGTTCTGGCATGCGTTGCCGGAGGGGATGGTGGCGTGCGAGTTATGCCCGCACCACTGCCACATACGGGAGGGGAGGGCGGGTCGTTGCCGGGTCCGGGTGATGACCGGGGGCGGGCTGACGGCGGCCGGCTACGGGATGATTTCATCGATGCATGTCGATCCTGTGGAGAAGAAGCCGCTGTATCATTTCCATCCCGGCTCATCCATCTACAGCATTGGGGGATGGGGGTGCAACCTTTCCTGCTCGTTCTGCCAGAACTGGACTATTTCGCAGGACTTCAGGGATGCATCGAAGGGCTATTCCCCCGAGACTATCATCGGTGCGATGCGGGCGGCGGGATGTTCGATGATCGCCTACACCTATAATGAGCCGCTGGTGGGCTACGAGTTTGTGCGCGACTGCAGCCGCCTGGTCAGGGCCGGGGGCGGGAAGAACGTACTGGTGACCAACGGACACGTTGAAGCCCGTCCCGCTGCGGAACTGTTGCCGCTGACCGATGCACTGAATATTGATGTTAAGAGCATGAGCGAGCACTTCTACCGGGAGCACTGCAAGGCATCGCTCGCACCCGTCCTGCGGTTTTGCGTACAGGCCGTCGCGGCCGGCTGTCATGTTGAGATCACGCATCTAATCATTCCAGGATGCAATGATGACGACGGGAATCTTGTAAAACTGGCGGAGTGGATCCGGAAGGAGTTGGGTCCGCTGACGCCGTTGCATCTCAGCGCCTACCATCCCGATTACAAGATGGAATTTCCGCCTACGCCGCGGGCAACCTTGTTGCGGGCCCGTGAACTCTGCCGGCAGAGCCTCACGTATGTCTACCTCGGGAATGTAAGCCTGCACGAGGGGCAGAATACCTTGTGCCCGGGATGCGGCGCGGTTCTGGTCGAGCGGAGCGGGTATGAAACCAGACTGGCCGGCATGGTGGCTGGCCACTGTATCCGCTGTGGACGGAAAATAGACATACTCCTTCCGCAGGACTGACGCCGTCCTTGTGCGGGCGTCGGCTTACAACTCGTCGTTGGACGGCAGATCGTCCTTCTCTTCGATCGGCTGGTGATCCAGCTTCCTGCCGCCTGCCACCAGCGAGCGCTGCCACTCCCCGAACAGGGTGCGTCCGCGCCGCCGCATGACATTGATGGCAACCTGTTGCCGGATGGTGGCAAGTTCCTCCTCGCCGGCCGGTTTGCGTTCGACCACGTAGGCAATGACAAGGCTGTTGGCGCCGGGCAGGACATCCGAAAGTTCCCCCGCAGGGCGGGTGGTGATGTCGCGCAGGATTTCCGGAGAACTGAGCGCGTCGGGCGCCGTGGAGGCGGTGAAGAGCTCGGTGGTGTTCACATTCATGGCCTTCTCTTTGGCCAGGGCGGTGAAGGTCTTGCGGTTGCTCAAACCGGACTGGAAGAAATCGTGCAGCTCGCCGGCCTTCTTTTCCACGGCGTCCAGGGTGGCCTTGGCGACGGCATGGGGACGAACCTCCTCTTTGATGGCGTCAAAATCAGGCAGGAAGGCCTCTGTATTGGTTGCCAGGGTCATCAGGTAGACATGGTTCGATCCGGCGATGGCGTCGCTGAAACATTCATCCGCGGCGGGGCGCAGGCGGAAGGCGGCGGTATTGAAGGCGAGCCCGGCGTCGATGCCCGGCACGGGCGCTTCGCGGGCGAAGAGGGGGGAGCTGTGGATCGCTTGATTTGCCTTGGCGGCCATGGCGTCGAAGGTCAGGGCTTTGCCCTCGCGATCCGGGACCAGGTTGTCGCTTAAATCATTTGCGGCATCACGCGCCAGTTGGACGGCGGCCTCATGGAGAATACGGTTTGAAATGACCTGGGTGACCTGTTCGATCGGGAGGGCAGTCCTGACGCCGTTGGTGTCAAGCGACATGTATTCATCCGAATGGGCCATGTAGTATTCCTCTATGGCATTGGTATCAACCTTCTCCACGGCCTTGGCCAGGTAATGCCCGACCGGGAGGGCAATATAGCGAACCGAAACCTTGGGGGGGACGATGAAGAGGTTGGTGTTCTGGGCAAAGAAGGCGCGCAGATCCGCGTCGGTCGGCTTGATGGTTCCAGCCGGGATGCTGTTGGTGGCGAGGGTAACATAGTCGATCCGGAACGAATCGGCATAACGGGCCGCCAGAATCTGCAATTCATCCGGGCTTATCCATACGGCCGAGGACGTGACCATGTGGAGTTTCTGAAGGATGATGTTTTCGGCCAGATGGCGCTCGAACTGGGTGACCGTGGCGTTGAGGGTTCCCAGCACATTCTGGCAAAACGCCTGGTACCGCTGGCGGCTGAACGCGCCGCTTTCCTGGAACTGGGGATCCCGCTGAAGCATGACAAGGATTTCTTCAGGGGTGGCGGTGATTTTCAGGTCGGCGGCGGCGCGCAACGCGGCGATGCGCTGCCAGGCCTGATCGCGCAGTTCCCGGTCGATCCGCGGCGTGATGGTGATGACTCGTCCGACACTGAGGCACAATCCCAGATAGGTGTTGAGGCGGGCCTGCCGCAGTTCATTATCCGTCACGGGTTTTCCATCGAGAGAGCCTGCCGATCCAGCCGGGGGTGCCTCATTTTCGCATCCACCGCGGGGGCTGAACCAACCGACGAAGGTGATGATGACAATGCCGGCAATGATCCACCACACAAACTTGTTCCGGATCATCTTGTTGAACTTCATTATCAGCATGGGAAAATCACCCTTTCTTCAACTGGCTCTCAGATTCGCAAATTGTGCCCGTTTCCATGAAATATCAGGTGTTATGGATACTGGGTAAAGCGGGATGAGTCAAGGTCAGATGTTGCCAGTCCGCGGTATTTTCATGATGAAGGTTGCGCCTTCATTTCCGCACAACTGGGAGCGTAATATTTCATGGGCTATTTCCTGACAACCTCACCCGAAAACGCAGTGCCGCCAAATTCTAATACTCAGCCGATGGGTCGGGTCTTCACAATTCTCAGACGACAAACCACCTGTGAACTGACTCGTCAACCCTGGGCTACCCCCTTTCGACTGCTGACGCCGTCGAGTCCCGGGACATCGGGCCTGCCGACCCGGCAACGAAGTACACGGATTCCGAATCGGGACTGGGGTATTACCGGTAGGCCGGGCCTGCGAAGGCGTTGTTTTTAACCCAGTCGTACTCGCGGATGATGCTGGACTCAATCCCGCCTGCCTGCATGGCTTGCGGCAGTACATGAAAGGTGTAGGTCTCGATTTCCCAATGGGACACGGGTGCCGACTTCAACGCCTGCCAGAATTCAACATCCATGGCGGCCGTGGTGGAATTCAGCACTCCATCACCTTGAAAATACAGGGGAAGATGGAAGTGGATGCGCCAGAGACCGGAAACGGGGCCACCTTTCAATGCATCGGAAAGATCGGGATAGGACCGGCGTGTACCCGATGGGGCATCACGCACTTTGACCTGATGAAGATAGACCGGATCCAGGAAGTCACTAAGGCGGCGAAGGGTCGGTTCATCGGGGCTCGCCTCCAGCGCGGCGCTGAGTTGGACTTTGGAAATGCGGATGCCATGGCGCGTCAGGCGGGTGAGACTATCGGCCAGATTCTCAAATTGGATCGCCAGGTGACAGGTGTCAAAGCAGACCCCGATATGACGCCGCAGGATCGCTTCGGCCGTCCGGCGGTCGCAACACAAGCGCGACGCAACCCGGGCGACGCCTGTTTCGCGAAAGGGGCCCTCAAAGAAGCGGATGACATCCCCGGTGGTTTCAAGGAGGCAATCGGGCTCAGGCTCCAGCCCGATGTGGATTTCCCTTCCGGTCTCAATGTAAAGAGCATGAAGGGCGGAGGCACAGTCGGCAAGGTTGAGGATATCAGCCGGGCGCGACGAGAGCGCCGGAGTCCGGCCATAGCCGAGAGGGAGGGTGCTGATGCTGCCCTCGGCGCCCTCGGGCAGGAGTCCGGCAAGGATGCGGGCCAGATCCACCGTATAGTCTAGCCGTTCGCGGGTCGACCAGTCGGGGCGGTAGACCTCGGTTTTGACGGGTTTCCCGTGGAAATTGCCGTAGGGAAAACCGTTGATGGTGAAGGCATAAAGAGCGTTGTCCTGCATGAAATCCCTGAAGTTTGCGAGGGATTCGGGTTGGCTTAGAGTGTCCGCCGCACGGCGGGACAGCCGGAGCCCGAGCCCGAATGGATTGCCGGATGCAACACGGTCCCTGATGGCGCGAACATGGGTGCGGATAGCCTCGTAATTTTCCTCCCAGCGTTCGCCCGGATGAACATTCAGGCAGTAGGTCAAGTGAAGTGGCTTTTCTGCGCGCAGGATCATTTTCCGACATCCCCGGCGATGCAACTTAATGTTTTCAGTCGGGCAATGCCTTCCTGGAGGACGAGGGGGTCCATGGCGTGGATCTCGGTGCGGCGTCCGACCGGCGCGGGCAGGGTAATGGTCAACGGTCCGCCGAGATGTTCCTGGAAACGCGCCAGACCGGCAAGGATGGTCATCTGGCCTCTTTTGTCGCGGGATTCGAGCAAGGGATGCCAGACCGGCAGGCCTGCCGATTTGAGCCCGGCAATGAGCGCAAGAAAGTCGCGATCCGGCATCAGGCCGGTCCGCGAAGCGTAATAGGAGTCCAATGCGATTCCCACGGCAACAGCCTCGCCATGGCGCAGGCGGTAGCGGGAAAGCACTTCAAGCTGGTGGGCCGACCAATGTCCGAAATCCAGTGGCCGCGCGCTGCCGGTCTCGAAGGGGTCGCCCCCTTCGCGGATATGGTCGAGATGCAGGCGGGCACACGTGGTGACCAGTCGTTCCATGGCGATCCTGTCACGGGCTCGCAGGCGCTTGGCCTTCTCGCACAGGAAGGTGAAGAAGCGCCGGTCCTTGATCATGGCCACCTTGAATGCCTCGGCAATGCCGGCAATCCACTCGCGATCAGACAGCCGGTCAAGAAAGTCAAAATCGTTGATAACGGCGAATGGCGGGGCAAAGGTGCCGAGGAAATTCTTGCTTCCGTGCAAATCGATGCCGGTCTTGACTCCGACGCCGACATCGTTCTGGCCGACCCCCGTGGTCGGCATACGGAGGACACGCAACCCCCGATGCACCAGCGAGGCGGCCAGACCGACCATGTCCAGCATCCCGCCGCCGCCAATGATCAGGACCACACTCTGGCGATCCAGATGACGTTTTGCCATCAGGCCGATGGTCCTGACAACAAGATTCAGGCCGGTCTTGGCCCGTTCCCCGCCGGGCATGATCTCGATCGGGCCGGCAAGCTCGATCACCTCGGGGTGCATTTTGAAATACCCGGCTATTTTACCCGCAAGTTCCGGCCAGGCTTTCGCGACGCCTTGATCCAGGCAAACCATGACGCGATGCCGGCGCTTTTCGTGAAGCCGGTTGATGGTTCTTGCCAACATTGGGTTGCCGGCCTCAAAAAATCCCCTGCCGAAGTGGACCGGAAAGGCAAAAGGGACGGCAAGTGTCTGGCGGATGGTTTTCACGGGAGCGTCTCCAGATGCTGCTGGATGAGGCAAGCCAGTTCCGGCAGGGAAGCCGGGGTTTTTCCAAGCGGGATGCTGGAGGCCCAGGCAACAGGAGTTCCCCCGCCAGTCCGGCCGTGCGAACCTTTGATGCGAGAGGTGTTCTGGCTGACGGAAATAGGGGGCCATCCGAAGAAGAGCTCGCAGGGATCATATCCCGGCTTGTTGTGGATATCGACATGCGCGGCGTAATCCGGCGCCTCCTTTTTCCCGGACCACCAGGGGTAGGCGAACCA
>CAYOQM010000034.1:0-16009 GCA_964406065.1 uncultured Verrucomicrobiota bacterium
TCCATGGCTCCATCCTCTCCACGATCGAACTGAATATCACGATATCGACGGACCGCGACATGGTGAAGGCCGATCCGACCCAGATCCACCAGATCGTGATGAATCTCTGCACCAATGCCCTGCACGCCATGCGGGAGAAGGGCGGAGTCCTGGATGTCGGCATCAACCAGGTCATGATTGACAGCCAGACGCGCGGCCCCCTGGCGCGCCTGCGCTACGGCGCCTATGCCGAAATCGTGGTGCGCGACAGCGGACTCGGGATGGATCGGTCCGTCATGGATCGCATCTTCGAGCCCTTCTTCACGACCAAGACCAGCGGCGAGGGCACCGGCATGGGATTAGCCGTGGTGCATGGCCTCGTCGCCTTGCTGCAGGGCGCCATCACGGTCGAGAGTGAAGTCGGCAAGGGCTCCGCCTTCCATGTTGTTCTCCCCCTGGTCGATCAGGCCGTCGAACCCGTCACCACTCCCCCCGATCCCCTTCCCCATGGCACCGAACGGATCCTCTTTGTGGATGATGAGGTCGGGATTCTCTCCATGGTCAGCCAGATGCTGACCGCCTTGGGCTATCAGGTTGAAACCCGGTCCCGGTCTTTCGATGCCCTGGCCCTTTTCAAGGTGAACCCCGGCGGGTTTGACCTGATCATCAGCGACCAGATCATGCCCGGAATGACCGGTCTCGAAATGATCCGCGAGATACACCGGATCCGGAAAGATATCCCGGTCATTCTCTGCACCGGATTCGGGAAGACCCTGTCCGATCAGGATGTGCTGATGGAAGGAGTGCGGCAGGTCTTGATGAAACCCCTCATCCTGCGCCAGCTTGCCGACTCCATCCGCAGCGCGTTATTGCCGGTCACTCCAGCCAGCGACCGGAGCGGTGTCCCGTCAACCGGCCCTGCTCCAGTACCGGCGTCCCGTTCACCAGCACATGGGTAACGCCCTCGGATAACTGGTGTGGCAGGCTATAGCTGGCCACGTCACGGATGCGGGAGGGGTCAATCACCGTCACGTCGGCAAAGGCTCCCGGCTTGACCTCGCCTCTTCCCCGCAAGCGGAAATGCGAGGCTGGCAGGGAGGTCATTCTCCGGATCACCCCTGCCATATCCGCCACTTTCCCGTCAAGCGCCGCCCGCAAGACCCGCGGGAAGGTTCCATAGGCGCGAGGATGGGGAAAGTCATGACTCAAGGGCCCCCATGGTGCCCGCACCGAGGCATCCGAGCCAATCATCACCCAGGGCTGGGCGAGGATGCGCCACAGGTTGTCCTCGCTCATGCCCTGGAAGAAGGCGCTGGTGGCAAGGCGGTCGCTCTCGATCAGCCACAACGCGGCGTCCACCGGCTCCATTCCCAGAAGGCCGGCCGCCTGTTCCAGCGGCATGCCCCGGAAGCGCGCGTTGGCTTCGGTGGTCGACCCGATGATGATGGTGCCCCAGGCCCGCTCCGCCCGGTTTTCAAGCAGTTCAGCGCGGAGCCGGGCGCGGGTGCCGGGATCGCGCAACCGGGCCAGTTCCTGTTCCCTCCCGCCTTCGGTGGCCCAATCCGGGAAAATGACATCGAGATCCGTGCAGGAGGCGGTATAGGGGTACCGATCAGCGGCCACCTCAACCCCTTCCTGGCGGGCCCGTTCGATCGTCGAAATCGCGGCATCAATCAAATGCCAGTTGACCTTCCCGGATGTCTTGAGATGCGACACCTGCACCCGCACTCCGGTCGCGCGGCCCACTCCGGCGGTCTCTTCGAGCGCTTCGATCAAGCGGCTGCTTTCGCTGCGCATGTGGGAGGTGTAGATCGCTTCCTTGCGTTTCAGGACACGGGCCAGGGCGTGGATCTCCCCGCTCGAGGCATACATTCCGGGAGGATAGATGAGGCCCGTGCTCATTCCCCGCCCGCCCGCCTCCAGACTCTGTTCCAGAAGCCGCTCCATGGCCGACTGTTCATCCGGCGTGGCGGCGCGCCCGGCATAGCCCATGACCGAGGCGCGAAGGGTGTTGTGCCCGATGAGGGGGACCACATTCACGGCCGGCCGCTCCTGTTCGAGTAATCTTCGGTATTCCGCTGTGGTGCTCCAGGTTCCCGGATAGGAAAAGGGTTCCCAATCGGAAGGCATGCGCGCCGAGCCCAGCCGGGGTGACGCCGAGGCCCCGCAATTCCCAATCACCTCGGTGGTTACCCCCTGGTACACCTTGCCGGGAGCGGACGGTTCGATGAGGAGGTAGGCGTCGGAATGGGAATGGGTGTCGATGAAGCCAGGGCAGACCATTTTTCCGGCGACATCCACCACGCGTCGGGCCTCGGCCTGTCCGAGCGCGCCTACATCCGTAATGCGATCGCCGGTGATTCCGACATCAACGCGACGCGCCGGCTGGCCGGTGCCGTCAAAAACCATTCCATTGACCAGGGTGATGTCGAACATGGGGCCACTCCCTCATCCCTCAGGAGGCGGGGAACCCGCCTCGGAGGCACAGGTTGCCTGATCTCCGCCTGTCAGAAGATCCATGATGTCCTTCTGGACCGAGTCCAGTTCCGACAATTTCAGTCTGGGGTCGGTAATGGCGAAGGTCTCGCCGGTCTTCTTGTGTTCGTAAATCACGAGGCGTGACCCGTCCTCTCCGGACCGGACTTCCCGCTCTACCAGAACGCGCTGGCGTTCAAGCATGACCGCGAGGATATAGATCACGCTGATCTTGCCGGCCTCGCCCGATTCGATCAGTTCGCGCAGGAGGGTTTCGGCGGTTTCCTTCTTCCCCCGCCTGTCAGGCTCGGTGGGTGGCGTTTTGAAAAACCCCTTCCAGGAACTGTACCCCTGCTGCGAGTCCTGTTGCGCCGCCCAGCAGGATTCGCAGAAGTCGCCCCGGTGATAGTCGAGCTCCTGAAACAAGAGCCGGGTATGATACGGCTGGCCGTCGGCGAAGTCGGTCTGGCAGGACGAACAGGCCGTGGCGCGTGACTTGATGTTCCATTCCTGGGCCATATCAGGTGTGCTCCATATAGAGATTTCGGCCATCCCAGAGATAGATCACGCCGGAAATCGCCGTGAGGGCGGCCACCAGATGCGTTAGAAACATGGTGATCTTGGTGAAGTAGACATTGAAATCAACCATAAACAAGGCGTGATCTGCGGCGGATAGAAACATCGGTAGAATTTCCTCTTGCAGGGCCACACCCAGCAGGATGACCACTATGGTAACGGTCTGCCAGATCATCTTGTGTTTGCCCCAGGGTCCTGCGGGCAGCACCTTGCCCTGCTGGCTGGCCAGCAACCGCAGGCCGGTGACCACGAACTCACGACTGATGATGGTGATGACAATCCAGGCGGGCACGATCTTGATGGCGGCAAAACTCACAAAGGCGGCACAGACCAGGATCTTATCGGCCAGGGGATCCATGAGCTGACCAAAGATCGTGATTTTGTTGAGACGCCGGGCAAGCATGCCGTCAAGCCAGTCCGATAGTCCGGCCAAACCGAATGTGACGAGCGCCAGGGTCTTGCCACAGGGAATGCCCGAAGTTAGAAACCCCGCCATCACGAATGTGAGCCCGATGCGCCCCACCGTGATCTTGTTTGGTAGATTCATTTCCGCCATAGATCCGATAGTGTGCAAAGAGCGTGGCAGTACTGTCAATGACGAAGACGTCAAAGCGTATGTCCTTGTGAATCGTCTGGCATTCCATCACAATGATTGGCTTCATGAAACGCGGGATGCGGAATCAACAGGGGATGCTGGTCACGGCGATCATCGCGCTTTCCGTCGCCCCTGTTTTTGCGGAGCCACCGCGTCCGGCGGAACCCTGTCCGGCCGAGATTCGTTTACAAGCTTTCCCGCTTGAGGCCAAGGGAGCCCTTGATTCCCTCTTCGCGTTTTCCGCAGGAGCCCCGGCCCCTTTTTCGCCCGGCATGACCAGCCCCCTTGTCGATTTTGTCAGCCGCGCCTGCGCCACGGATAGCGGATGGGAACTGCCCGACCTTGACGGGGCGGCAGGCTCGGCCTATATCGTCAAAGTCAAGGTCGCGCTACAGCAGTATCTCGATCTCAACTTCCATCCCGGCATTCCCGACTACGCCGTCTTTCCTGCTTCCCTACGCTATTCCACCTCGCTGAACCCCTCCGACATGGAGCGCGCTTACGCCTGCATCACGGCCGGTCCGACCGGCACCCAGGAATATGCCACGGGACGCCTGACCGGCATGGAGGAAATCACCCCGAACCCCGAATCCGGCGGCTACTTTTCCTACACCAATAGCCGAACCTTCCTGCGATGCCGGGTGGATGGCCGGGACGTGTTGTTCTCCTGCTCCGAGACGCTCGCCCCCTCCACCTCAAGCAGTCGCGGGGTTCTCATCGGCCCGCTCGAACACGCCCTCTTCTACTACAGCGAAAAGCCGGGATTGAATCTGACCGGCATGACCTGGATGCTCTCGCAGATCAGGCACTCCGCCACATTGAGCGTCTATATCGCCCTGAATTCCAATGAGACGGCCGTGGCCACCTTCGCCTGGCTGAACGCCGGATGGAAGGGCATGAACGTCACGCGGGCCTGTCACATCCTCAATTCCCAACGGCATACCCTGGACTTCTCGCGCCGCATCGCCCAGCGCCCCGGCGTTACCGCGCCGCTCATGGCCTCCTTGATCACCGAGGTCGCCCACATGCCGGAGCCCGCCGTAAACACCGAATATGAGAAATACCTGACGTATGTGAAATCCTGGCGGGACAGCGAAGGCAAAGGCCTGTTCTCGCGAAGTTCGCTGCTCCAGGAACTCTATGATTCCCGGACTTCCGATTCACTCCCCATGCCTTACCGGCGCGCCCTGCTGGTGCAGGAACGGGTCCGCACCCTGCTGGGCATCCCCACCTGGTCAGTTGGCACCGGCCCTCTGGCGCGTCAGTAATCGCCTGCAGCAAATCCGGACGGGCACATCTCTGAGTTTTGGCAATGACTTTGGTGGGGCCGGGGTGCCCTCACCCCGGAAGAGAAGAGCGGGACGGAGGCGTCCCGGCTCCAGAACACCGAAGTCACCAAAACTCAGAGATGCCCTGCGAGAGGGGTCTGGACGAAGCTAACCGGGGTATGATAGAGAACCCCTTATCAAGGATGGAGATCAAACAATGACCAAGGTCGCAATTGTGGGAGCCGCCGGACGAATGGGTCAGGCGTTGGTTCGGTGTTCAAAACTGATGCCGGGGATCCAACTGGTTGCCGCCGTGGATCAGGCCGCCTGCCCGCTATGCGGGAAGGATGTCGGACTCATTGCCGGAGTCGGGGAGATCGGGCTCGCGATCACCTCTGATCTGGCGTCTGCCGTCAAGGCCGCCGACGTCCTGATCGATTTCAGTTTCCATGAAAATGTTCCGGTAACGGTCAGGTTGGCCGCCGAGCACAAGAAGGCCGTGGTCATAGGCACCACTGGGCTCAATCCCGACGAACGCGCCGTGGTCGATCAGGCGGCCAAGGTTGTCCCGCTCGTCTCGGCCCCCAACATGAGTCTTGGCGTCAATCTGTTGTTTGCCCTGGTCGAAAAGGCGGGTAAGGCGCTGGGACTGGATTACGATGTTGAAATCACCGAGGCCCACCATCGTTACAAGAAGGATGCCCCGAGCGGAACCGCATTGCGACTAGGCGAAAAGGTGGCCCAGGGGCGCAACCAGAATTTCCGCGATGTGGCCGTCTTCGGACGGGAAGGTTTGGGCGGGGAACGGCCCAGGGGCGAGATCGGCATCCATGCCATCCGCGCGGCCGACATCATTGGCGACCATACGGTCTTGTTCGCCACCGAGGGAGAGCGGGTGGAAATCAGCCACCGCGCCACCAGCCGGGACGCCTTTGCCAAGGGCGCGCTCCATGCGGCCATTTGGCTTGCAGGAGACCGGAAACCCGGCCTCTACGACATGCAGGATGTGCTGGGGTTGAGATAAGAAATGATGAATGATGAATGATGAATGATGAATGATGAATGATGAATACGGAATGCGGAATGATGAATGCCACTGACGACAAGCGCGACTTGAAACAGCGGACAAAAGTTTATGCGCTTGGGATTGTGAAATTGTACTGTAATCTGCCGAAGACAACACTCGCCCAGACTCTGGGTAAACAGTTGTTGAGAAGCGGGACTTCTGTCGGGGCTCAATATCGTGAAGCTTACCGGGCCAGGTCCCGGGCCGAATTCATCAGCAAAATGGAGTCCTCTCTTCAAGAACTCGACGAAACAAGTTATTGGTTGGAATTGCTTGACGAAACTCATGTCGTTGAGCCTAACGAGTTGAGTAAACTGTTGCAGGAAACAGGGGAACTCACAGCGATCTTCACCAGTTCCAGTAAAACTGCTAAACGCAATGGGGTGGCTCTTTGATTACGTTCCCCATTCATCATTCATAACTCATCATTCATCATTTCTTCTTATGGAAATCGGACTCGGCTTGGGATCGAACCTCGATCAGCGTCTCGAAAATCTGCGGGAGGCGACAGCCCGCATCATCCGCCTGCGGGGCACACATCTGCTGGCCAAGGCGGCCATTTACGAAACCGAGCCGGTGGATGTGAAACCCGAATACGCGCCGCTGGAATATCTCAACACCGCCATCATCATTGAGAGCAACATGGAGCTGTCGTTGTTGTCGGACGCCCTCCACCAGATCGAGGCCGACATGGGGCGGGTACGCACCGAGGACCGCAACGCCCCCCGCACAATTGATATTGATATCCTGTATGCGGGAACGGTCCAGCGTCGCGACGGGATTCTGGATCTGCCGCATCCCCGCTGGGCCCAGCGCCGGTTCGTGGTCCAACCCCTCGCCGACGTGCGCCCCTTCCTGCGCCTCCCCGGCGAACCCCGCACGATTACTGAGATCCTGACGAGCCTTCCCGGCAGTCCGCAGGATGTGAAATTATTCCGGGCCAGAGATAAGTGGTAGGAATTGACCGTACATTCATCCCGGCCCAGCGTCAGCGCAAGAGCAGGATCTCTGCAAGGTTGCGCCGGAAGCTGGCTTTCATCAGCCTTCCCGCACGATATCGGCACCGAGGGCGCGGAGGCGTTCCTCGACGCGTTCATAGCCGCGGTCGATGCTTTGGGCGTTGTGGATGACGCTTTCGCCCTTGGCGCAGAGGGCGGCAATCAGCAGCGCCATGCCGGCGCGGATATCGGGACTGGCCAGGTTGGTGCCGTGCAGGCGCGACGGCCCTGTCACCAGCACGCGGTGCGGATCGCACACCACAATCCCCGCGCCCATGCCGATCAGGTGATCCACAAAATACATCCGGCTTTCGAACATCTTCTCGAAGAACAGCACGGTTCCCGTGGCCTGGGTGGCCGCCACAATGGCTACACTCATCAAATCCGAGGGGAACATCGGCCAGGGCCCATCCTCGATCTTCGGGATCGCCGCTCCGAAATCCTTGACAATCCGGCGGGTTGGACGGCTTGGACATGTCAGATTGTTTCCCTCCATCTGAAGTTTGATGCCCAGTTTCTGAAAGGTTTTGCTGATGATCAGCATCGGTTCCCGCTCCGCGCCGGGAACCTTGAGCTCGCCGCCCGTGGCGGCCGCGGCGATGACAAAACTGCCGATCTCGATGGCGTCCGGCTGGACGGTATGCGTGGCGCCATGCAGTGTGTCCACCCCTTGAACGATCAACCGGTTCGTACCCAGGCCGGATATCTGCGCGCCCATTTTGTTGAGCAGCATCCCTAGATCGGTGACGTGCGGTTCGCAGGCCGCATTGAAGATGGTGGTTTCGCCCTTGGCCAGGGTTGCGGCCATCAACACATTCTCGGTAGCCGTCACGCTGGCCTCATCCAGCACCATGGCGGCGCCTTCCAGGCGTTTGCGGCGGAAAACGAAATCGCGGCCCCCTTCCACTTCGATTCCCAGGGCCTGCAGTCCCTGGAAATGGGTATCCAGCCGGCGGCGTCCGATCACGTCGCCACCAGGCGGCGACAGCGTGGCGCGACCCAGCCGGGCCGCCATCGGGCCGGCCAGCAGGATGGAGGAGCGCACCTTGCGGCAGAGTTCAGGGTCGAGTTTGCTGCGTCGCAGGCCCTTGGCGCACAGTTTGACGACATGGTTGCCGAGTTCCACCTCCACGCCTATGCCGGCCAAAAGATCCAGCATGGTGCGCACATCTTCAATAAGCGGTACATTCTCGAGCACCACCTGCTGATCGGTCATGACGCAGGCCGCCAGCATCGGCAGCACAGAGTTCTTGTTGCCGGCCGGAACATAGGTTCCGCTCAACTTCCGACCTCCATGGATAATAAAGCGCGACATGATTTGGTGAGACTGCCAAATCAGGCAAGACAGGGCAATCAGAATGTCGGCCGAGGCTCTGTCTCACCTGCGGTAATGACGATGTCCCGCATGAATTCCCCTTCTTCGGAACTCAACCGGGCAAAGAACCCGTAGGCGAGGACGTCGTCTGTAACCTGCAAACTCAGCCGGTTCTTTCCGGCCTTGAGGGTAAGGGGGACCCGGTATTCGTCACGCACCGCAATCTTCCGGGATTTTGGGCCGAACACGACCTGCCCGTTCATCGTGGCGGTCAGGCTATGATCAAATCCCAGGCGCAGCACAACCCGGCGCGCCTCAGGCGAGGTCACCACACATTCCGCCGTAACCGTGCAATGATCGGGGCGGTCAAGCATCGCGTCCAGATCCGTGTAGCGCTCGAAGAATTTCCCCGCGTTGTCCCGCATGACGGGTTTGCCGGCCACCTCCCCGGTAATGCGCCATGTCTTGATGTATTGTTGTTCAAGACGAACTGACTCAAGGGCATTCGTGATCGTCGCCTGGCGGTGACGGCACAGGTTCGGGGCGAGCCCCTCGACTGAGGTCATGTAGTCGAGAGGCCGGTTGGACACCGTGATGGTCACGGCATAGAGATTCCTGAGTGCCTGTTCCACGGGATCCCCATAATCCCTGAAGTCAGTCCTGGATTCCGGACTAGCGCATTGTATACAGGTCTGCGGCAAAAGCTGGAAAACACGGTTTCTTAGCGCTACAGCCTCCTCATATTTCTTTGCCTCCGTCAACACGTTCATCTGCCGGTTGAGGATGGACGCTGCGTTCCGGGCACACTGGATTTGTGGCGGTATAGGTGCGGATTGGTTCCTCAAGTAGCTCAACCGGCCTGTCCAGGACTCCCTTCTGGACGCACCACGCTTCACCCAGTTCTGTTCCTCGGCACCGGGAGTGCATGCGGCCCCCTTCAGGTATATGTCCAACACCTGCAAGCTCGTCTTGGAAAACACATCCTTGCCCGAAGTCCATCCATAGGGCATGTCCCAATCATGGAGCAACCGGTAGTCGGGATTGTCTGACTGCTGGATCCGTTCGGCTTCTTTCAGAGCCAGGGTTGGTGACCCGGGATATCGGGTTTTCAATTCCACCAGCAGGTCGCGCACTGTGGTCGAACCCGCATCGCCTGAAGGCCTTCTGGAGTCACGGCGCCGCCGGGTTTCGTTCCAGATGGCCTCGGCCGTTTCCATCCGCAACATGGCTGTGGTGAAGTCAGGGCTCAACCGGTCTGCTTCCCCAAGCCGATTCAGCGCTTCCTGCCGTCTGCCGAGTTCGTTCAAGGCGGACGCCAGTTTACAGAGCGTTGCAGGTTTGTCCGCTTCCAGCCGCAATGCGTTTTCGAACCGGCCAACCGCCAATGTGCGCAGATTTTCACGAATCGCACGAGTATTACCCCTTCCTGATTTTCCATAAATCGGATTGAGCGACGCCGGGATACTGGAGCGCAACTCCTTGCCGAGGGCATCAGGTTCTGCCTTCAGATAGGCCTCGCCAGCGGCAAGCTGGAATGGGGCATCATTAGTGCCGACAGGCCCGGCCAGGGCAAATTCAATGGCCGCCCGGTCATATCGGTCATGGCGGAGGTAGTTCAGGGCCAGGTCGGCGTGTTGTTTCTGCTTTTCGGCGCGAGCCTCCGGCGGCACGGCGGGAACAGTCCCGGTGGGGAGCCTCATGTATAACACCCTCAGGTAGTTCCGGGATCCGTCACATCCTCCCCCGATCAATCCGCCCAGGACACTCCAGGAGGACCTGCCGTCCTCCCGGGCGGATTGGGCATAAAACGGCATCAGTTCGTGCTCATTGAACCAGCTTCGGGTCCGGCGCGTGAAGACCCGGTACAGGAGGCGCTGTTCGACAAAGCCGCCGGCATCCCGCTCGTAGAAATTCATCACGCCGCCCAATCCGCGGATTCTCGTCTCATCGTTCACCCATTCTCCATTCCAAAGAGGCCAGAGAATCGATAGTTTGGAATTTTCTCCGGCCGGTCCGATGGTTTGCTCCCGCTTGTACAGGGGAAAGAACCAACTTTTCCGCTCGCGTCCCGCCGTCTCGCTTTGACTGGTTTGGGTCTTGTAAAGCGGCAGAAACGAGAAGGGTACGGACAACGCGGACGAGTAGGCTCGGTCGGGGTGTTCGGAATCCCGCCATGACTCATAGGAGAACGGCAAAATAAAGGAGGAATAGTCGAGGGAGCCGCCGGCCCGGTTATAGGAGAAAAACGGGAAGACGCGCCATTCTTTGGAGTCCTCACCTCGGCCATGCGCAATCAGGGACAGCAGGTAGTTCTGGTGTGAATAGACAGGAATGTCATCCCGATACACGGTATTAAGGTCACCGAGAAGCAAGGGAATGCCTGTTTCCCGGGAGAGGGATCGCCCGTAACGATGGCTATTCAGCCAGTAGAGTGGCAGGATCCCTTCATGTTGTTCGTCTGCCTGCCGTTTCGACCAGTAGAACGGATAAAACGCGACGGTTCGGCGAGGCCCTGCGCGGCAATCGGGCTCGGCCACGGCGGGTCGGGTTTCCAACTCATGCAGCCCAAACAACTGGGGCCGGCTCATGCGGTAATCGAACTGTTCCTGCGACTCGCAGTTCCACCCCAGCGGGAACCCGTACCACAGGTTATCATGCTGCCCCCGGACGGTGCTCCATCCCGCCAACGGAAAGATATGCCCGCCGGATTCCTCCCTGCCCCGCGTGAGGGAAAAAAGCGGAAAGAAAGCGTCGTAGCGCACTGTTTTTGTACGCGTGTTTTCCGTGCGATTGAACATGGGCCCGAGAATGTTCCGGGTGTCGTACTCGTCCTTCTTATAGAAATGGGCGCCCAGGGGAATAATAAAGTCGGCAGATTCGGTTACTGCGCCGGCTTCAAGGATGGCAGAATGCCACCATAACGGAAGCAGCGCCCGTCCGGCATCCACCCTCCCGTCCCGGGTATTATTCCAATCCCAGTAGAGCGGAAAAAATAGATGCCGCGCTTTCTCATCATTCCCGGCACGGGTGTTCCGGCTCTGGTGAGACTGCCAATAGGGAAGAACCCACAATGAATCATCGGAACGACTTGAGGCCTCGGGGCCACGCGTAATCCGGGAGGATCGGCCCCGGCTGAATACGGGGAATAGATTATCAGACGCGCTTTCTACAATGGAGATTCCGGAGGCCGCCCAATTGGTTTCGCTCAAGCGGGTCCACCAGTTGAGAAGGCACAGTCCACCCGCCCGTGAGTTATATTGACGCGAGTTATCTTGATAGACCCTGCCCTGCTGTGTCCGGCTCATCCAGACAAGGGGAAGCAAGCCGAACGATTCGTCGCGGTACCTGTCCTTAACATACCGTGATTTCCAGAAGAGCGGAAAAAGATAGTGTCCGGAGCCGTTCCTGTCCCAATGATTATGCTGCAGGAGGGCAAGGTTGAGAGTGGTCTCGTCTCTCTTCTGCCCATAATAAAAAGCCGGAACCACTGCCAGATAGTGATCGTTTCTCTCTTGCTCGGACCCGCTCCAATAGAAAGGGAATACCCAGGCGTCATGTCCCGCACCGGTTCTGAACCCGCTCAGGGGCCAGAGAAAATAGAATTGATGGGGATAGTCGCGCGGAAAAGTCTGAGGGAAGCTCAAGAATTGGTACGCGGCATAATCCGACGTGCTTTCGTGAACGTAAAACGGCCAGAAATATTCGGCCCGGAAGGTTTGGGTTTCAGGGTCGGTATTCTGATAAACAAACGGCCAGGCCTTGACGTCATCAGCCTTCCCTCCGGAAAGCGACAGTAACACTAGAAGAATAGCCGTAATCAGGCGTGTTCTCAAAGAGCCCAACCTTCCGCATTCATGCTTTCTGTTCAGTCGCGTCTTCTAGCCCAGGACTTCCTTCGCGAGTTTAACGACATTTGCCGTAGTAAATCCGAATTTCTCGGCAAGGGTCTTGGCCGGGGCGGAAGCGCCGAAATGATCGATGCAAAGGGTGCGGCCCTTGCAACCGATGTATTTCGACCAACCAAAGGCTGATCCCGCCTCGAGGGCCAGCCGCTTCTTGCAGTCGTGCGGAATGACCTGGGCCCTGTAGTCCGCGCTTTGCTTTTCGAACAGATCCCAGGACGGCATGCTCACCACGCGCACATTGCGGCCTTCCTTGGCGAGTTCCCTGGCGGCCTCCAGCGCCAGGCTGACTTCCGAGCCGGTGCCGATGAGGATCAACTCCGGCAACCCCTGCCCGCTTTGCCACAAGGTATAGGCCCCCTTCTCCAGATTCGAAGCGGCGGGATAGACCGAGCGGTCAAGCACCGGCAGGTTCTGACGGGTCATGAGCAACAAGGTCGGGCCGGATGTGTTCTTGAGGGCGGCCAGCCACGCGGCCGCCGCCTCGGTCGGATCGGCGGGCCGGATCACGGACACATTGGGCATACATCGCCACGAGGCAATCTGCTCAATCGGCTCATGCGTCGGGCCATCCTCGCCCACGTAGAAACTGTCGTGGGTAAACACATAGATGACCGGTGTATTCATCAAAGCCGCGACACGGATTGTCGGGCGGCAATAGTCTGAAAACACGAAGAATGTGGCCCCGTAAACCCGGAACCCGCCATGCAACTGCATCCCGTTCAGGATGGCCGACATGCCGAGTTCACGGATGCCGAAGTGCAGGTTGCGCCCCTCGAACTTGCCGGGCAGAACCGAGGCCATCCCCTCCAGCAGGGTCTTGGTGCTCGGTGCGAGATCGGCGGCGCCGCCCACCAGCCAGGGCAGGGCCTTGGCCAGCTTCTGCATCACCTTGCCGGACGAGACACGTGTCGCCTCGGGCTTGTCGAAGACCGGCATCTGGCTCTCCAGGTCGGCGGGCAGGGCCTGCTTGAGGCAGGCATCCCACAACTTGGCGTGATCGGGATAGGCCGCCGCATACTTCCGGAAATCAGCTTCCCAGGCGGCAACCCGGGCATCCAACTCCCTTGCCCTGACGGCAAACACGTCACGCACGGCATCGGGAACATAGAAATCCTTGTCCTCGGGCAGCCCCAAAGCCTTCCTGGTGGCCTTGACCTCCTCAACACCGAGCGGCTCACCGTGGGCTTTGTGCGAATCGTGCAGGTTCGGTGACCCGTGGGCGATATGGGTATGAGTAATGACCAGGGTCGGGCGCTCCTTCTCCGCCTTGGCGGCCTGGATCGCCTTTTCGATCTCCTCGTAGTTGTGCCCGTCGATCTCCAGGACATTCCATTTGTAGCCGACAAAGCGTTTTCTGACATCGTCGCTGTAGGACAGGTCCGTGTGGCCTTCGATCGTGATATGGTTGCTGTCGTAGAACACCACCAGCCGGCTGAGCGCGAGGTGGCCGGCGAGCGAGAACACCTCGTGCGAGATCCCTTCCATCAGGTCGCCGTCGCCGCAGAACACATAGGTCCAGTGATCGACGGGCGCGAAGGCGCCCGTGTTGAAACGAGCCGCCATCATGCGTTCGGCCAGCGCCATCCCTGTGGCCATGCCGCATCCCTGGCCTAGCGGGCCGGTGGTGGCCTCAACGCCTGCCGTGTGGCCGTATTCCGGGTGCCCCGGGGTCTTGCTTCCCCATTGACGAAACTGCTTGAGTTCTTCGAGCGGAAGATCATAACCGGAGAGATGCAGGAGCCCATAGAGAAGCATCGAGCCGTGTCCGCCGGACAACACAAACCGGTCACGGTTAGCCCAGTCGGGGCGTGACGGACAATGGTTGAGGTGTTTCAGGAACAGAACGGCGGCCACATCGGCCATGCCCATGGGCATGCCGGGATGACCCGAATTCGCTTTTTGAACGCCGTCCATCGCCAGGCCTCGAAGGGTATTGGCTGCCAGACTTAATGCTTTACTCACGTTTCCACTTCTCCTTTGCTTTCAAAATTCAAGAATCCCCTTGCGCAGTTTCTTTGCTTTCAATATATTGCGCCGGTTAATCGTAGCGATTCAAGTTCGGTTGTCCAGTCCGCAATTCACGCGGTCCCCGGCGAACACCTGTCACGACCTGTATCGTGGCCGAATTATGCCGGAAGCGCGTTTTTGTGTCAGGATTGACGGGGCGTAGCTACGGGAGTGTTTCATTCATCGCACCCTCCGCCAACGCGGAGGGTGCATAACAGGAGCAAGCAGCCATGGCATCGACAACCGGGAAGAAGTATGTGTACAGTTTCGGCCTCAGCAAGACGGAAGGCCGGGCCAGTGAAAAAAACCTGCTGGGCGGGAAAGGCGCCAACCTCGCGGAGATGTGCCACCTGGGCCTGCCGGTTCCGGCGGGTTTCACCGTCTCAACTGAATGTTGCAACGATTTCTTTGCCAACAAGTCAAAATTTCCAGCCGTGCTGACCGCGCAGGTTGAAGCCGCGCTGCACATCATGGAATCCGACATGGGCTTGAAGTTCGGCGACCCCCAGAATCCCCTTCTTGTGTCCTGTCGGTCCGGCGCCCGGACTTCCATGCCCGGCATGATGGAAACGGTTTTGAACGTTGGCCTCTGTCCCCGTACGATTCCCGGGCTCATCGCCAAAACCGGCAACGAGCGTTTCGTCTACGATTCCTACCGTCGTCTGATCATGATGTATTCCGATGTGGTGATGGAGAAGTCCGAAGGCCTCGAGCCCGGCGAAGGCAAGGGCATTCGCGTACAGCTCGAAGGCATCATGCATGAACTCAAGGCCAAGAAGGGCTACAAGAGCGACACCGACATGACGGCCGAGGACCTGAAACTCCTGTGCGAGAAGTTCAAGGCGCGTGTCAAGAAGGCGCTGGGCAAGGCGTTCCCCGATGATCCCATGGCCCAGATGAGGGGGGGGATCGGCGCCGCGTTCAAGAACTGGAACGGCAAACGCGCGGAGTCCTACCGCCGGATCGAGGCGATCCCGGATGAATGGGGTACTGCCGTTAATGTTCAGGCCATGGTCTTCGGCAACATGGGTAACACCTCCGCCACCGGCGTGGCTTTCACCCGCAATCCGGCCACCGGCGAGAACAAGTTCTACGGGGAATGGCTGATCAACGCGCAGGGCGAAGACGTGGTGGCCGGCATCCGGACACCCAGCCCGCTGAACAACGACACCAAGAACGACCAGAACCGGCACCTGCAGTCGCTCGAGGAACAGATGCCCTCGACTTACCGGCAATTGCTCAAGATCCGCAACACCCTTGAAAGCCACTACAAGGATATGCAGGACATCGAGTTCACGATCCAGGAAGGCACGTTGTTCATGCTCCAGTGCCGCAGCGGCAAGCGCACCGGAACGGCGGCCCTGAACATGGCCATGGACATGCTTGCCGAAAAACTGATCGACGAAAAGACCGCCGTCCTGCGTTTGAAGCCAGCCCAGTTGGACGAGTTACTGCATCCGATCGTCGATCCGAAGGCCGAAGTCATGGCCAAACTGCTGTGCAAGGGCTTGCCCGCCGGGCCCGGCGGCGCCTGCGGCCAGATCGTGTTCACGGCCCAGGAGGCGGTCAGGCAGGCCAAGGCCGGCAAGACCGTGATTCTGGTTCGCGAGGAGACCAATCCTGAGGATGTCGAAGGAATGCGCGCCGCTGAGGGAATCCTGACCGCCCGTGGCGGTATGACCAGCCACGCGGCGCTCGTCGCCCGCGGCTGGGGCAAGTGCTGCATCGTCGGCGCTGGGACCATCAAGCTGAACATGGCCGCCAGAACCCTGACGGCCGGCAAAGTGACGCTCAAGGAAGGCGACACCATCACCTTGAACGGGAC
>CAYOQM010000035.1:0-15928 GCA_964406065.1 uncultured Verrucomicrobiota bacterium
ATTGATCAGACATGATTAACCAGAAAAGCAGTAAAAAAGACCACGATGGTGAAGTAACAAAAGGGATTCCTCTTGCTTCTCTCAAGCTTACTCCGTCTAAGGTACGGACACTGCACGAAAATGGAATAAGATGTATTGATGATTTGAAGGGTATAACATTTAAGGAACTTTATGCGCTTCCGGGACTTGGTAAGAAGACGGTATCAGATATTATTAAATATACTAATCGAGTCTTTTTAGAACCACCGTCATCGGGTTTATTCGATGAAACGCAAAGAATACCTTCGCATGTAGCCGATATTAATCTTTTAGAACAGAATTTGACAGTTCGGCTCCGAAATGTTTTGTCTGCCGCAAATCTATCACTTATACGAGATGTTCTGCCTTACTCTGAAGCATTAGTAAAGTCTTTGCCTAATATGGGAAGCAAAACGCTCACAGAGCTAAAAGAGTACTTAACATCTAAAGGAATTGCCTGGGGAGGTGTTCCGTACACAATTGATGATTCTGTTTATGCAACCACCCAAGAGCACCAGCCAGTTATCCAACAGGAAGACAAGCCCTTACCCGAATACCTATATAACCATCTCTCTGTACGTGCCAGAAATTTATTGAATAAGGCAGGGATTGATTCCTGTGTCAAATTGCTCAAGTTGAATCCTGCAGATGTACTTAAATTCAAAAATGCTGGGCGCTACACGTGGGATGAGATTGAAAAAATTAAGCCGGACATACTTCGCTATCTCAAAGAGGGAACTTACTGGTGTATTAACTATAAAAAACACGCTAACTATGAAATATTTCTAGAGGCATTCTTGTCTTCTTTTCGCCCTTATCCAAAGTGTGACCTTATTTTTGATCATCGCCTTGCGATTCGTGGTTCGGGGAAAGATAAAACATTGGAAGAAACGGCTAAATTTTTAAGTGTTACAAGAGAACGTATACGGCAAATAGAAACAAAAGTCAGAAAACATTATTTCGGGGCCGCGGGTCGGTCAATGATCGAATCGTTTCTGGCTTTGGCGCGAGACACTATGTTGAGTTTTTCCGGCGCTGCTAATCCGGAGCAATTTGCAGAAAAAGTCGATGAAGTGACCGGCTGGTCTCCTTCTACGATTCCTGATCCATTAATTAATTTATTAGTCTGTTTCGAAGTGCTGCACTATGACAGACAAAAAAAAATAATTATTATTCCTGACTTCTATCCAATTACAAATGATATGAATCGTTTGTTTGTTCAGTTCTGTTCAGACCGTAGCCGGCCTTTTTCTGCGATTGGGTACGATGACTTTTTAGTGTATTTAAAGGAGTGCGAAAAAGTCACTCAATATCCCATATCTTTTGAAGCGTATAAGGTGTGTGGGAATGACTTGCTAGGAAAAAATACATTACCAGCAGACAAAAAGCACCAATTAAAGGCATTTATTAATGGACTAAGCGAATCTTCAATAGAGGAAACTGGCGACAAGCGCAGAATATCATCCAAGTTACTTGAAATACTCCGAAATGCAAAGAAAGCGTTAACAGTTGGAAAATGGCTAGAGTTAGCAAATCGAGCTTTTCCTAAAGAAAAAATTAGAGCTAATCAGATTCGTGGTCTTTGTACAAGTCATGCTAATGAGATAATCAATTATGACCGTGGTCTTTTCATCTGGCATGAACACGTCTCAATTTCCCACTCTCTCGTGATGTGGTTCGAGGATCAATTTCTAGCACATATGCTGAAATATGGTGTAGATGTTATTTCTGTCTATCGAATATTCGAAGAGAAGAAAAAGGACTTGCTAGAAGACGGTATACCGACGCAGAGCTTACTCTATTTTCTTTTGAAGCGTAATTCAAGTGGTCGAATCAATTATCCAGAATATCCGAAGGTGTCGTTGCCGAATGCTGAAGGTGGCTCGGGTGTGTTTACCCAAATCATGAGGACTAGATTATTCCAAAAAAATGGAATTACGCTTGCTGAATTGCATGATTTCTATAGCAATATCTTGTGCGCGGATAAACGGTATGTTTTGGCGATTCCGGAACTCACGCGGCGTGGGGCACTGTACTATTTGGCAGCGGACTCGAAATGTAAGACAAGAACCATTGCTCGATCACTCCCTGTCTTCAATTTTGGAGAACCACACCAACCTGGACAGACTATAGCAGACAATGAAAGGGATTTAATTACGTCAGTGTTGGAAGATCGTTTCAGAAATGGGTTCAGGTTGAATTCGGAAATCGAAATCCAACGGTTCAAGAATTTTTATGAAGAAAAACACAAATGTGCTCTTCCTCTTAATGATAGCGCCTTCTGCCAAGTGATAGAGACAATGGGAATTAGGCACTCGGGAAAAGTGTTTATTCCTTCAGCAGAGGAAAAGGCGCGGATTTCGGACCTTTTAAATAAGGCTTTTGAAACTGGTGCGAAGACAATCTTTTACGAAGCTTTTTTTGATTATCACATTAATGAGTTATCAGAGCTTCGTATTAATTCGCCGGAAATGTTACGTGATTTTTTAATTGGTTTGAATACAAATCTGCATTTTGAATCCGCCTTTTTTGCGCATGATGAAGTAGTTCGACCAGAAGATGAGATTGCTAGTTGTTTTGATAGTGAGAATACAGTCTTAAGCCATGCGCAGTTGGTTTCTAAACGACCCTATATTCCGCCAGCTAAAATTAAGCGCCTGCTGTATCAGAAACAATGCTTTGTATCGGTATCAAAGACTGGGCGTTATTCACATGTTAATCGGTTACACATAACAGATAATGATAGACAAAAGGCATTATCTTTTATCGAAGCCAGATTGCTCAACTCTGATTATGTTTCGTTGCTTGAATTAGATGTTGGAGATATTGTAGAACGTAACCACGACATTCCCGTTTTCACCGCTAGGGAACTGCTATGTCGACATTGCTTAGGCGAGAATTACGTCAGAAACGGAAGTATAATAACTAAGAAAGGCACACGGATCAATGTTGTCAATATTATAAAGAATTACTGCCGTGAACGCGAACATGTAACATTTGCTGAAATCAACAGCCTTGAGCAGGCACTCTGTGAGCGTACACATAGTAGTTGTTTGATTGCAGCATATGAAGAGATGATCAGGGTGAGGGAAGACCTCTTTGTCGCTGATCATAGTGTAGCGTTTGACATTCCGCGAATTGATTCGATGTTGGAATTGTATTGCCCCTGCGACTATATTCCCCTACAAGCGGTCAAAGATTTTTCACTTTTCCCATATTCAGGGTACCCCTGGAACAGTTTTTTGCTTGAAAGTTACGTACGTCGATTCAGTCGAATATTCAGATTTGACGTACTTTCCGTAAACAGCGTATCCGCAGGAGCGATCATTAGAAAAGGTTTTGCGATAAAAGACTATCGCCAGATTCTTTCAGCCGCAGTGGCCAAGGCTAACATCTTGTTGAATGAAAATGATATTGTAAGTTATCTATTCAGGAATGGGTATATTGGAAGAAAAGTACTGTCTGAAGTGGAGACGGTTAGGCTATATGCACAATCGATGCGTGAAAGGAGAATCTAGGTGTATTCGTATGGATATGATGATGAGACCGGAGGTCTCTTGCTCAACACATCACCTATGATGTTCAGCAAAGAACCTAGGCCTGTCTATTCGCGAGAACTTGATATTTTAGGGTTCGATAAATATTGGCAATATGACAAAAATGATGTCGTGCCTTATATGTGGTCGGAGAGCAACTGTTACTGGTATAGAGGGCGACTCGTTGCCAAGGTAAAAGGGGGAGGAGTTTACACTGCGCCTATACTGGACTTTCTAGAGAAGCCAGAGCCAGATGGAAGCAAGCTACAATATGTAGACATTCCGGCGATGGTCGCTAAGAACCGTGAGTTGCTTACCGTGATTGAGCAGAGTACGGTAAAACGGATTTTTGACATCTATAAACGGTATAAGAGTCGTCTCGACGTGTTTCACGTCGCATTCAGTGGTGGCAAAGACAGCATAGTACTGCTTGATCTAGTGAAAAAGGCACTTCCTAGAAATGCCTTTGTTGTAGTCTTTGGTGACACAGGCATGGAGTTTCCTGATACCTACGAGACGGTTGAAAAAACGCGTCTCCAATGTGAGGTGGAAGGTATCGCTTTCTACATCGCCAAGTCGCATCTTGATACCAAGAAATCCTGGAAGGCTTTTGGCCCTCCAGCTCAGGTGTTGCGCTGGTGTTGTAGTGTTCATAAATCAACACCCCAAACTTTAAAATTGCGCGAGATACTTGGCAAAAATGATTTTATTGGTATGGATTATGTAGGTGTAAGGGCGCATGAAAGTTTGCGTCGCGGTGAGTACGAATACGAGAATTTTGGCAAGAAACAACGAGGACAGCACAGCCACAACCCTATCCTTGAATGGACTTCGGCTGAAATTTGGCTTTATATTTACGCAAACAATCTTGAAGTAAATGCAGCCTACACAAAAGGAAACTCGCGTGCGGGATGTCTCTTTTGTCCGATGTCAGGCGGTAAGTCAGACTGGCTTCGCCGGGCATGTTATGAAAAAGAGGTGGATGAATACATCGCGCTTATAAAAGAATCAAATGGGCGAGATGCGGGGAAAATTAAAGACTTGGATTCGCATATTACAAACGGGGGCTGGATTGCCCGCAAGAATGGCCGTGATTTGAAAGATAACACTGTTCGCCTTGTTGAAACTTTTGACAATGGTCTGTTGAAAATCTCTGTCACCGCTCCGTTGAGTGATTGGCGCGTATGGATGAAAACACTGGGAGATTTTATTAGCGACGATCGCGGGTATCATGTCCAGTTTGACGGAGAGGAAATCAGTTTTCAAGTCACGGATATCCCCGACATTAATGGCTATGTTATCGTCGTGAAAGAACGCAAAGACTTGCCTCTTTTTTCAAAGCTATTTAAGCAAGTATTCCGCAAGGCGGCACATTGCATCAATTGTGGCGTGTGCGAAGCCAATTGCCGGAATGGCTGCATATCTTTCGTTGGTGGTTTAAAAATAACTGGCTGCATTCATTGTCAGGCGTGTCATGACATTGATGATGGATGTTTGGCGTTTCACTCGGTCAGGCAACCGCAAGGAGAAGGAAAACAAAAAATGAGCATCAATTCTTTTGCCGATCATGCCCCCAAACCGGAATGGTTGCGTGACTTTTTCAAATCCCCCGAAACCTTTCTGGCAGAGCATACGCTTGGTCCTATGATGATTTCGATGTTTCGTCGTTTCCTGCGTGATGCTGGGATGCTAGACAAGATTGGAAGAGAGGAAAGTCCTAGCCGTCTTGCATTCCAATCCAAACGCTTTGGCTGGGAATCTGCGACAGTGAATGGTGTGATGCTTCTCAATCTCGTTCGATCAAATCCGCAAATCGCATGGTATGTCGAGAAACTTAATGTGGAAATTGAATACCCTAGAAAGACAGTTGAGCAATTGCTGGCGGCTGACGGAGTTAGCGAGAAGGATGCAAAATCCATTGTTAAGGCATTCAAGCGACTTGTCGAAACTTCATTGGGAACAAACCTGCGGTTTGGTTACGTTTCGGGAAACGGAGATAAGATAGAAACACTTTCTCGTACCCAATGTGTAGTTACTGAACCGTTGGTGGTTCTCTATGGATTGTTTAAATTTTCGGAGGCTTGTGGTGATTACCGTCAGTTTAACTTGGGTAGATTGCTGGATTTCACGGTCAACTCTAATGGCATTAGCCCAGCGCAGGTTTTTGGCATCGAACGGGATCGTCTCCGGGAGATGCTGGAGGGGTTGGCAGCAAACCACCCTGACTTCATCACAGTATCGTTCACGCATGACCTAGAAAAGATTTCGCTGTCGGAAAACCAGAGTAGTGCTAATGTATTAACCTTGATTTTCGGAGAAAAATAACATGAAAAAGGCCACTAGATATCACGACTATTTTGACATTGACCCCAAGTATTTTCCGTGTGTTGACGATTCTGCGTTGCGCGCTGGGGTGGACTGGACAGCATTCTTTCCGCACGAGACCTTCGTTGAACTGCTGAAGGAGACAGAGCGAGTCTTGTCCCGCCAGAACAAAGTTTCAATCTGGATAGAGGGGGCATATGGTACTGGAAAATCGTACGCCGCCTGGGCGCTCAAGAAAATTCTGGAAGCCTCAAATGACGAATTGAATGCCTATTTTGCACGGTATCCAAAGAATTTGAGCAACGACCTCCTGAACAAACTGCTGGGGCATAAGGCTGGCGGTAAAATTGTGGTAGCGCACCGCTATGCATCAAGCAGCATCAGGGGTGATCGCGATTTGATTCTCGCAGTACAGGAAAGTGTCCGCAACGCGTTGGAAGCTGCCAAGGTCGCCGACAAAGGTAGTACAACACTGAAAGAAAGCGTAGTCAAATGGATTGAAAAACCAGCCAACAAAGGTTACTTCAACACATTGTTGAAGTCGGATGATTACAGGCATATCTTCCACGGTAAGGATGCAGACGCGGTTCTAACGCAACTAAAAAATAATGGGGATGTGCATGACCTGATGGAAAGCATCTTTAAACTTTCGTCGAATGAAGGCATTACCGCGTTGAACATGGATATGAACCAGCTGGTCGCTTGGTTGGAAGATGTTATTAGCCGGAACAACCTTGAAGCGCTGGTATTAGTATGGGACGAGTTTAGCGAATACTTTAAGAATAACGCGCATTCACTGACTGAATTTCAGAAACTAGTGTCCGTCTGTCAGAACAAACCTTTCTATATGGTTATTGTCACACATGAATCTGGCAGTTTGTTCAGTGACCAAAACCCTGATTGGAGAAAACTGCGCGACCGCTTTTCAAGAACGGAAATTTCATTACCTGAGAATATTGCTTTCGATTTGATAGCTAATGCTTTGGTAAAGAAAGAAGCGGCTAAATTGGATTGGGAGAAGAAAACGGATGATCTTAATAGTCGCTTGGTTGAATCGCGTAAGGTGGTCGCGACGGCTGCAGGTGTTAACGAAACTGTGCTGCGGGCGATGCTTCCGTTGCATCCGATGGCGGCATTGCTCTTGAAGCATATCGCAAAATCCTTTAAATCCAACCAGCGTAGCATGTTCGACTTTATCAAAAAATCGACAGAGAATATCGATGTGAAAGCGTTCCAGTGGTTTATTAGCCAATACGGACCGCTAGACGACCAGCCACTTTTAACGGTTGATCATCTATGGAATTTCTTTTATGAGCGTGGTCGCGACGATTTGGCTCAGGATATTCGATCAGTACTGGATGCTTATCAACGCAACGAAAGTCGGTTAAGCGCAGAAGAAAAGCGAGTACTGAAAACCGTGTTGATCATGCAAGCAGTCGGACAAAAACACGGCTCGGCGGTGGAAATTTTCAAGACCACAGATTTGAACCTCGCTCTTGCGTTCGAGGGTACGGATTTGGAGTCAGGAATTGCCGTTAATATCGCAAAGAAATTGGTGCGTGACGAAATCCTTTTCAATAAACCATTGGGCGGCGGCAAAACGATGCTTGCCGCAGTAACGGCTGCTGGCGACACGGAACAGCTGGAGAAAGATCGTGATTTCGTCCGCAACAACATCAAAACAGCGACGTTGATTCAGAACGGCGCCATGGTGGACGTGCTGGCGCTCACGCCCGCGCAGAAACTGCGCTGGGAATTAACGGCCGTCTCCGTTGACGACTTCACGCGCCAGATTAATTTATTGAAGGACAAAGGTCCTGCTTGGAAAATGCGAGCAGTTATCGGTTTTGCGAAAGATGATGCGGAGCGCGATGCCTTACGAAAACTTATAAAAGATGCCTCTACAAAAAATGATTATAAGACATTGCTTTTCATTGACGCGTTAGCCGTGCCACTTGGATATGATCGTTTTGAAGAGTATGTTGACTATATGGCTAACAGCAAATATTATCGCGGCAAGGACAATCATCTCGCGGAAGATATGGATGCTAAAGGGCGTGGGGTTCTTACTGAGTGGAGGAACATAATCTATAACGGACAATTCGTACTCTATGGTGCGTTGACTCCGCCTGGCACTTTAGCGGCAAACGGGCCAATAGCATTACGAGAATTGACAAATGCAGCATTAAAAAAGTTTCCGCTTGGATTTGACGGCTTCTCTGGGCGTGAGGTGCTCTTTCAACCCTCCCAGAAAAAATTTGCCGAATGCGGAATCAAGCAAATGCCGTTGCAATTCGGAATGGCGGGAAATGGAGAAGCACAAAGTATTATCGGCGCGGTGGCGTGGCAAAGTGAAAAGTCGTATTGGACAGAACAACCCTCGCTTCCAATCTCTAAAATCAAGTCTAAAGTTGATGAAAGGATTCAAGAGCAGTTCAAAAAAGATGGAAGGATTTCAGTCGGCACAGTTTTTGATTTTCTTATGGAAGAACCATTTGGCTTTATTCCCGCAAATGTTTATGTGTTTCTGATGGGCTTTCTACTAAAAGAATATGCTGATACTAAATACCGCTGGAGTGACGCCCATGCCTCAGACCCAATGTCAGCAGAAAAACTGGCGGATGCTATCGCAGAATACGCCAAGCATAAAGACGCGCCGATCCGTAATTATCGCGACAAATTCATCGTGTTGATGACTGAAGAAGAGCGGGCTTTTTGTCGATTGACTACTAAGGTGTTTGGTATCCCCGAGAACCAATGCGTCTCGGTAGAGGTCTCCGCGCGTTTGGTTAGTTCAAAAATGAAGTCATTCGGCTATCCGCTATGGGTTTTGGACCAGATGGATTCAAGCAATGTGTATTCCGTGGTGGAGAGCTATATGCGATTGGTCAATCCGCAAGGGCAATCGCAAACAGATGTCGCATTAGAGATCGGCAAGGCGGCGCTATTGGACGAAGCACTAGCTGATAAATTGACGGTACTGGTAACTAAAGACAACTGTCGCGAAGGGATGAAAATGTTTCTTAGCACTTTCGCGCACGGCAAGGCTATGCGTCTGGCAAAGGCAATTGGGGCAGATGCTGAATTGCTGGAGGAAGTCGCTTCTAAATTTGATTCGTCCGAATCGCTCTGGCTTTGGGACAAGGCGACTGGTGAAGAGCGTATCCGTGACCTGATACTAGATTATGAAATCGTCGAGAGAAGTAACCAGATTAATCCGCAGGCAAAGTCAGTAAAGGAGTGCTATAGCGAATGGCAAAGCCGTCTCAACTTCGTCAGAATGTCTTGGGACGCTCTGAAAACAGAGTTTCCTGCATGTGCCAAATTGCTAGACATTTTGAGATATGTTGCGCAAAATGGGCATCTCATGGCAGAAAAACGTCAATCGTTCTTGGAAGAACTCTGCGCTAATGAGTTGGAAGTGAGGTCGCTTTTTAACGAATCGATGCGGCACTTTAAAAGTGTTTATAGCTCATACCTGGATGGTTTGGGCGACAGCGAACTTGACGCTGTCTCCGCTGGTTTAAAAAATGGTTTGTTCATCTGCGAAAAATCAGAAGCTTACCGCTGTGTGAATGAGTTAGTGGAAGAGGTAAAACGCAATCAAGCCAAGACGCATTTGCGCAAACTCTGGTCGGAAAAAACAGCATCCAGAACGCCTCGTGAATGGTCCCAGATTCACAAAACTCCGATTCTTTGCATGATGCCTGATTCGGAGAGCACTGAGGCACGACGTACATTCGACACTCTCAATAGGTCGAATCCAGAGGATGCCGAAATCCATGCTGCAGAAGCGTGGTTAAACAAGGCGAAATGGCTCGTGAATTTGGGTGACAAAACCAAATGTGATGATGCTTTCAAAATCAAAGTGATGGGGCGTTATGCCACAATGTTGCCGTCTGTGGATGAGGTGCGTGATTTGCTGTCCGAGAAAATTGTTGCTGAGCCTTATGATTGGTTTCCTAGTCCAGAGGTTAAGGCGCGATTGGAAGCCGAAGCAGGCAAGCGTTATAACGCGTGCGGTAGCGATAAGGTTATCGAAAAAATTGATTCAATGGATAGTGTTGAGTTAAAATCTTGGCTCAAGAAACTGATTAAAGACAATATGACAGTCGGAATCGAAATAATTGGAGGGTAGATCTGCAATGCGTAATGCGATTGGAGCAATCAGAGAATATCGAGACGGTACCGTGCCTCAGCCGTTCTTTGTGGCTTTAAATGATTCGCGTTCATACAATCAGGTGCGTGACGCTGTCTTATTGCAGGGCGGCACGGTGGTCCGGTTGAGTGATTTTTGCCGTGAAACCAATGCCGAACCGGATTTTGATGCGCTACTTACAACGCTGAAGTCCGAAAACAAGTTCGTCGTTTTAATTGGACTTGGTGAGTATCTTGCTTTGGCTGGAAAAACCAAAACAGAATTCGAGTTGTCACGAGTGAAGGAGATCATGCTCTCCAAAACCAAGGTTGTAGTGTTGTTACGCGGTTGTCTGGATGTACTGGAGCATTTTTGCGATGATCCGAGATTTGCTGAAAGGCAGGTTTATCTACCGGATCGCGCCACTATCGAAGAAAGTTTCACTGTTACAATTGTTTCGCCGGAACTTGGACTCGATGGTACGGAATGGCTTAAAGCGGCATTACGAGTTTTGGAAGATGGTGGGCAGAGTATTTGCATTAAAACGTACATCGAGTTCCCAGAAGCTACCGTACCTGTTCATCGTATCCGTAGCGCATACGATGCGGTTCTCGCTACCGTGCCGGATTGGCAAGTGCCGCCGGAGTGTGGTAACGACGAACAATGGAAAATGTTCTGTACAGATTTACTAAAACATAAAAATGCGGACGTTGTTTTCAAACAGTATGGGTTATTAACTTTTAAACCGGGGGCCAAGTACGATCAATGGCTGTTTTTTATCGAAAAAAAGACGCTGATTGCAAATGGCATCACCGTGCCTTCTTATCTAGCATTTGTAGCTAACGAGACAGCGCGATTTGATGACTTTGAGCGGAAAATAATATTTTCTTTGTTAGATTTTCAGCCAAATAGCCCACATTTTGATACGTTTTATGAGGAGCGCAAGGCGTTGCTCATTAATTTTTCAGATGCCGATATGGCTGGTTATGTCGCGGAAACTAAAATAAAAGGCGAAAGCCGTCTCCACTACTTGACCGACAACACAGCTATAGAGCAAAAGGCAGTGATTGAATGTATGGACAAGCTAAACGAGATCCCATTTGACACAGTGAAGCGGAAGTATTCGGCCTTGGCGGAATATCTTCACGATTTTCAGTTCGAGCGTAGCGAATTAACAGACTATTTTACAAGATACAAGCGGCAAAAAGTCTTGAATCGACTTGAAGAAGCTTTTCTAAAATCTGTCCATGAAAATGCGAGAACGCGAACATACAATCTTCTGCCTACGCGGGATGCCGTGATCGATCAATTGGATAAGACTTCTTCCTCGTTGTATTTCGTCGACGCATTGGGCGTTGAGTTTCTTGGGTTCATTCAGTCACGGTGTGTGGCTCTTGGCTTGCATTTGACGGTCAAACTTACACGTGCGAATCTCCCTAGTCTCACGAGGCTAAACAGGTCATTTTTCGACGATTGGGTGGGCAGAAAAATTGCTGTTAAAGGCTTGGACAAAGTGAAACACGGAGGGGATGAAGGCTTCGATTTTCAACAGATAAAGCTTCCGATTCATCTTGTTAAAGAATTGCAAATCATCAATAGCGTCTTGGAACAAGTAAAAGCTGAACTAGCGTCCGGAGAAAGTCGTAAAGCGGTGATAGCTTCCGACCATGGCGCGAGCAGATTGGTTGTTGTAAATGGCCAGGAATTGCAATACGAAGTGGATAGTAAAGGGACTCACTCCGGGCGTTGTTGCGCAGTCTGCGACTTGCAAGGCCTCCAAAGTGCTACAGTTGAAAACAATTATTTAGTTCTGGCGGATTATGGCCGTTTTAAGGGTGGTCGTGCAGCGAATGTAGAAGTTCATGGTGGTGCAAGCTGGGAAGAGGTTATGGTTCCAGTAATAGAGCTGACACTTTTAAATAAGAAAGTTACGGTCACCTTAGTCAACAATGTAATTACAGCCAATTTTCGAACTAAGGCAGAGATTACACTCTTTTCCGTCGATAATCTAAGTAATCTGTCCGTGGCAATTAGGGGCACGTACTACATCGCTTCAAAACTGGATGAAAATCATCACAAGGTGCTGATGGATGACATTAAACGATCAGGTAAGTATACTGGCGACGTTTTTGAAAACTCTAATTGGATTGGATGTGTTACTTTTTCTGTTACGACGGGCACCGGACTTCAAAACGATTTATTATAGGAGACAAAATGATAGACAAACTAAGATCATGCTTTGATGAAATGGTAGTTTTTAAGGACTTGAAGAAGAGCAACTTCTTCTCTGCACTGAGTCTTCCTTCCTTTATGCGAGACTGGTTGTTAAAGAGGTTCGAGAATGAGGAGGGAGCATTTGACGCGAAAGAACTGTCAGAATTCATTAGAACATATCTGCCTCGAAAGGACGACTGGAAATCAATCAAGAATAGGCTCGTCGTTGAGAATGAACACGTGAAATTTCTTGCTAAAATATCCGTGGAGATTGATATACGCACACGCGAGGTCTCTTTCTCTTTGCCCGATTTTGGGCTAGCTAATCGGGAAACGATTATTGAGGCGCATGTTTGGGACGTATATAAAGAGGAACTAGTCAAAGGCCGTGAGACATGGGGTATGATTGAGTTGGGGTATCGTCCCCCAGATGAAGGTCTGAAACAGATCGGAAAGGTCAAGCTTCTTGGGTTTAAGAAATTTTGCCCTTATACAATTGACGTTGAATACTACAAAGATGCGAGAAAAGAATTTTCTGTCTCGGAGTGGATAAACATTCTGCTAGGGGCTGTAGACTACAACGCGGACGGCTATAAGGATGAGACAGAGAAGCTGACGATGCTCACCCGGTTACTCCCGTTTGTCGAGAAAAGGTTGAACCTGATTGAACTTGCACCTAAGGGAACAGGCAAATCCTATTTGTTTGGACGGGTAAGTAGATTCGGTTGGTTGAGTTCAGGCGGTGTTATGAGTCGATCGAAGATGTTCTACGACCAGAACTTACGCGCAGAAGGTTTGGTTGCCGGCTATGACTTTATTACGATGGATGAGGTTCAAACCATCTCATTTACGGACGTTGACGAGATGCGAGCGGCTCTTAAAGGATATATGGAAAATGGTATTTTCACAATCGGAAATTACCAAGGGGTTGCCGAGGCAGGAGTGATCCTATGTGGCAACATTCGCAAGGGGAGCATGGATGAATACACCAATATGTTTGAAGAATTGCCTTCGGTGTTTCATGAGTCTGCACTGATTGAGCGCTTCCACGGATTTATCAAAGGTTGGAACATCCCGCGAATGAATGACGACTTAAAAGTTTCAGGTTGGGCACTTAACTCCGAATATTTCTGCTCTATAATGCATGAATTGAGGAGTGATACAGGTTATCGTGCTATCGTGGACGCACTAGTCGAAGTTCCAGAAGCAGCCGATACGCGGGACACTGAAGCCGTGAAACGAATCACCACAGCGTACCTGAAATTGTTGTTTCCTAATGTTCGTGTGCCAGAAGATATTTTAGTATCAGACTTTACGCGTTACTGCTTGAGGCCAGCTAGAAATATGCGCGGAGTGATCAAAACTCAGCTAGGCATTCTGGACGTTGAGTATAAGGGCAAGGACGTTCCCATGTTCTCAACCCGAATCGGGGCTGAAAATGAAGAAAAATGATTGCTTCGCATGTGGAAAGGCTAATCTCTCCCGTAATGAAACAGGTATAAATAAAAAACTTCTGGGTCAAAAGATAGCGCACTTTTACTGTCTCGATTGCCTTGCGGATTATCTATCGGTATCGACTGAAGAACTCCGTGAAAAAATTGAAGATTTTAAGCGAGAAGGGTGTAAACTGTTTGGATGAAAAGCAAGAGAGTTATTTATGCTGATAATGCGGCCACTACAAAGTTAGATCCTCTAGCTCTGGAGGCGATGTTGCCGTTCTTGCGCGAGAATATGGCCAATCCATCATCTCAACATTCTGCAGGTAAGAACGCGCGTAGAGCAGTTGAATTCGCGCGTGAACAAATTGCGGCCAGCATCGGGGCAAAGCCCCAAGAAATCTTTTTTACTTCCTCTGGAACAGAGAGCGATAACTGGGCGATTAAATGCGTTGCTCGTGCGCTATCAACAACTGGGACACATCTGGTTACCTCTTCAATAGAGCACCACGCAGTTCTGAATAGCTTTAGATCCTTAAGAAATGATGGGTACTCCATAACACAACTTCCGGTCTCCAAACAGGGTCTTGTATCTGTTAATGATTTGGAGGTGGCGATTACTCCAGAAACAACATTTGCGTCTATTATGTTCGCAAACAATGAGATTGGAACCATCCAAGACATTGCGGCTCTTGCCACGGTTGCGCATAATAAAGGTCTACTCTTTCATACCGATGCTGTTCAAGCAATCGGTCATATTCCGCTTGATGTAGACGATTTACAAGTGGACTTGCTTTCTGCCTCCGCCCATAAGTTCAATGGTCCTAAAGGCATCGGATTCCTTTACAAGAGATTAGGCACGCCGTTAGCGTCTTTTATTGACGGAGGTGGACAAGAGAACGGGCAACGAGCTGGAACCGAGAATGTTGCTGGCATTTTGGGTATGGCGGTTGCCCTGAAAAATAATCTTCAGAATATTGCCTGTACCGTGAAACATCTTCAACACCTTACTGATTTAATTGTCTCCAGAATTTCCGAGGCCATACCGGAAGCTGTTTTCAATGGGCATCCTGCCAAGCGGCTACCTGGTCTAGTAAGCATCTCTTTTTCAAATCTGTCTGGAGAAAGCCTGTTGCATTTGCTCGATTTGAAAGGGGTTCTTGTCTCGTCTGGTGCGGCCTGCAACTCAAAGAAAACCGTTATCTCCCATGTGTTGAAAGCTATCAGACTCCAACGTCAATACGCAACAGGCACTATACGCATCTCCCTATCCAAAGACAACACCGATACTGATGTTATTACAATTGCTGAAACGCTTATCGATTTGTATCGCAAACAAGTGAAAAGCAAGATATAAGAGAAAGGAATCATGAGTATGTTAGTAGCGTTATCAAGTTCAAAAGAGATTCAGGCGGCACATCAGATATGTCTTCGACGATTAAAAACTGAGTTGCCAATGCAAGTAAGTTGTACATTCAGTTTTCGTGGCGGTGCAGCAACTACATCATTTTATTATAATCGTGATTTCTGGTTTGCTAACCCGTACGACTTGCCTAATCGTTATTGGTTTGTATTTGGTATTGGAACTCCTGGCCCACGTAATAACATTACACTGGAATTGAACATCCCGTTCGAAGGAATTAGCAGGCAGATCCAAGGGCTGTATGCTAAAGACCCAAAAACAAATGAAATATTCTTTCTTCATCGGGGAAAAATTGGTGGGGGGCGTACTGGCATAGGCAGGGAAGAGTTTTTGAAGTGCTTGAACCCGTCTGTTATCCAAGTCTTAGAACCTAATCCGGATGGAAAAGATAGGATTGCGGATAACATCATTTGCATTGCGTCTCTCTCAAGCCCCAGCTTTTTGAAGAGTATTGCTGCCTTTGTTAATGCTGTAGCTAAGTTTAAGGCTGCTACCGCCTAAGCAGTTTGACTATTTGATTCGCACGTCATGGCTAAAATAATATCATCCATTCCGATACATGAGATCAAGAACCGCGGGGAGCGGGAGGCTCTGGAGGCATTGGAGCGTTATCTGGCGGCGCACTTTTTTGTGTTTCCGGAGGTGGAGTTTTTGCGTCGTCATCAGCAGGGTGGCAATTTGGTGGACGGGGAGGCGGACATTGTGGTGCTGGATCAGGAGTTGGGCGTCTTGCTGGTGCTGGAGGTGAAGGAGGGGATTATCTCACACGGGCATGCCGGAGATGGACGCGAAGTCTGGATTCAGAGCGATCATCAGATGGATGCCAGTCCGTGGTCGC
>CAYOQM010000036.1:0-10916 GCA_964406065.1 uncultured Verrucomicrobiota bacterium
CCCGTGGCCTATGACCCGGACGCCAAGTGTCCCAGATGGGAAACATTCTTGTCGGAGATATTCGGAGGCGAGCAGGACGTCATCTCCTATATTCGGCGGGCGGTCGGATATTCACTGACGGCGGATCAGCGGGAGCAGGTTTTATTTTTCCTGTATGGCACCGGCGCGAATGGAAAAAGCACGTTCATGAATACCGTGTCCCGGATGATCGGCGACTATTCGCAGCGCGCACCGCGTAGCCTGATTCTGTCCGATGGCAACGGCGACAGGATACCTGCTGACGTGGCCCGACTGAAGGGGGCGCGCCTTGTATCCTGTAGTGAGCTTGAAGAAGGGCGCGCACTTGCGGAGGCGACCGTCAAAGACCTCACCGGAGGCGACCGCATTGTTGCGCGGTTCATGCGTCAGGACTTTTTCGAGTTTGAACCCACTCACAAGTTATGGATGCTGGGAAACCATCGGCCAATGATTCGAGGGACGGATCATGGTGTATGGAGGCGCATTCACCTTGTCCCATTCATGGTGACATTCGGTCCGGATCGGCGCGATCCTACGCTTCAGGACAAACTTAATTCAGAGTTGCCGGGGATACTCACGTGGGCAATTCAGGGGTGCCAAGAATGGCTTGCATTCGGACTGACCCCCCCCGCCGTCATCCGGGCCGCCGTCGCAGAATATCGGAATGACGAGGATCGGATTGGCCAATTCATAGATGATGCTTGTGTCATAACTCCGAAGGCATGGACGGCCTCCCATACGCTCTACCATGCCTTCCGGGACTGGTGCGAGGCGCTGGGCGATCGTCCATTCGCGAACAAGACCTTCGCGAACCGTTTGCGTGATCGTGGGTTCGTACCACTAAAAACCGGAGGCGAGCGCGGCTGGACCGGAATATCCCTGAAATCCGGTTCTGGTCGACCCGTGGACGGATTGGACGGATCGACCCCCATTTCCCCCTTAATTTCTATAGGAAGCTTCTCGTGAGAAACAAACCGGAAATAGCCTTCTATCCGTCCTATCCGTCCAGACGGATGCCGGAAATGACGAAAACCTGTCAGTTTTGCCAGAACTGGAGCGGCGCGCCGGATAGCGTCATGGCGTATTGCACACTCCCGAGGGCGGGCATTGCCTTCACCGTGACGGACGGAAATTCGTCATGCACGAAGTACGCGGAGGCCATAAGCGACGGAGAAGGAACAAAGGGGACTGAATTACCCCCGTACGAGAGGTTCTTCCCCGAGCCTTTCCCTGCCGAATGGCTCGCCTCGACCTCGCTTAATAGAAACATGTGACCTATGAAAACGCTTATCACAGGGGGCAACCCTATCCTAGAGCGATCGAGCGTCAAAACCGTGGCACTTGAAGACCTGGCCGACCCGGTTCAGCACGTCCGCAAGCCCCGCAACATGAAGCGGGAGAAGTTGCTCCTATGGCGCAAGGAGTCCGCCGTTGACGCCATTGCACCACTCACCCAGCGGGTGGAAGTTTATGGTTATACCAAAGGACAGTTTTCCATGTTGGACTTGCTCAAGGCGGTACTCACCAAAACCGGCCCGGCTCACATGGACTTTTCGACATGGACGGCCAACCGCAAGGAGGCGCTCGAATTGGCGGCCATGAAACAACGCGGAGAACTTCTTTCTATCCGCTGGCTTGTGGATATGACCTTCGTCCGCCGTGACCCAGAGGCCGCCGCAGCCATCCGGGCGGACTTTGGCGCGGAGGCCATCCGCGTGGCCCATTGTCATGCGAAGTTTGCCCTATTCTACAACGACGCATGGAAACTGGTACTGCGCACGAGCATGAACTTGAACATGAATCCCAGAACAGAGGACTACCACCTTGCCCACGACCCGGAACTATTCGACTTCATTCACGACATCATGAACCGTATCTGGAAGCTACAGCACCGCACGCTCGCAGAGGCCAAGCCGGGGATAATCTCGCAAGCATTCAAACGGGAGACATTAAGCCTATGAAAAAACCATCATCCAAACCCGTACCACCCGCAACCTTGAAGGCCGTTTTAGCGTGGATACTGGCCGCCAACGACGAGCGCGACATCCGGGAGGCGATCCGCAAGGAATACCCAGACACCAATGAGGACGAAGCCCTCGCCGCCGCCGTCAAGGAGATCGAGGCTATCGGTAGCGAGTCGCCAGACTTCACCCGAGGCTGGGCGCTGGCGGCCACAAGGGAACTTGTCCGCAAAATGATCGAAGTCGGGGACTACGCCAACGCAATGCGCGGAATCAAGCAGGTTTCAGAATTGGCAGGGAAATAATGGCCTTCACCACCACCAACACCACAAAGCGCCGCCCAGACCACCAGGAGCAACACCGGCAGACGGTCGCCAAGGCCCGAGCCCGAGGCCGTGACCTATGCGCCGCCGTAGAGGCCGAAGGCATTATGTTCTATTCCAGCAACGGCCTGCCCAAGGTTGCCGATCCGGCCCGGAAGCTCGCATGTTCCAAGTCCCTCGCCCTTTTCGCCACTACCTATCTGCCCCGCGTGTTCACCATCACCATGAGCGACGGACAACGGGCGGATTTTGCCACAATGCAGAAGGCCATTGTTCAGGGTGGACGATACGCTTTCGCGGCACCGAGGGGCGACGGCAAGACAAGCCGAGTCGAGGCCGGTATTTTATGGGCGGCCCTATACGACCACCGCAAGTGCATCGTGGTAGTGGGGGCCGATATGGCCGCCGCCCTTGAGATCGTGGAAAGCGTCAAGTTGGAGATCCGCACGAATGAACGGCTCCGGGCTGACTTCTCGCTCCCCTGCTGGGCCGCCGCCCTAAGTGATGATACGGCCTTAAAGGCCAAGGGCTGGACATGGGGAGGCCAGAGCCTATGTATGCGCTGGGGGCGCGGTGGGATCGTGTTGCCTGTCCTGGACGGCGCGGATGGTAGCGGATGCGTGATCGTGCCCAGGGGATTGACTGGACGATTGCGCGGGATGCGGATGAAGGTGGGGAAAAAGGCTGTCCGCCCAGACCTTTACGCCATTGACGACCCGCAGACCGATGAGAGCGCCACGTCAGGCTCACAGGTGGAAACGCGGGAAAGGTTGATCCTGGGGGCGATCATGGGAAGCGGAGGCCCAAAGGCGACCATTGCGGCCATGATGCCCTGCACCGTCATAAAACACGATGACCTTGCGGCCCGATTCCTTAACCGCAAACGACATCCAGACTGGCAAGGGACGGCACGCGGAATGGTGAAGGAATGGCCAACGGAACAAAAGACACTTTGGAGGGAATACCAGATGAAGCGGAAATCAGAATCGCAAGACGATGCGGATAAATTCTATGCAGACCACCGCGTCGAGATGGACGGGGGCGCGGTGATGGACTGGCCCGAGCGATTCACTACCGGCAAGGAGGCGACGGCGCTACAGCACGCGGAAAACCTTATGTGCGACCTGGGCGAGGAAGTATTTGCCGCCGAGTACCAGAATGAACCGCTACAGACCCGCACAAGCCAATATGAATTGACGCCCGAGTTGATCCTCACCAGAAAAAGCGGCTGGCCGAGGCTCACGTCCGCCGCCGATACCGAAACAATCTGCTGCGGTGTTGACATCAACTATGTTGGATTAAATTGGCAACTTGTATCAGCCACCCGCGAAGGCGTGGCGCGGATCGTGGCACACGGGAAGTTTCCACAGAATGGAAACCTTGTAGAGAAAAACGAAAACGAGGCGGTCGCACGCCAAACCATCCACAAGGCCATTGTGGCGCTGGCCGGCCAAATCAATCAAACGGTGATCCTATGCAACGGACGGCCCCGACATGCCGACATTATGGCCGTAGATTGTGGGAACTGGTCGGAGACAGTCTTTTCCGCGTGTGCCTCAATCCGCCTGCCGATGCGCCTGTTACCCATCCGAGGCCGTGACGCCAAGGCCTACCGGGTTCAAAAGGGCTCAATCAAAGCCGGAACCGGCTGGCATGTTGCGACATGGGAACGCCTGGGCCGCGTGATCGTGATAGATGCGGACTTTTGGCGAGAGGCGACACAACGGGCATTCCTAAGCGAACCGGGAACGCCCGGAAGCATAAGCCTCTATGACGTGGACGGCCCAGACCATGCCGAGCTATCCCGCCAGATATGCGCCGAAATTCTTGCCGAGCATGTTCAGACGGCAATGGGCCACTACTACCGGTGGAACCGGACGCCTGGAGTCCCCAACGACAAGTTGGATGCGCTCACCTATGCCCATGCGTTGACGGCATTCATGGGCGCAGGAAGCGCCGGGGAGGCCCGACAACCCCAGCGCCCACGTTACTTAGAGCGCCGCCAGTGCAAGGTGAAACGACCAGACCAAGCTTTCGACGAGCAAGCATTTTATCGACGCAAAAAAGCGCACTAATGAGGGGAGGCAAAAGAAACATAAAAAACGGGTGAATGAAACGGACGAAGAACAAACAGCAACACAAAAACAAAGAGGAAAAATGAAAACTGACACCGACCTTTATATGATGTTACCGCGACCATTGAACGACATACCCGGCGCGGCTACGTTCAACGCAAAAGTGAAAACCGCCCATGAGGAACAAAAGACATTATCCGGGATATACGGAGAGGCAAAAAAAGCCGAGAGGGAAATCCGAGTGAATGCCCTTGTGAAGTTGTGCGGGCAACTGAATGCAGAACGCGGGCGACTGATTCACGAGCAGACTATAAAAAAAGCTAGCATGGATATTAAATCGCTATTCGTTCAGGCAATGGGGCTGGAATCAATCCGGCACAATAAGGCCGTGATGGATTTTCGGGCGCGCCTTCATGCGGCCCTCAAATCACCACGAAAAGCGTATCATGTGGCGGCGGGGAAATTTGTCGAGTATTCAGACTATTTCGCCGGATGCAATAAACCACCACCGTATTCTGATGCGACAAAATACGCGGTGAACCTTGCACAGGAAAAGCTATCGGCTGTCGAAGATAGCTTCCGGGCAGAATATAAGAAACTACAGGCGACGCGGGATCAGTTGAAGAACATACGGAAAGGGATCAGACAATGACGAAGCACGAGATATTCGAGGGGATGAAAAAGGAACTGGCAACCATCACGGCGGAAATGCAAGCGGCGGGAACGGAACTGGTGGCAATCCATTCGACGGCAAAGACCGACAACAAGACGATTGAAGCGCATGGACGGCTTCAATCCAAGGTTGCCTTGCTGACGGCGCGCAAGGGGGATATTGAAAAAGGGATGCCCGCAGCTGAATTGGCGGCCTTGAAGGAAACAGTTGAAATCAGAAACGCTGAATTAGCAACGGCGACCAAAGCGCACGCAAAAATTGAGGCGGAAGTCCGTGAGAGGATCAAAGACCTTTTTGATGACCTTCGCCCCGGCCTGTCATTGAAGCACGTTGTAGCTCAATCCAAGCCAGTGAGAGAGGCCATTGAAAAAATGCTGGCCATAAACGAACTGGTTATTGGGGCGACAAGCCGGGTTGTACGGTATGCGGAGGAAAATGGTTTGAAGTAGAGATCGGCCCAGTGTGAGGGGATGGTTCCTTCGGCGCGCCCGCCGCCGTTCATGCAAGCGGGTTTCTCATCACCTGCCCCGACGCCATATCAGACACCGCCCCAGATGCCCTAGGCGGGGCGATCGGCACCCCGGCCATATCGAGACACCACCCCGGAGGGGCGGGGGGTTTGTGGCTTATTGTGGCTTGAGAGGGCAGACCCCCCTATGTATTCAAGACGGCACGTCAAGACACTTTGCGACAAGCCGAAATCATTATTACCCTGATTTTATTGAATAATATGCGCTTTTTGTAGTGGTGCCCAGGGTGAGAGTCGAACCCACACACCCTTGCGGATAAGGGATTTTAAGTCCCTTGCGTCTGCCATTTCGCCACCCGGGCGTTTCAACGAAGGCGGAAACCCTATCATGGATTTCTTTTGAAATTCGAGAACAATAAGAGTCTTTTGCATTCCTCTGGTGAAAAATAGCGCATTGCGGCGACTGCCCGCTTTGAGTATTCTTCAGCAGATTACATGGGGTGCCCTGCTGAAGGGCTGAGATCATACCCGTTGAACCTGATCCGGGTCATGCCGGCGAAGGGAGCGTAAATGGGAGCGCCTCATGGGAGGCGTTTTCTTATGACCTTGATTGTAAATGGCCAGCAACATGAAGGGACGGGTCCGTTGACCGTTGAGCAGTTGCTCAAGGATCTCGGAACCGTTCCTGAACGGGTTGCCGTCATGGTCAATGACCGGATTATTCCCCGGTCGGCGCGGGGTGAGACCCTGGTGAAAGATCAGGACCGGATCGAGATCCTCACGTTCGTGGGGGGTGGGTGAAACAACGGGTGGCATGGGGCTGACATCATGGACAACAGACTGAAATTGAACCTGGGCGGGCGGGAGTTTGACTCGCGATTGATTCTCGGCACCGGCAAGTTTGCCTCGACGGAAATCATGATGGAGTCCGTTCGCGCCTCGGGGGCTCAGATGGTGACCGTGGCGCTGCGCCGGTTCAATCGAGAACGACCTTCGGACGACTTGCTGGGCCCTTTATCTAAACTGGGGATCACTTTGATTCCCAACACTTCCGGCGCCCGTAATGCAGATGAGGCCGTCCGGGCCGCCATGCTGGGGCGTGAACTCTCGGGCAGTTCGTTCGTCAAGGTTGAGATCCATCCTAATCCCCATCACCTGATGCCCGATCCGATTGAAACGTATGAGGCCTCCCGTGAATTGGCCAGGGAGGGGTTTATTGTCCTGCCCTACATGCCCGCCGACCCGGTGTTGGCGAAGCGGTTGGAAGACGTCGGCTGCGCGGCGGTGATGCCGCTGGGATCTGCCATCGGCACCGGGCACGGGTTATCGACGGCGGCGATGGTCAGGCTGATTATTGCCGATAGCGGGATTCCAGTCATTGTGGACGCGGGACTGCGCGCTCCCTCCGAAGCCGCTGCCGCCCTTGAAATGGGGTGTTCCGCCGTATTGGTGAACAGCGCCATTGCCGCCGCAGGCAATCCGCCTGCCATGGCGCGGGCGTTTGCGACGGCGGTCGACGCCGGCTGGGCGGCGCGGCAGGCAGGTCTCATGGCGCGTTCCGATGCGGCCGTGGCGAGCAGCCCCTTAACTTCGTTCCTGGCGGGAGCCTGATGCTTGGCACGATTCCAGACTTCCTGGATCCGACTCCCTGGTTGCCGTTGATCAAAGGGGCCTCACCCGCGGATGTCCGGAGCGCCCTGGCCTGTGAGGAGCCCGGGGAAGCGGAACTGGCCGCGCTTCTGTCAGTGTCGGCTATCCCGCTGCTGGAGGACATGGCCAGGCGGGCTCAAGCCCTGACACAACGCCATTTCGGCCGCACGGTGTCCCTCTATATTCCTTTGTATCTGTCCGACTATTGTTCCGGTGGCTGCGAGTATTGCGGGTTTGCGGCCGACCGGCGGCAGTTGCGGCGCAGGTTGGAACCGGGAGACATGATCCGGGAATTGGACGCGATCAAGGCGATGGGATTTGATGAAATTCTGCTGCTGACCGGCGAACGCACACCGCAGGCCGATCTGGAGTATTTGCGCGAGGCGGTGCGTCAGGCGGCTCAACGTTTCGCGGCCGTCACGATTGAAGCATTTCCGATGAATACTGAGGAGTACCGGGTCTTGGTGGAGGACGGAGCGGTGGGGGTCACTCTGTATCAGGAAACCTTCGAGCCGGTGCAATATGAACGCCTGCATCGTTGGGGGGCCAAGCGTGACTATCTCAACCGTATTGATGCGCCTGCCCGCATCTTGTCCAGCGGCATGCGCACCGTTGGGTTGGGTGCCTTGCTGGGGCTGAGTGACCCGTATTTCGATGCCATCAGCCTATACCGGCAGGCGATGTCCCTGCGGCGCCGGTTCTGGCAGGCGGGGGTGTCCGTTTCCTTTCCGCGGGTCTGTCCCCAGGAAGGCGGCTACCAGCCTCCGTTTCCGGTGAGCGACCGAATTCTGGCCCAGATCATTTTCGCATTCAGAATCTGTATGCCGGATGTCCCCCTGGTTCTTTCCACGCGGGAGGCGCCTCCATTCCGGGACGGTATGGCCGGAGTCGGGATCAACAAGATGAGCATTGCCAGTCGGACCACGGTGGGCGGCTATGACGCGTTGCCGGCAGGGGCACAGGAAGGACAGTTCGAGGTGAACGATGACCGGGATGTGACCACGTTCTGCACCATGCTGAAGCAGAAAGAGCTGGAACCGGTATTCAAGAACTGGGACAAGGTTTATCGTTGAGGGAAGCGTGAGGATTGATGAAGGCACACCACACAGAGCGGATGCGGAGATTTCAGGCGGCGGGGCTATATCTGGTGACCTCGCAACCTCTGTCGGCCGGGCGGAGCACCCGTGAAATTGTCGTGGCGGCGCTGGCAGGAGGGGTCAAGTTGGTTCAGTTGCGCGAAAAGGACATGCCGCTGAGGGAGTATCTGGACTTGGCCCGGGAAGTCAGGATTCTCACGGAGGCGGCGGCGGCCCTTCTGATCATCAACGACCGCGTTGATGTGGCCCTGGCCGTGGGGGCTGACGGCGTTCATCTCGGGCTGGATGATTTTCCGGTTCCGGAGGCCAGACGGCTGGCGCCGGAACTGATTATCGGGGCGTCCACACACTCCGTCGATGAGGCCAGGCGCGCCCAGGCTGAAGGTGCCTCCTATATCAACATCGGGCCGATCTATCCCACCGGCACCAAGCACTGGGAAGGGGATTATCTGGGACTGGAAGGGTTGCGATCCATTGCCGCGGTGACCCGCATCCCCTTTACCGTCATGGGCGGGATCAAGTCGGCCCACATTCCGGATTTGATCCAGGCGGGAGCGAGGACAATTGCGCTTGTGACCGCGGTGACCGACGCCGCGGATCCGGAGTCTGCCTGCCGGAGTTTGCTGCAGACCCTTCGTGCAGCGCACTGAAAGAGACCGGGTTGATGAGAATGGCCCCGGACGGCCTTACGCCTGTTGGCCGGAGGGCAGCCGTGCCAGCAGGTCGGTGCTGTCGCGGTAGAATTCAGCGCCGCGGGAGGCAAGGGCCTGTACCCGGGCGACGGCACTGCGTTCCGGAGTGTAGTCGCGTTCCTCTATTCCCGGCGCCATAAAGACGGGACGCCCGGCGTTGCGGGCTGCTTCAAGAAGTTCAAGGTTGGCCAGATTGCCGGTGCCAAAAGGAACCGGACTCAGAACAATCGCCTGGGCGGTCAGGGCCATTTCGCGAGATTTCCTGATGGCCTCGGAGCCGATGGCTGAAAAAGGTTGTTCCAATACAGCCTCGATTCCCAGAGCGCCCGCCACCTCGGCATCCAGATCCCCCCGGTTCAGCACGCCGCAGGTGACCGTATAGCCGCATAAGACAAGCCGCCGTAGAAAAGGCTCTCCACAACCGCCTCCTCCAACGACGTGGATATGGATTCCCTTGCCCATGTTGGGCGCGGGCAGGCGGGGCGCAGCCAGAATGCTGAGCCCGCCGCTATGCGGATCCTGATGAACCTGCACGTCGCAATGATAAACCCGGCGCAGGGTCTCCTCGGTCAGGACATCCACCGGGGTTCCGTCGGCCACCAGCCGCCCGTGGTCGAGAACGATGAGGCGGCGGCTGAACTCCGCTGCGATCTGCAGGTCGTGGCTGATCATCAGCACGGTGACCCCGTTATCCCGGTTGAGCCGTTCTACCAACTGCATGATTTCAAGCCGGTGGTTGATATCCAAATGTGAGGTGGCCTCGTCCATCAGGATGATGCGAGGTTCCTGGGCCAGCGCCATGGCCACAATGGCACGCTGGCGTTCGCCGCCGCTGAGTTCATTAAGCGGTGAGCGGCGGATATCGGCCACATCTGTATAGACCAGGGCGCGTTCCACGCTCTGGTGATCCGCGGCGGTGGGACTTGAAAAACGGCCCAGTGAGGCCGTGCGGCCCATCATGACGACTTCCTCGACGGTGTAGGGGACGGGGATGTTAAGATCCTGGGGCACCACGGCAATCAGGTGTGCGCGTTCCCGGGGGGGTATCCGGTGAAGATCCGTTCCAAACAACTGTGCCGATCCGGAGGCGGGTGGCAGCAGTCCGGAAAGGACGGCGAACAGGGTTGATTTCCCGGCGCCGTTCGGTCCGAGAACCCCGATCATCTCGCCGGCATCGATCGTAAGCGAGAGATCCTGCAGCACGGGGTTCGTGTGGTAACATGCCGTGACCTGATGGAGTTGGATGGCGTGTGGCATGAGGTCTACTCGATCCAGCCCGGGGTTTGGCGGCGCTTGAGCAGGTACAGGAAGAAGGGGCCGCCGACCAGGGCGGTGACAACGCCGACGGGAATTTCAACCGGCATGACCGTTCGGGCGAGGGCATCGCAGATCGCAAGGAAGGCGCCGCCCCCCACCGTGGCCGCCGGGATCAGGCGACGGTGGTCGGCCCCCACCAGGGTGCGCATGATATGTGGGACAATCAGGCCTACAAACCCGATCAGGCCGGCCACGCTGACCGCCGTGGCGGCGACGAGCGTGGCCAGCAGCAGGGCGGCAACAAGGGCGGCCTTGACCCGGATGCCGAGATGATGAGCCATGGTGTGTCCAAGGGTGAGCGCATTGAGTTCCCTCGACATCATCCAGACTCCCGCAGTGCCTGCCAGAACGATCACTCCGCTGATCAGGAGCAGGGCATAGGAGGTGACTTCCAGATCCCCCAACATCCACCACAGAACGCTGTGCATGCCTTCCAGCGAGGCGACGGAAATCATGAACATCAGGAGGCTTGAGCAAATGGAGCTGACGATGACGCCGCTGAGAATGAGCCCGTACAGGGAGGCACCGCTTCCCCGGTTGGATAGAAGGTGGACAATGAACAAGGTGAGAATCGCCATGATGAAGGCGGAAAGCGGCAGGATGAAAGCCCCCGCGGCCGAGAGTCCCGTCAGGATGGCCAG
>CAYOQM010000036.1:10926-12879 GCA_964406065.1 uncultured Verrucomicrobiota bacterium
CCCACTGCTGACGCCCAGGACATAGGGTTCAGCCAGGGGATTCCGCAGTACGGCCTGGAACACCACGCCGGAGCACGAAAGGGCGCCTCCGATGATAAACCCGGTCAGGACCCGGGTGATTCGCAGAATGAGGATCTCGCGTTGACTTTGGAGGTCAGGGAGACCGATTCCCGAGGGCCCCATGAAAACGCACAGGGCGAGGATCACCGGCGTCAGGATTAGTATCAGGCGGAACGCGGTGGAAGGCGACAACCGCTTGTCTTTGATGAAATAGATCATGGCACTGGGGATGAAGTCTGCCTCAGGTTGTCCGGCGTGTCCATCCTGATGTAAGGACGGATCTGGTTGAGTCCTTCTATCACCCGGGGACCGGGGCGGACAACGACATTATTGTCAAAGCCGTCGTAAACCCGTTGCTCGCGGACGGCCTTGAGATTGTTCCATCCCGGCATCTGCATGACCACCTGGCGCACCGGCTTTTCACTGGCCATGAAGAAACAGAGGATTACATCCGGATCCCTTGCCAGCACCCATTCCCGTGAGACTTGAAAATAGTCGCGATTGATTTCGTCGCCGAGGTTCTGTCCTCCGGCGAGGGTAACCAGGTCGGCGATGAAGGCATTGCGACCCACGGCGGTAAGGGGATCGTTCCAGATCAGGATCAGGACGCGGGGTCGGGGGCCTGTCGGGATGGCCGCCCGTGCGGCGTCGATCCGGCGCTTCAGTTCAAGCGCGAGCGTGGCGGCCTCCGTCTCGCGGTGAAGCAGCGCCCCTACCGTGGTGATGGCGCCCGGAATATCCTCCAGCCGGGAACAGGCGATTTTGGCAGGGTGAAGTCCGATCCGGCGCAGTTTGGAATCCAGCGTCATGTCGGCGAGATCGGTGTAGAGGACCCCGTCCGGCTTGACCGCCAGGAGTCGTTCCAGGGAAGGAACGCCGAAATCTCCGGCGATGGGCACCTTGCCCACGAGGTCCGGGGGATAATCACAGGCCGAACTACGCCCGGCAAGCTGGCTGGCCGCTCCCAGGGCGCAGACGATTTCCGTTATATTGGGTGCCAGGGAAACAACCCTGGGCCGGGTGGACTGTGAAACAACGGGTGGCGGGGCGGGTTTGCACCCGGCAACAACCAGACATCCACTCAGGATCAACCGGATACACCAGGGCACCGGGGCGAAGCGCGGTGCTGTTTCCAGACGGTATTGCCGTTTCCAAACAGGATCATTGGGTGTCATTCGGGTGACGTCTCCGGGTTCCTGACAGGACCATCCTGACGAGGGGTGAATGTGGCAAGTGAAGGCAGGAAAGTCAACCTTTGGCGTGGTCGGATTCATGAGATTTGACTTGATGCAGGAAAGCCCCGCCGTTAGGGTCATGTCATGCCGTTATTGACATCCACAGGCAGGGGGGCGATCGATCTCTACAACCGGTTATGCCGGCTTGCCTCGGTCAGTGTAGCGGTCGTGGCTCTGGCGGTTCGTCCCACATCATGGCGGAAGCCGACCCGGGTTCTGCTGGCGCGTCAGATCGTCTTCACGGGATATGACGCCATTGGATTTGTTGCGGTTGTGGCCCTGATGGCAGGCGTTTCCGTTGTTGTGCAGGCCCAGATGTGGATGGGACGGCTGGGTCAGGCGGAACGGCTTGGGCCGTTGCTGGTGACGGTGATTGTGCGGGAGTTGGGGCCATTGCTGGTGAATTTCATTGTGATCGGGCGCAGTGCGACGGCCATGGCAGCGGAATTGGCGGGGATGAAGGTGCGTCGTGAAGTGGATGTGCTGGATGCCCAAGGGGTTGATCCCCTGGTTTTTCTCGTCATGCCGCGGGCGGTGGCCATGTCCGTCTGTGTTTTCGGGCTGGCGATGTTGTTTATCGTTTTTTCCTTTGGAAGCGGCTATTTGTGCGGTGCTTTTCTAGGGACGGGGCCCGGTGACCCCCTGATATTTTACCGGA
>CAYOQM010000036.1:12889-15803 GCA_964406065.1 uncultured Verrucomicrobiota bacterium
GGTAATCCGGGGGCGTGCCGCTCGTGATTTTTATAATATTCTGGCCAAAACGCTCATTCCGGGGCTGATGACGGCGGTGATTGCGGCTAATGAAGGCTTATCGGTGGAGGGGGTGGCAACGGATATTCCCCAGGCGGTGACCCGCACCGTGGTCAGGGCCAATCTTGCGGTGCTGGTCGTGTCGGTGATTGTTTCGGTGCTGACCTATTTGTAGAGGCCATGAAGGAAGAACCATCCATTTTGGAATTTGCTGGGGTGAGCCTGAGTCCGGCGACGCCGCACATCAGCGGGCTTACGGGAGTCAGCCTGAGCCTCGGACGGGGTGAGATTGCGATTGTGGAATTGGAGGAAGGGCGCGAGCATAGTCCTCTGGCCTCCCTGGCGCAGGGATTGATGTCTCCTGACTCGGGGTGTGTTCGGTTCAAGGGGGAGAACTGGGCGGAGCTGGCGGCGGCCCGGATTTCAACCCAACGCGGACTGATTCGCCGGGTATACGAGCATTATGGCTGGATTACAAACCTGGATGTGATGGAGAATCTCTGTCTGGCGGAGTGCTATCATACAAGTCGTTCGATGGAAGAGATTGTCCGGGAAATCGAGGATTTGTCCCGGCGGTTCGGAATCGATCCGGTTCCGGAGGCCCGGCCGACCCGGGTTCACAGCATGGTGCTCCGCAAGCTGGAATGGGTTCGTGCTTTCGTGGGAACGCCGGAACTGATCCTGCTGGAGCGTCCTTTTTTCGGGGCGCCCAGGGCGGATGCCGCGAAACTGACACAGGCCGTCTGCGAGGCGGCCCGCCGGGGGGTTGCGGTGCTCTGGCTGGAGGATGATCCGCATGTTCTGGAAGAGTGCGGGGAGAGGGTGAGCCGTTACCGTATGAATGGGGAAACACTGTTGGCCGTCAAGAACGGCCGGGAGAACAAGGCATGAGTCCATCTTATCGATTCCGTTATGCGGAGCAGATTGCCGGAGGGTTTGTTCTGTTGTGCATCGGGTTGCTGGTGATCGGCATCTACACGGCGGGGCATGCCCAGGGCTGGTTCCATAAGAAACTGGTCCTCAAGGCCCGGTTCGAGGCGGGCAAGGGGACGTACGGGTTGCAGGAGGGCGCTGAGGTCCGTATCCTCGGCACGCTGGCAGGATGGGTGGGTGAAATTGTCCCGTCCGAGGAGAGCGGCATGGAGACGACGTTCATCCTGCATGACAAGTTCGGCAAGTTTGTCCGGATTGATTCCGTTGCCAAGGTGAAGAAGAAATTCGAAGTGGCCGGAGATGCCTACGTGGATATCACTTTGGGCAACATGTCGCAGCCCAAACTCAGGAGCGGCGACTATATTCCCTGTGTGCAGGATGTGGCGTTGATCGAGGCGGCCCGGAAAATGGTGGATGAGTTCAGGGATGCCGCGGTTCCCATGCTGGACCAGTTTCGCGCCATCCTGGGGCATGTCAATGATGTGACGCGCCAACTTGAAAAACATGAGGGCGTGGCGGGTAAACTGATCGGCGACCCCCAGTGGGCGGCGGACGTTCAGGACATCGTCAAGGAGCTCCGCCAGACGGCGCGGCAGCTTCCGCCCATGGCCGCTCAGCTGGGCGGTGTGATGACCAATGTGCAGGCGTTGGCCGTGTCGCTCAAGGAGACGGCGGCAGGGTTTCCAGGTGTTACGGCGGGGGCAGCCGGCGTTGTTCAGGATGTGCGTGTGGCGACCGGCGGGCTGACGGGCCAGGTGGCGAATGTCCAGGGAGTGCTGCTTCAGGCGGAGGCGATGTTGCGGGAAACCCAGGTGCTGGTGGAAGGCCTCCAGAAACACTGGCTGGTGAGGAAGTATATCGAGGAAACCCAGGCCACATCCCTGCAATCCCCGGTGCCGGCTGGCAGCGAAAGGAGCGCTCCGTGAAACAGTGGATGTCATCGGTTCGACGGGAATGTGCCGAGGCCGCAACTCTTGTCGGACTGGCTCTTACGGTGGGCCTTTCGGGGTGTGCTACCCCCCGGTCCACGCCGCTTGATCCCGAGATCAAGCTGTTGGCCGGCACGGCTGCAACAGCCTATCAACGGGGCGAGATGGATCGTGCGGATGAACTGTACCGGAAGGCGCGGCAGCGGGCACGGTTGGTTGATGATTCCGGCGAGGTGGCTCGAAACACCTACAATCTGGCCCTGTGCCGCACGGCCCTGGGAAGACTGGAAGAGGCCAGGAGCCTGTTGAAACAGGCGGGCGCCTTGACGGAGAACACGGGGGTGGACGCCTCACGGATCCTATTGGCTGAAGCCGAAGTCGCCAGGTTATCGGGTGAAAGCGCAGAAAGCGGGCGGCTGGCGTGCGAGGCGCTGGCCGCGGGCAGTGATCGTGAGGGCCGGGTTCAGTCCCTGTTGCTCCAAGGCGAGGCGGAGGCGGCGGCAAACCGGCTGCCGGAGGCCCGGACCCATTTCAAGGCAGCACAGTCGGGGGCGACGGATCGCACCCCGGCGCTGGTCCGGGCCAGGCTCGAAGCGCTGGCCGTGCGTCTGATCCAGGCAAAACTGTTGGCCGGAGATGAAGCCGCGCACCAGCTCAGCCGGGTTCAGTGGGTGAAAAAAGCCGGGCAATTCGGGATGATGGTTCAGGCGTTAGAGGGGGCGGCGCAGCGTTACGAGCAGGATTCGAAATGGAATGAGGCGTTCCAGTGTCGCCTCCGCGCCACGCAGAGTCTGCTGGCGGCGGGCGACAAGGGGTCGGCGCTGGTGATGCTCCGGAAGGCGGCCGAACTGGCGGAACGTTCCGGCGAGAGCGGTAACAAGGCGCTGGTCATGGGACTGGCGGGGGAAATGCAATAGAGAGGACGGGCAGGGTGATGAGCAACGAGACGTCAATTCTGGAGGTTATGGAGCGTAGGGTCAGACGGTTGGAGCGGGAGACCCGGATATTCAGAT
>CAYOQM010000037.1:0-15385 GCA_964406065.1 uncultured Verrucomicrobiota bacterium
GGCACAGCGGGCCCTGGGAATGGGAACGCAGGGAAATGCCAAGGAGGCGGCGGAGGCCTATGCCGTCTGCATCCAGGCGGGGGCGATCCTGGCGGTGGCGGGACTGTATTTCAACCGGCTCAAGGGCGTGATGGCGGGGACGTTCGGCAGAAACCCGGAGGGGCTCAGGCTCGGGATCAACATGATCGCCGGATTCATTCCGGCGGCCATCGCCGGGTTGACGCTCGAGACATGGATCAAGACCAATCTCTTTGGAGGGGGCCGCTACGGGCTCTGGCCTGTTGTGGCCGCCTGGTTGGTCGGGGGGATTGCCATCCTGCTGATTGAACGGCGCCGCGGCACCGCCGGCTTCCAGCCCAATTCGGGCAAGACTCTGGTGGAACTAACCTGGGGCATGGCGCTCCTGATTGGAACCGTTCAGATTCTGGCCATGTGGCCGGGGGTGAGCCGAAGCCTCGCCACGATCCTCGGGGGACTCTGGGTGGGACTGTCGCTCGGCGCCGCAGTGGAGTTCAGTTTCCTGCTGGGACTCGTCACGCTGGGCGCGGCCACGGCGTTGGATGCGATGAAATACGGACACGAAATCCTGACCCACTATGGCTGGCAAATGCCGCTGGCCGGACTGGTTATGTCATTCCTCTCCGCGGCCATCGCCATCAAGTGGCTGGTGAGCTACCTCCAGAGACATCCCATGTCTCTTTTTGGATACTACCGGATCGCCTTGGCCCTCTTGACGGCCTGCTGGCTGCTACGCTGATTTCTGCAGAACCTCGCGCAGGGCCGTGGCCAGCGCATTCAGGGAAAAGGGCTTCTGGATGAAATTACAGTTTCCGGGAACCCCGTTCCGGCTGACCACGCTGGGGGGATAGCTGGAGGTAAATATGGCCCGCATGTCGGGACAGAAAAGCTGGATCTGCCGAACCAGTTCCGGACCGTTCATTTCCGGCATGACAACATCAACCAGCATGAGGTGAATGCCCCCGCGCCGTTCCCTGGCCACCGCGATGGCCTCCTGCGGATTGCCGATCGCCAGCACATGATAACCCAAGGTCGTCATCATCTGCCGGGTCATCCCCAGAACGGCAACATCATCCTCCACCAGCAAAATGGTCTCATTCCCACGGATCGCCTCTATTGAAGCCTCATCATGCGTTGGCGCGGCCACCGCGCCGGTATGGCGGGGCAGGTAAATCCTGAAGGTCGCCCCCCTCCCGGGTTGGCTTTCCGCACTGATAAAACCCTGGTTCTGCTTGACGATGCCGTAGACGGTGGCCAGTCCCAAACCGGTTCCTTCGCCAACCCCCTTGGTGGTATAGAAAGGCTCAAACACGTGGGCGAGCACCTCGGCGCTCATCCCGCACCCGGTGTCGGCCACCGACAACATCACGTAATCGCCCGGGCAAGCCCCCTCGTGATCGGCGCAAAAATCCTGATCCAGAATAACATTGTCGGTTCGCATGATAATCCGTCCCACCCCCGAAATGGCGTCACGGGAATTGACGCAGAAGTTGGTCAGGAGCTGGTCGATCTGCGAGGGATCCATTCTCACCGGCCACAGGTCATTGCTGGGCTGCCATTCCAACCTGATGTTTTCTCCAATCAACCGTCCCAGCATCCGGATCGCGGAATCCACGACGGTGTTGAGGTCGAGAATCCTGGGCAGCACCGTCTGCTTCCGGGCAAAGGCCAGCAACTGCCGCGTCAGGTCGGCGGTACGCCAGGCGCTCTCCTGCACCGCCATCAGATCTGCATATAGCGGATTGGCCGGCGATATCTTGGTCAGCGCCATTTCGGTATACCCGAGGATGACGCCCAGCATATTGTTGAAATCATGCGCCACGCCACCGGCCAGACGGCCGACGAGTTCCATCTTCTGGGCCTGCATGAATTGCCGTTCGAGCTTCAGCTCATGGGTGATATCGCGCTTTACCACCACGTAATTCACCACGGCCCCAGCCTCATCCCTCACGGGCGAGATCGTCGCCTCTTCCGTGTACAGCACCCCGTCCTTACGCTTGTTGATGAAACGTCCGGCCCAGGTCTTGCCGGACCGGATGGTGTCCCACATCTCCCGGTAGAATGCCGGGGACTGCGTTCCACTGTTGAGTATCGCGAATGTCTTCCCCAGCACCTCCTCGCTGGAGAATCCGGTAATGGCTTCAAACGCGGGATTGGCGTACTGGATCACGCCGCGGGTATCGGTGACGGCGATAATTTCACTGGCTTGTTCAATAGCCGTAACCAGGCGAAGGCGTTCCGCCTCGGCGCGCTTCAGCGGTGTGATATCGACCATCACCGTCAGATAATGCAGGGTCTCCCGGATCCTCACCACTTCCCCGGAGAATAAGGCGTACAGCACCGCTCCATTCTTGTGCCGGATCTCAAACTCGACAGGGTCGAGACTCCCCTTCCCGGTGAATTCCTTCATCAGTCGGATGAACCTGCCCGTATCAGGAAACATTCCCAGTTCGCCGGGGGTTGCCCCGATAACCTCCTCACGCACGTAACCCAAGGTCGCGAGAAAAGCCTCGTTCACATTGACAAACCGCTGATCATCCACGCAGGAAAGCGCCACCGGAACGGGATTCTTGCTGAACAGCCGGCGGAATACTTCCTCGCTGTCGACGAGCGACCGGGTCCGCTGATCAACCAGCAATTCCAGATCATGGCGCTGCCGGACCGTCAACCCCACCAGAATCGCCACCACCGCGGTTAACCCCCCCCCTGCCAGCGCCACCATCCAGGGAGCATGCAGGGGATGCAGTTCGCTGAACGCCCGCTCCGGATGCATCCTGAACGCGAAGGTTCTCCCGAAGATGGACAGGAACCTTGTTTCGGAATAGCCGCGGGCATTATGTTCAACCGAGGTTGAGGCAACCACCTGCGGCGCTTCACCTTCCTCGGTGACCAGAAGCTCAACCGTCATGTACGGGTGATCCGGGTTTTGTCCGATGGTAATTTGCTGCAGGAACGATCCCAGCCTCAGCACCGACGCCACATAGCCCCGGAGGGGGCCGGAGTGACCCCCCGAAAACACGGGCAGGTAAACCACCGCCCCTTTTTGTGATCCGATTTCCTGGACAAGCCGGATCGGGGGCGTCATTTTGGGCAACTGATCCCGTTTCGCAAGCTCCATGACTTGTGAAAGCTGGGGATTGGAGGCGGGTTCATAGCCCAGGGCCCGCTCATTCCCTTCATAAGGCACCACGTAGGTAATAGGAAAATAAACACTACGTCCGGCAACGGGAACCCTTTTACCGTCGGCATCCTTGCCCCAGACCATGAAGTCTGACTGTCCGGTGGCGCGGAAATCGGCCTCAAAACGGGCAACCTCGTTGGATGGCACGGCCGGCAGCCATTCCCAGGCCTGGATAGCGGGGTTTTTCACCAGATATTCCGTGTAGACGCGAAACTCATCAGGGCGGATATCCTGACTGCCTTTGAAATACCGAGCCAGTCCCTCGAGCTCCTGATTACATAATGTCTGGAATACTCCGACGGCATTGGAGAACTCTGCATCCGCAAGCTGGGCAAAGGCTTCTCGATAGCTTCGCCAGACCCGGTCATGCGCCATCCAGACCGCCGCAGCCGTCAAAACAACACCCACGCCCGTGACCAGAACCGCCTCGCCACGACGGCTCCGGGATCCCTTCCCCCGGGCGGCCAAGGTCAGCAACAATCGTCCGCCGGCCAGTACCGCCAGCAGCAGGAAACTCAGGAGCAGGGGGACGGCCCCGGCGTTGCGGATTTCACGCCACCATTCCATGGCGTCTGCATCAATGCCCATGATAATGGTCGCCGCTCCCGGGTCGGGGGCGGAAAGGAGAACCAGCGAAGACATCCCCGTGCCCCAGGAATCCCTCGAGGGACCGATAGTCAACTCGGTCTTTTCATCAAAGGCCTGGAGAAACCCGGCCGCTTTCCCGTACTCCTTACCAATGGGCGATTCATCCTTCATCCCCATTGGCACGGAATCCGCCAAAAACACAACCTTGCCGCCTGAACGCCAACTGAGAAGGTACAGCAAACGGCATTTGGGATCCGTCGCCCGCAAAGCGGCCAATTGCTCCTTCAGCCTCCGATACCCCGGCAGGTCAGCCTCGGACGACACCCCGTTCAGCCTCCTTACATCCGCCAGACTGAAGGATCGGGCCAGAAGCCGGATATGGTGAAGGGTGTCCGACCGCATCCGCTGATCAGCCTCCCAGACAGCGGACGCCACAAACAACAGTCCCGCCAGAAGCGTGACGGCATAAGCCGCCGCCATCCACGGAAACTGACCGACAGGCCGGTCCGCCACCAATTTAGAGTGTTCTTCCAGAAATCACCGTGATCCCTTTGATCGTTTCATTGTAACATACCTGGATTAATCTGTCCTCATCGCGAAATATTCCCGGACGACTCGGGCGTCACTTCCGTCCAGGTCACCGACGCCTTTTTCCCGTCTTTCGTGTCCGTCGCGGTCAGCGACGCATATTGCCCCCCCTTGACAAGCATGGCAACGTGATCGCGCCCCCCGGGCGCCGCGACGCTCACAAGGGTCGGACGCCAGTGATCGGCGCGAACCCGCTCCAGGGCCTCCGCGAACACCGTCGCCGAGGGCCGGGATTGAACCGTAATCCGGGTATGATAACGCTGGCCATCCCGATGCTCAACCACATCGAGCTCATTGTTCCCCGAGGAATCCGATCGGCCCAACGAGGCCCAGACCCCCGCAAAATCCTTGAGAGACGGAACCTCCGCTGCATTGATCATCACCTGGGTCTGTCCCTTGTGTTCCGAGCTTGCTTCCGCATGCACATGCATCGTCCACACCCCGTCACTGAATACCCGCGTCGTTTCGGTCACCTGCCGATAGACCTCCAAATACTGCGGATCCTGGAGTCCGGCGTCGCCTGCCCGCTCCTGTCTCGTCTCGGGCCGCATATTGTTGCTCTCTTCCGTGACATCCCGCCATCCCCTGGCCATCATCTGGCATTGGTAATAATCCAGGACCGCGGAACTCGGAGCCCAGGTCCGAGAGGTTTCTGAAATGAACTTCACCCCGTTCACCACCATGGCTCGGGAGGACCCCTCGTAGGATGTCGGAAAATGCGGCCATAACCCGGTCAACACCGGGCGAAGAGCCTGTTGTGGCGGAGCCTCGCGGACGGCATCAGGAGTCCGGACGGAGCGATCCCCGGAGGACGACAAAGGACTCCTCAGGAAAACGGTCAAGCACACAATCAGAACCCAGACCACCACGCCGGAAAGTAAAATCCGGCCTGTCATGCCAGCCACGCGCCTGAGCCCCTGTCCCGCCACGTTCTCGGAAACACCCATCACGTAAATAGGCTCCCGATCCACTTGGCCACCCCACCCAGTTCATTGATCAATTCCGACAACACTCCTTTGAACGCCTCGGATTTGTCCTTCCAGGTATTCCCGACATCCGCGGGCCAGACACACTGTGAATCAACGGACAGGTAATTGGTCAGGATCAGCGACGGCATAAAAGGCAGTTCCGCTTTCATCAGGGCAAAAGGGAAGGTATTGGTGTCATCCAGTTGTTCCAGAGTGACTCCAAACGTAACACGGGCCCGCACCGCCGAGGCGTCCGCGCCCGACCAGCTCTTCCCCATGGCGCTGATCGCGAGCGACTCCGAAGAAACCCCCGCATACGCCGCATCCTGCGAATTGAAGAAATTTCCAAGGGACGAGGCCGTGTCCTCCTTATGCCCTGCCAGCCAGGCGGCATGCCGCGATGCCATGACCGTCCGCACATGGTTGATGCGCATGTAGCAGACGTGCGTCATCAGGACCCAAACCAGCGCCATCAAGGCCAAGCCGATACAGGCTTCCACCAGGGCCTGCCCCCGGCGTCCGCCTTGGAGTCGTTGTTGACCTCTCCCTTGCTTTCTCATTCGCCGCCTTGTCTCTTAATGATAGATGAGCAACTTGTCCCCGCGTGTGGGATTCTTATAGGACGGCAGCGGCATGTACACCGCAATGATCTTGCCTTCCGCATTCACGTTGTCGGTCTGGGATACAACCGGATCGCCTTCGACCTGGCTGCTGGCCAGGGCAAGAAAGGCGGGCACCTTCAATTTGATTCCCTCGGGGTTAAGGATCTCCTTTTCGTAAAGGTGGTTCTTCTCCGAGTCCTCAATCCCGCTGGTGGACTCGGAATAGAGCCAGCGCAGACGTCCCAATCCCGCCACTTCACCCTGGGTCAGTTTCCCGGCAACCCAGGTCATGTAGCCGGGATTGCCACGATAATACTTGTCCTTCCACCCCCACTTGTCGCCGCGATCATCCCCCATGATGGAGTTGAAGATTGACGAAAAGTCAAACCCGGGCAACTGGCACTCCGCCTTGGCGGCCGGATAGACGGTCTGGGCCATGGTATTCCACCAGTCGGGCGTCTTCCAGGGCAGTCCTTCGCCCTCCTGCGTCTTGACGCCGAATTCGAAGAACTTATCGTCGCCAATCAGGGTTATGGGAACGGCGTGCACATCGACAGCCGAGGGAAGGAAGCCCATCGCGGAAGACACGGCGTCCAACCCATCCCAATGCACCCCGCCGGCATCCATCAGGCTGCCCAGGTACTCGGGAATGACCTGGGTCAGGTCATCGGCGCCGGCTTCCCCGGCAACGGAATTGGCATAACCCAGCGTCAGCAGGGGAAACAGATTCTGCGCAAGTTGCTGGCACTTGTTGATGGCCGTGGCGAAGTATTCCTGTCCCTCGTCAATATAGGGTGCGGGCGTGCACAAGGTGCACGTGGCGACGGCGGCCGCATTGGCCACGGCCAGGGCTGGTGGCCAGATGTGGGCGGCAATCGCCACGGGCACCGCGACAATCGCCCCGGCGCAATTCGCCAGAGACGCCGATTCGGCGATGAACAGGATCTTGTTCCCGTCGTAGTGAAGGTTGTTCAGGTGCTGAAGGAGATTGCACCCGCGCGCCTCCCACAGGGCCGCGGTTTCTGCGGCGGCATCCACCGCATTCTGGGCCTGGATGCGGCCGTAGACCCCCCGGTTCATATCCCCGTTCAGGAGCACGGCGATCACGACCAGGAACATCATCGTGCCGGACAGCAGCAACACACTGCCTCCCGTGTCCCGGCGCAGCCGTTGAATCTTCAACATAATCTTCATATTCGTGTTGATCCCGATGCCTCTATTTCGTCAGGTCTCCAAGTTTCTCGGATTTCTCATTGGCGATCTCCACGGCGGCCTCGTATTCCGCCCCCCGCTTCGCCTCCTCTGCCAGCGCATCCTGGTATTTCTGGTCTGCGGCGTTGTATTCATCCGTCCCCGGCGCATACTTGTCGCGCTCGGCCTTTGCCGCCTGGGTGGCCTCCTTGGCCTTCTTCAAGGCTTCCTCCGCCTCATCGACTTTCTTCTTGGCATCCTCGAGATCCTTGGTGGCCTGCTCCATATCCTTGGCCTGCTGCTCCAAGGCGGGATCGGTCTTTTCCTCGTCATCGACCGTACCCGGAAACCGGGGCCGGTACGATTCGATATCGCCCCATTCCTCATAGCCGATGGAGCATTTGCTGCGGATATTGATATGCGGGCAGAATCCGATGTAAGGCTCGAGAAAGTCCGGAATGTCGAGCGAGCCGAGTTCCTCACGCTTCACATGATATTCACCATAGGCTTTCGGAATTCCCCCCAGCCCTTCCCTCAACGGCTTCATGCTGGTGAAAATCTTGTCGCCGACGACATAATTCCACAACTCCGCAAGGCCCGGCACATAAATGGGCTGGGGATAGTTGATTTCGACATCCACCTGCTTGGGACTGCCGCTGGTCTGGACGGAGATCCCTCCGCCCAGCAGGCTCGAGTTGAGACGGAGATACTTGGCCACGATGAAGCCCTGCACAAGTTTCTCGCTCAGGCTGAGCAGCCCTGACTCCCCTTCCGTCAGCGAAATCCCCGCCAGATCGCTCCCGAGGAACTCCGCTTCCCCGGGCATCAGGCGGGCAATAGGGGCCAAAGCCATGGCCGCAGCCGTCTTGGCATAATCCTGAGCCCGCCCGTCATCCCCCGTTTCATGGATGCTCAATGCGGCATGCACGGCATAGGAGCGTGCGGCGGCATAGGCGGCATAGTTGCCCAACTGGTACGCCTGCACGATCGCCACATATTGCAGCATCGCAAAGAACATCAGCAGGATGATCGGAATCGCAATCGCGCATTCGGTCAGCGACTGCGCCCGCTCATCCTTGACGATCCCAAGACTGTGTTTCAACCGTTTCACATTCCGTTTTCCACTTACTTCACATCGCAGAACCACAAGGTCATAAGGCAGCCCAGCGCAATGGCAAGCCCATACGGCACCAGAATGGGCTCCGGCTTGTCCCGCCCTTCCCCGGCAGGCTTCCGCCAGAAGGCCAAAGCGCGGATCATCCCGGTCATCCGGCGCCAGAAATCACGGCGCCAGACCAGCATCAGCAGGGCCAGGCATAACCCGATCAGTGCCGTGTAGAACAAGGTCGGCGGCATCAGCTTGAATCCCATCAACGCCCCGACAGCCCCCATCAGCTTGACATCCCCGCCCCCGACTCCCCCAAAGAGGTAAAAGACAAAGAGGAACCCGAACCCGGCCGCCAATCCTCCCAGCGCCCCCCAAAAAACAGGCATCCCCTGCAAGTACCCCAGCATCAGCCCCAGGCTCATTCCTGAAAAGGTCAGCCAGTTCGGGATGCGATGCTCCTTGACCTCGCCATAGACGGCCACAATGAGCATGCCCGCCAAGGCCACCAGACTCGCCAATCCACTTGCCGTCTCAACTGTCATTTAACATTCCTGCTAAAAAATTCCACCCCACATCGAATCAGGGACCGGGAAACAGCAACATGACATTCGTCAGGTTCAACTGATCGCGCAGCGCGACATATAATTCATTGTCCGGATGGAACAACCAGAAGATCAGGGGCAGGGTCAGCACCATCAGGACAAGATATTCCGTGATCGCCTGCCCGCTCTCGGAGGCCCGACTGGCGCTGAAGGATTCCTTCAACTTCATGGCGCCTCCTGGGCGGGGCTACAGATACTCATCACCACGGGCAGCAACGGGATCTCTTCTTGAGATGAGTTCCTGGCCTTCAAGGTCAACACCCTGTTTTGCCCCGCCAGCGACGACAGGTCGCCCGCTTCCACATGGATCCGGTAGTCGAAGGACGAGGCATCGGGCACGATTTCACACTGGAACTCCCGCGAGGAAGGAACGACATCCAGCAAGGTCACCGGGTTTCCGGCATGTTGCCGCACCCACAGGATCCTGCGCTGGGGTTGCTCCCGCGCCTCAAAAACAAGCTGGGAGGGGATCAGTTCAATATCACGAGGAAAGTTTATCCGCCCGGTAATCCTGCAGGGAGGATCATTCGTTGCGGCACTCCGCACGGTCAGGTTAAAGGCCCACTGCCCCCGCGGCAACGTCTCCAGCGCCTGGACCACCATCTGATACGAGCCCGGCCTGATCTCGGACACCCCGGCAACGACATTGGTATTGTCCGACTCCACCCGCGACAACGGCTCGCGGAGCCTGGTCAGGGGGCGGATCTCCACAATCCCGTTGATCGACTCAGGACTCCCTTCCAGGAGAATTTCCGGCGGGGACGACTCATATAACTGGACGAGGGTCGCACGCAGTTCGAGTTCCGCGGGACCGCCCGCCGCATCGTTGGATTGCACCTGCGCAAAGCGGATCACCGCGCCTTTCAACAGGCGGGCATCCAGCGCACAGCGCACAAGGGTTTGTCCACCCGGGTCGACCGTGCTGGCCTCCACCTGAAGGCTCAGGCAGGACTCGCACCCGGAGACCAGTTTCCGGATGATAAGCGGACTGTCCCCCGTATTGCGCAACACGAAATCATGCCGCAGTTGCGTCACGTTGGTAACGCCTCCGAAGTCGAAAACTGGCTGTTGGACAACGAGGCGTGGCAGGGCCTGAAGCGGCAGCGCACCCCCCGCCAGGATCAGGCCGCCGGCAACGAACGCCACTTTCCAGAGGGCCGTGCCGCGCCGGTTCACTGTGGAATTACTGCGCATAGTCCTTCAGCTTCCGGGCCGCCCGCTCATAATAGACCTCATCCGGAACACTGATCGTCATGACTTCGGTGAACGCCTGGCGTGCCAGATCCAGCTGCCCGAGCTCCTCATGCACAATGCCCTTCTGATAGAGGGATCGCGATGCCGCCGTGATCTTGCGGCGGACCACCTCCATGTCACGGGCGGCCGCGGTATTCGCGGAGTCCGCCTGCACGGCCTGCTTCAGGAACACGAACGCCTCCTTGGTGTGCCCCGCCGCCGTGGCCGCCTCCGCCTTCACGGCGTTGTCCTGCGACAACTCGTGCAGCCGTTTCTGCAACCGGGCCTGCGCCTTGACCGCGCGTTTCAACACCACATTGAGCGGATCCAGTTCCTTCTGGATGACCGTGTCACAGGTCCGGACGCCGCGCCAGAGCAGGTCAATATCATCTGGCGACGCCATCGCCTCGGCCGCCGCCAGCGGTTCCAGCAGCGGCTCGATCTGGCGGATTTTCTCGCGTAAACCCAGCAGGACAGGACTGGAGGGCACAACCCGAAGTCCCGCATCGATCTCGACCAGCGCCTCCGTCAGCAATCCCTGCTGGTAACAGGCCTGCGCTTTTCGCCAGTATTCGGAAATCTTGTGGTCAAGGCTAATGGTGTCCAGCGCCCCGCGGGCCTCGATAAAATAAACGCTGGATTCGGGAATCGCCTTGAGGCAGGACTCCGCCATGTCAACCTGCTTGTGCTGCAGGCACTCATTGGCCTTGACCAGGTTCTGTTCGGCTTCCAGTTCCCGGGCCGCCGCCTCCAGACGCTGGCGAACCAGCGCGGATTTCGGATAGGTTTCCCGCGCCTTCTCCAACAGACGCACCGCGTCACCCCAGTTTCGCGCCGACACCGCGATCCTGGCGTTCTCAATGGATTTGATGACCGCCTCCATATTCCGGGCCCGTGCATTCCCGGGCAAGTCGCGCAACACCTGGTAACAGAGTTCCTTGGCACGCTCATAGTTTTCCCTGCCCGCCGCCACCTCGGCCGCCGCGAGCGCATCGCGCGCCGCCAACTCGGCCTTGACCTGACGGATGCCGTCGCGGGCCGTCGCCGACTGGGCATCGTACTTCAACGCCGACTGATAGTTCTCCAGCGCCTTTTCGAACTCACCCTGGGCATAATACTTGAGGGCCTGGTCAATACTGCGGCCCGCCAGATCCGGCGGTTGCAGCAGTTTGACAAGCCCAAGAACCAGAACCAGGATTCCCGCCGCCAGAAGGATTCGGTTCCTGAACCGGCGCTGTTGGCGGATATTGATCTGCTTGAATACCAGCGTGGAGACCCCGATCTTGATCCGCTGTCCGGACTCCAAGACCTGCTTCCTGACCTTGATGCCTTCCACAAACGTACCGTTGCTGCTGTCCAGATCTTCCAGGAGATACCGATCCCCCTCCGTGACAATCCTGGCCTGATGAATCGAAACGGCATCATCCAGCAGCACCACGTGGTTATCCAGCCCCCGTCCCAGCAGCAGGGGGCCTTCCCAGTTGGCAAATACCCCCCCAGCAAAGGGCCCCTCGACAATCGTCAATTTGACCTGCCAATCCCCTTTGGAGGCGGCGATCACGCTCTTGCGGCTCCCGTCTTTTTTCTCACCCCGCGGGACATTCATGACCCGGGTTTCTCCCTGCGCCGGCTCCGCGCCGGAGGACGCCTCCTGATCCACCAGGAATTTCAGCCGGGTAAGGCCGATCTCAATTTCATCGCCGTCGTTGAGTTTCACGCGATCGACAACCGGTTTGCCGTTCAGAAATGTCCCGTTGCGGCTACCCTTGTCCTTTAGCCAGTGACCGTCCCCTTCGGCTTCTATCTCGATGTGCTGCCGGGACGCCATCGGCTCATCATCCAGCGTGAGGTCGCACTGGCGTGACCTGCCCACGATGAAAATCCTCTTATTGATGACGGCTTTTCCGCCCTGCCGCTTTTCCCTTGTCACCATCAGCATTGCCATCATTGTGTCCTCACTTTGCCACGGAGAGCCGTCGAGAGATTTGATAGGCTTCCTGATACACGGCGTCAGCCTTGTCGGGAACCATCTGCATCAATTTGGCGGCTTCCCAATAGGCCGTTTCGCGGCTTCCTTCCTTCAAGGCCCGATTGATCTCATACCGTTGCCGGTCAACGGCCTGTTTATACAGCCCCAGTGCGGTTTGAAGCCCGCGCGCTGCCCCGCTGTACGCTTCCAACCGCTCCGGGCGGGCCAGGCTCAGCTGCAAGGCCTGCTGATATTCACGGATGGCCCGGAATAAATTGTCCGGCTTCACGTTCCGGTTGGCCACCAGGGCGTCGCCGTTGCGCTTATGTTGATCCACCTGCTTCGCCAGACTTTCGGGATTGGCCAGAGCCATGTGCTGCATGTCGTCATCAGGCAATGGAAAATCCATGACCTGCTGGGGTTCCCGCAGGGAAAATCCCTGCAGGAGGGAGGAAAACATAGCTGCCTGCTGTTGATAAGCGGCCCGGGAACTGAAACATTCCACGACGATGCGTGTCCCCCCGTTCAGCAGATACAACCCCTTGCCCTGCTCGGTGGCGGACTGGAACCCGAAGAAGATACAGGACACCTCGTTGATCGTCATGGACTTTGACCCCAGCAGGGAAAAGCCGGCGTGCCGCCCCTTCAACACCTCCTGGTAATGCAGGAAGCCGTCCGTCAATCCGGTCAATTCATGCTGGAAATCCTTTTCGGCATACACGCACAGGCGTGTTCCTGTCGGCCCCCCATCCCGTCCTTCACCCGTCTGAAGGACGGCCCCTGATTTATCCGTCAGGCGCACCCAATGATCCGGATAGGACAGGATAAAGCCGAAAGAAGGATCCTCATAGCGCAGCCATTCCACCGTTCGCTCCGATGAGTCCCGCCAGTTCACCACGCCGTACAGACCAGCCAGCGCCAACACCAGTCCAACCAGAACCACCGCCAGCCCGAATCGCCTGGAGGTCGGTTTCCCCGCCGGCGAGGGGGCCTTCCATCCCGGCAACTGCGAGGGATCAAGCATGCGGGTGGCATCCGCCGCCACGGCGCGCGTGGCCTCCGGCCCCGCCTCCCCGCCCCCTTCCGCCTTCAGGTCGTCCAGCATCGCCTGATCCATAACCCGGGTTCCACTCATCCCGGCCGAGGGCATGTCGGCATGCTCCGCGTCCGCGTCAGACACCGGCTCCGCGCCCCCCCCGGCTTCATCATAGCGGATCCGGAAATGCCCCACTTCGAGGATATCGCCAGGACTCAGGGAAACCATGCCTTTTACGGGCTTCCCGTTGAGGCTTGACCCGTGGGAGCTTTTGTCCGCCACAAACACCTTGCCCTGCTCCAGCCGCAATTCCACGTGGCACCGCGAGACCAGGGGATCCTCAACCTGAAGATCTGAACTCCGGGAACGGCCGATGGTAAACACCGGCGTAACCATCGTCACGGTTTTGGCGACCGCCTCGCCGTCCAGGATGGAAAGAGTTCGCTTCATAATCTTCTACTTGCCGATGTTGGCAACCATCTGGATAAAGACGGGTGCCAGGATCATCACAAACACGGCCGGCATGATGCACAGGATCAGGGGGGCGAGCATTTTCACGGGAGCCTCCTGGGCCGCCTTCTCCGCCCGTTGTGCCCGGCGGATCCGCAACATGTCCGACTGCACGGTCAAAATGGGACCGATGCTGGCGCCCAGCCGGTCGGCCTGGATCAGGGACGAGACCACCCCGGAAAGATCCTGAAGCTGAACCCGTCCGGCCATGTCGCGCAACGCGTCGCGTCTCGGCCGCCCCAGTTCAATCTGGTTGAAGAAATATTCCAGTTCGTCCTTGAGAGGACCCGGACGGTGTTTTTCAACCACCCGCCTGAGCGCCGTCAGGAAGTCCAGCCCCGCTTCCACCGAAATGGAGAGCAGGTCAAGCGTATCCGGAAGCTGCAGCGAAATGGACTGTTTCCTGCGGGCCGCCCGCTCGCTGACATTCATCGCCGGGAAGACAAACCCCGCCGCCATCAATGCCAGAAAGACCAGAACCACTTTCGGGCCTTCAAACAGGAAATCGACAATGCCGGTCTGCTGCAGCACCCAGCCCCAGAGCACGGGAAACAGTGCCGCCAGCACCACCTGGATGCCCAGCAACTCCACCCCTGTCATCCCGCCCGGCTGGCCTGCCGTGACCAGGAGGGAGTCATGCTTCCTGACATAGTCGGCCGCCATCCTCCCCGCCCGCCGCACCACGGCTTCACCCAGGGAGGAGAACAATGATTTCATCCAAGGTTTCATGTCATCAGTATTTCACATTGGCAATCTTGCGTACCCACAAATACCCGACCACGTCCAGCACCACCACCAGGATCAGGGCAACAAAGCCGTAGAAGGTCGTCCACATCAGCCGCATCAACTCGGGATTGACCTTCATCAGGAAGAACCCGAAGACATACGGCAACGCCCCCACGATCAGCGCCTGCAAGCGGCCCTGCGCGGTCAGGGCCTCCGCCTTGCCCCCCAGCACCTTCCGTTCGCGAACCATGGCGACAATGCGCTCAAAGACCTCCGCCAGATTCCCGCCCAACTGCCGCGTGATCTGGATGGCCGACACGGCCAGATCCAGATCGGGATCCTTCGTGCGGGTGACACAGTTCCGAAGGGCGATATCGAGATCGACTCCAAGCCGGTACTCGCGCCGGACCAACTCGAATTCCTGGCAGATCGGAGCGGGCATCTCCTCAATCAGCATATCCATCGCCTGCTGCAGGCTGAATCCCGCCCGCAACCCGTTGGCCATCAGCACCAGTCCGTCCACCAACTGCTCACTGAAGGCCTGCCTCCGCCGATGCCGCATGATCAGGATGACCACTTCGGGCAGGAAAAACCCCAGGCCCCCGACCAGGGCGCCCACGATAAAGGGGACCGGCGGGGTCGCCTCCCAGCTCATCAACAACCCCATGATTCCCGTGGACGCCGCCACACCCCACTTGATCTTGTGCAATCCTTCGACCGAGATGAAGATGAACATCTCATCCAGCCGCCGGGCCACCTGGTCCTTCTGGCGGAACCCGGATCGCGCAATCGCCTCACGCACAGGCTGGTAGACCGCCAGCAGCGCGAGCACAACCGCCACAAAGACCAGTAACAGGACAATTTCCAGCATGAGTTTTATGTCTCCGAGGTCGGAACGAACATGGCCATATCGACATCCATTCCGGCCAGCCGTAATTCCTCCACAAACGACGGGATGACTCCGGTGGCGGAGAAAACCCCCTCCACCTGCCCCTCTTCACTCAACCCGGTCCGTCGAAAGGCAAAGATTTCCTGCAGTTTGATCTCACCGTCATACAAGGACGC
>CAYOQM010000037.1:15395-15789 GCA_964406065.1 uncultured Verrucomicrobiota bacterium
CTGCAACATATCCAGGGCCTCACCTCCGCGGCATTCCCCGACGATAATGCGGTTCGGGCGCATCCGTAATGAATTCTTCACCAGATCCCGGATCGACACATCCCCCTTGCCCTCGATATTCGGAGGCCGCGTTTCCAGGCGGACCACATGATCCTGGGGCAACCGCAATTCCGCGGAATCCTCAATGGTGATGATCCGGGTGCCGTCCGGAATAAACGCCCCCATGACATTTAACAACGTTGTCTTGCCCGACCCCGTACCGCCGGAAATGACCATGTTCTTCGCCGCCAGGACGCTCAAGCGCAGGAAGTCCGCCATCGGCTTGGTCAGGCTTCGGTAGCCCACCAGATCCTCCACCAGGATGCGCTTCTTGGGGAACTTACGAATGGTGATC
>CAYOQM010000038.1:0-11174 GCA_964406065.1 uncultured Verrucomicrobiota bacterium
TTCCCTGATTCTGATACATACCCAGACCATGAAGAACCACGCTCACTGGGAATCAAGCCTGTTTGAGTTGATCCGCCGGACTTCGGTGGATCTTCCAGCCGATGTTGAGCAAGCGCTGCGACGTGCCTCTAAGGGCGAAAAGAAAGGCGGCCGGTCGCGCTGGGTGCTGGACAGTATTCTGGAGAATATTCAACGGTCGCGTGAGAATGATGCCCCCTTGTGCCAGGATACCGGCACTCTTATTTTCTACTTCCAGGTGCCCGTCGGGTTCGATACGAACACGCTGGTCTCAGCGACTCGGATCGCGGTGGCGCGGGCTACGCGGTTGGGTTATCTCCGGCAGAACACCATTGACGCCCTGAGCGGGGTGCCTTGCGAGACCAACGTGGGAGCCGGATCCCCCGTTTTCTATTTCGAGCAGTGCGCGCGGACCACCGTGGATGTACGATTGATCATGAAGGGTGGGGGCTGCGAAAATGTCGGGCACCAGTACAGCCTGCCGGATCCGGAGCTGGGTGCGGGACGCGACATGGAAGGGGTTCGGCGCTGTGTGTTGCATGCCGTGATGGCCGCGCAGGGGAACGGATGCGCGCCGGGTATTCTGGGGGTTTGCATAGGAGGGGACCGGGCGACCGGTTACGAATGGTCAAAAAGTCAGTTTCTCAGGAAACTCGACGATAAGGCGTCGATCAAGGTGCTGGGCCGTCTTGAGGAGCGTTTGATGAAGGAAGCCAGGCAACTTGAAATCGGCCCCATGGGGTTGGGGGGGAACACCACCCTGCTGGGGGTGAAAATTGGCGCGGTAAGCAGGGTTCCGGCCTCGTTCTTTGTGACCGTTTCCTATATGTGCTGGGCGTTCCGGCGTAGAGGCGCCCTGTTGACGGCGAAGGGAGGGTTCAAGAAATGGCTGTATTAAAGACCCGGCATTTGAATTGCCCCTTTACGGACGAACAGATCCGCTCGTTGCGTACCGGTGAATTTGTGCTCTTGAGCGGGATTGTCTACACGGCGCGCGACAGGATTCACAAGTATCTTTTCGAGGGCGGGAAGAGCCCTGTAGACTTGAAGAACTCGGCCATTTACCACTGCGGTCCCGTTGTCATCCGCAAGGATGAGGGCTGGCAGGTGCGCGCGGCCGGGCCGACTACCTCCGCCCGCGAGGAGCAGTACATGCCCCGTATCATCGAGGAACATGGCGTGCGTGTGTTTATTGGTAAGGGGTCCATGGGAAAGCTTACCGAGGCGGCCTGTAAAGACGGAGGATGCGTCTATCTGCATGCCGTCGGCGGGGCCGCCCAGGTTCTGGCGGATAAAGTGGTCGGGGTTAAAGGGGTGCATTTTGGTGCCGAGTTCGGATTGGCGGAAGCCATGTGGATTCTGGAGCTCAAGGATTTCCCCGCCATCGTTGCCATTGATTCGCGGGGCCGGAGTCTGTTGAAAAAAACTCAAGCGGCGTCACTCCGGATCGGGCAGAAATTGTTGAACGCTCCGGATCCCTTTGTCGCATAACCCGGAATCAGGACATCTGTATGCGCATCATTTTCATGGGTTCGGCGGGATTTGCCTGTCCCTGTCTTGAGAGGCTACTGGCCTCAGCCACGGATGAGGTGGTCGCTGTGGTGACCCAGCCCGACCGGCCCAAAGGGCGTAATTTGGAAGTGTCGTCCTGCCCGGTCAAACAGTTCCTGGGAGACCGGCAGATTCCCGTTTTGAATCCTGAACGGGTGAACACGCCTGAAAGCCTGGAGAGGCTCCAGGCATTGCGCCCCCAGCTTATTGTAGTGGTCGCCTATGGGCAATTGCTCAAGCCCGCCCTTCTGGCCTTGCCGCCGCTGGGATGTATCAATGTCCATGGATCGCTGTTGCCCCGTTATCGGGGTGCCGCACCCATACAGTGGGCCGTTGCCAACGGCGATGCGGTGTCGGGTGTCAGCACGATGTTCATGGATTCAGGAATGGATACCGGTGATGTCATTTTGAAGCGTGAGCTGCCCATTGAGGCTTACGATACCGGGGGAACCTATCACGACAAACTGTCTGCAGCAGGTGCGGCGCTTCTTGGTGAGACCATCGAGTTGATCCGGCAGGGGACTGCGATCGGGATTCCCCAGGATCATGTGACTGCAACAAACGCGCCCAAGCTGAGGAAGGTGGACGGGCGGCTTGATTGGACCCTACCTGCCCGTGTGCTTCATAATCATATTCGCGGATTCAATCCCTGGCCGGGCACCTTTTGTGATTTGCCCGGGAGCCCTGGGAAAACCCTCAAGGTAACCGTTTCCCGGATTGAGCCGGGGTCAGGGGCGCCGGGCACCTTGATTGAGGCGGCTGGCGACGGGCTGCTGATCCAGACGTCAAATCAGGCGCTCCGGTTGTTGGAAGTCCAGCCTGAAGGCAGGAAACCCATGTCCGGGGCCGCTTTCCTCCGCGGTTATTCACCCGACATCAAGGGCCTTTGAATAGATGACCCGGGCATCACCGGGCGCATAGAAATCTGGAATTCTTGCGGTTTCGCAGTAGCCGGTCTTGAGGTAGAATCCCCGTGTGGCGTCATAAAGAGGTCGCCCCGATGTTTCGATAACCACAAGTCGTCCCTGCTTTCTCCGGATATCGCCTTCAGCATGATCAAGCAAGGCGCGGCCGTAACCCTTGCCCTGCGATTTCGCGCTGACGCCGATCCAGTAGATGTCAAAAGTGCCGGTGGTGCAGGGGGTGGGGCCGTAGCAGATCCAGCCTTCAGGTGCTCCGCCCGACACAAGGGTAAAGGATTGGTAGTGGCCTGCCGGTCCCTTGGCAAGGGCGTCGTCCAAAACTTCTTGTGCCACCTCAATCTCGCCGCCATGGAAATATCCGGTGTCGCGCATGAATGCAAGAATTGCATTACGGTCGGAAGGCTGGCTGTGCCGGATAAAAGGTCGTTTCCGGAGTGGCTGGTTCGCTGATCGGACAGGTTTCGGACGGGTTTTGCCGTAAGTGTTCCCGAGACGGGTCAGGGCGTTTGAGTAGATTGCCAGCACAAAATTGTGGAAGGGTATTTTAGCCGATTTGAGCGCGGCTTCAAAGCCACTGTCAGGAGAGATATCCGGGTTCGGGTTGACTTCCAGAATAACAAAGTTCCCGGCATCATCGAGCCGGAAGTCGACCCGGGCGTAGTCCCGGCAGCCCAGGGCATGCCAGGCCGAGAGGGCGGCGCGCCGCAAGAGTCCCGCCAGTTCCTGATTGATGGAGGCCGGCACAACACGTACGGTGTGGTGGTATTCAAAGGAGTGGGTATGCCATTTGGCGGCATAATCAACAATGCGCGGTCGGGTGGCGCCAAAATCACGGAATTCAATTTCAGCAACGGGAAGAACTCTGATGCGTTGTCCCTGCTGGAACATTGCGATATTGATTTCCCGAGTTCCAAAAAACTGCTCCACCAGAGCCGGATGCTTGAAGTCCTTGTGGATACGGGAGATGGCCCGAGACATGGCCTGGCGGTTGCCATTGATCACCGAGGAGGGATGGATTCCTTCACTGGCATCAGCGAAAAGCGGTTTGACGATCCATGGAGCGGGTGGGAAAACCGGGTTTGTCGCCGCCATGGCTTTCGTGAGGACGGTTGCGGCGGAGCGGCGGTCCACTGGAATGATCACCCCGGCGGGCACCGGCAGGCCTGCGGCCTGGAGCACCGCCTTGGTACGCCACTTGTCGAGGGCTAGGGTCTGGGGTGTGCTGTCATTGCCGGTGCATTCCTTGTCAAACGCCTTGCAGAGGGTCGGAACCTGCATGGCCTCTTCGGGGCAGTCTGGAAAATTCTCAATAAGGTTAATGATAATCCGTTCCGGAGCGGCTTGGAGAAGGGGTGGCAGGGCCGAGAGGGATTGTACTGAAGCGACCCGGAAGGGGATGCTCAGCAGGCGAAGCGCTTCCGACACGATTCGAACCTCATCCATGACGCCCGCATCGCTTTCGGCGTTGTGGCAACTGCCTGGCGCCGGGATGGCGTGATGGAGTATCAGTACTGGTTCCTGGCGTGTCCTCATGAGGAGCCCGTGATCCGGGCCAGGGCGCTGTCGAGGATAGCGCCGATCACTTCTTCAAATCGCACGCCTTCCTGCCTGGCGATGATGGGAAGGTCGGAATGGGCCGGGTTCAGGCCGGGCAGGGGATTGACCTCCATGAATGAGGGGGCTCCCTGGCGATCCATGCGGATGTCAACACGTCCGCAATCCCTGACTTCAAGGACCCGGTAGGAATCCAGTGCCAGTTTTTCAACGGCAAGTGTTTCAGGCGTGCGGGGAGGCTTGTGATAATCGACATAATGATCCCACTGTTCCTTCATCTCATAGGTGTAGATGCTCGTGTTGGCGTTGGGTCGCAAGCAGACTTCCATGGTTCCCAGTACCCGCGCTTTTGAGCCGGTTCCGAGAATGGCCACCGTGAATTCACGACCGGGCAGGAATTCCTCGACGAGTACAGGCTGGTCGTATTTGCCCAGCAGCGTTTCGCAGAGGGTCCGCAATTCGGCAGAATTCTTTACACAGGAGGTCCTGTCAATGCCCTTGCCCGTCCCCTCGGCGATGGGTTTGGCGAAAAGGGGATACGGGAGGGAAACCGTGGCGATGTCAGCCATGCTGCGCACCACATGGAACCTTGGGGTTGCAAGTCCCTCTGATTGCAGGATCCGCTTGGCGATGGACTTGTCCAGGGTAACGGCACAGACCAGGGGATCTGACATGGTGTAGGGAATGTCAAACGCCTCCAGCATGCAGGGGACCTGTGCCTCGCGGTTCCGGCCGATGCGTCCCTCGGCGATGTTGAAGACCAAATCCCACCGTGCTCCCGCGGCAAGTTTGGCGCACAGTGCCTTGGCGTGCCCGATCCGCTCGGGTTGATATCCCCGTTCGGCAATGATGCGTTCGATGGAGTCGATGGTGATGTCGGCGTCGAACTCCGCCGTTTCCTCCTCCTTGAATCCCATCGCCAGGTAGTCACTGCGCAGGTCGTACGTCATGCCGATGGTCAGCATTTCAGCCTCCGCCCTCGGACATCAGCGACTCCAGGAGCGCGCTGAATTCCGGATGCTCCTGTGTTTCGCCGCGTTGAAGCTTACGGGCGGCCCGGCGTTTCTGGCGGTGCGCGCCGGCCGGAGTAATGGCGGAGGAGTGGCCGGCCGCCACTTCCCAGACGCCGTGACTTCCCGATCGCGCATTGGTGGACGGCGGGGTGCGTGCCATCGGTTCCATCGGTTCGGGGTAATTGACGATCATGCCCTCGTAGTTCCTGAAGACGGTATGGGTGGGGCTCGAGGAGACAATGTAGTTGGGCAGGACGGGGATCTTGCCGCCGCCATGAGGGGTGTCTACCACATAGGTCGGGATGGCCAGGCCGCTCAAACGGCCGCGCAGGTATTCCATGATCTCGATTCCCCTGCTGACGGGGGTGCGGAAATGCTCAACACCCCTGACGAGGTCGCATTGGAAAAGATAATAGGGCCTCACGCGCATCTTGACGAGGCCGCGGCAAAGCTCTTCGATCACATGCGGCGAGTCATTGATGCCCCGAAGCAGTACGGACTGATTCCCGATCGGGAGCCCGGCATTGGCGAGCCGGGCGCAGGCCGCCGCAGATTCGGGGGTAATCTCGTTCGGATGGTTGAAATGAGTGTTGATCCAGAGGGGGTGATACTTGGATAACATCTGGGTGAGTTCGTTGGTGATCCGTTGTGGCAGCACCACCGGCACGCGCGTGCCGATACGGATGATATCCACGCTCGGGACGGATCGAACCGATGCCAGAATGCGCTCCAGAAGTGACGTTGACATGGTCATCGGGTCGCCGCCGGAAATAATCACGTCCTTCACTTCAGGGTGGGCGCGCAGATAACTTGTGATGGCATTGAGCTGGCTGACATCGATGCAGGACTCCTGATATCCGGCCACCCGTTTGCGGGTGCAGTGGCGGCAATACATGGAGCACATGGTGGTGGCCATCAGCAGTGCCCGGTCCCGGTACCGGTGCACCAGCCCCGGCACTGGCATATCCTCTTCCTCCTCGAGCGGGTCGGCATGGAGAAAGTCGGGGGCAAAGAGTTCCTGCCCCTGGGGGACAGCCATCTGGAAGACCGGATCAGAGAGGTCGGTGGACTTGATGAGCGAGGCGTAATAGGGCGTGATCGCCATCGGATATTTCTCGGCCACACGGGCAATGCCTCCATGGGAGCGCAAAGACGGGAAAAAATCGGTCAATTCATTGAAATTCCTGATGCGATTCCGGATTTGCCAGCGCCAGTCGTTCCATTTCGGATTCTGTCGGGGGAGACCTGTGGGTGCCTGGCCGATACCGGGTGAGGAAACCTGCGGACTCGCAGGATCCTCAACACTAGGCGGAGGTTCGTCATTCGGGGTTACAACTTCCTTGGACTGGTTTTCGCTATTCATCAAGACTCCCTGTTTAAACTCGCGTTTTCCTGAACCTGCCATTTCAATAACTCTCCGAAATAATTCCCGTGCTACGCCACACACTTCAGCAGATGGGGTGTTCCAGCCAGCAACGATTGACGCGCCAGATCAAGGCGATTCATGATGCCGTGCTTGCTTTCCAAAGTGGATAGCCCGACCGTGATTGTCCCGCAGGCGGCCGCGGCGATGGCCAAGGCAAGGCGGTGTGCAGCCTGGCTCTCTCTGGTCGTTTGCGGCAGGGCAGAGGCAAGGCGATGAGTCATTTCGCTGATATAACGAGTGAAGGGTGGTTGAAGGCCCGGCACGGCGGCGGGTCGGGAGGCCACCATGCTCTGACCTTGAAGAAAGAGGGCCAGGAGATCGGAACGCTCCGCAAAAAAAGTCATGTGGGCCGTCATGATTTGCGTGGTGCGATCCTCCAGCGACACAGGTGCTGTTTGTCCGGAAGGCATGCGGCCGACCAGATCATCCACGGCAAGGTCGAGCAATGTTTTCAGGATGTCAAGTTTGTCCATGTAGTGCCGGTAAAAGGTCCCCTTGCCGACATCGGCACTTTCAGTGATTTCCTCGATGGAACAGGCATCGACTCCCCGGCGATTGAAAACATACAGGGCTGCGTCCAGCAGGCGCTGGCGTGTTTTTGAGGCCCTTCGGGAAGCTCGTCCTATAAGTCGCTGGTCTGGTTCGTCGTCCATTTGTTGTTACCAGGCGGTCAAAGCTGACTGATTGGCCGCTCTATATTGACCACCTGTACACAGATAAGGGTTTTTGCTTACTTACCCCCCATATCTTGTGTGCCTGGTATAAGCCTTCTTTGAAAAGCACCATAGACGCTGCGGAGTCTATCGTCAACGAACTTTTAATGTTTTTCAACGAATTCTCAAATATGACCTAAACTTGACATTTTGGGTGGCTATTTTCGTTGAGGCTTAATTCTTCGGGCGAGTTTCATTTTTAATAGTTCAACCACATTGAAAACAATAGGGCAGTCGCCGTAATTGGAAACCGCTTGCATGGTGCGGCGCACAAACTCACCACGATGCAGGTGGGGATAGGATCGACAGTCGCCCGGTCGTGCCGCATAGACAGCGCACTGGTTATCCTTCAGAAAAGGGCAGGGACGTTTCTTGAAAACCATTCCCCTGATATCACCCGGGGCCGGCTTCAAGTGGAGCGCGACAAACGCCTTTACCGTCAGGCCGGTTGCGCGGGTCAGACGCCGGAGGTCGGTTGTCCCCAGCACCGGCTGTTTTTCGCGGCAGCAATTTCCGCATTGTTTACAGTCGATGCGGGAGGAGACAAACTTGACGGTTGTCTGTACCGCACGATCAATTGCACGAATGGAAAAAGGTAGTTCCTTCAGGTAGGCGCTGAAGTCTAGGTTCTCGTCACGCCTGAGACGCGCCAGACGCTTGAGTTCATTCAGACGTGTCTCGAGTTTCATGGCAGTAGGAAATGACGGCGGTAATAATTGAGCTCAGCAATGGAAGCCATGACGTCATACAGGGCATCATGGCGCCGGAGGTTGGCTGGCAGGATCCATCCGGGAAGGTTCTCGGATATAAGGGTCATGTTTTCCTTGTCGAATTCCGGACCTTTCCCCGTATTCATCCAGAGGATCTTCAGGGAACTGACATCAAGATTGCGGTAGTGAAGGCGGACGAGAAACTTGGGAAGATAGCGCCGTGCCATCCACCAGTCCGCATGAATCGTGTTACCGGCGAGGATCGGACGGTCTTTAATCTTGGCAGCGGCTGGCCCGACCAGTTCATCCAGTCGGGAGGCCAGCAGGGTGTCCACCGCGTCTACCCCTGGAGTAGTATTCTGACGAGCCTGCCGTACCAGATCCCCGCATTCCTTTTGCACAAAATCACTAACTGGATCTGAAGGGGCCAGGCGGACCGCAGTGACCAGGTCCTGCTCCGGCGTGCCGATTCTCTGCCCCTGCATATCGGTCACGATCATGGCGACTTGCAGGAGATGTGCCTGATCCAGTTCAAGCGTGGTGTATTCCGTGTCAAACCATGCCAGACAAGGGCCTTGAAATGTGTTCATGCCGCAGATTCTTGTGCAGGAACAGCGCAAAGGCAAGCACGGAACTCCCGTCTCATTCATCGCTTGACTGGCTTGATGAATTTCCCAAAATGGATGCCCTTTAATTTCAATAAAGGAGATCCCCATGGCGGATGAAAAAAACCCCCTGGCTGAACTGGTTGGCGCTGACGACGGTGATATTGGCCCTGTGTGCCACCATGGCAACATTCAAGGGTGGCGGGTATTCTACCAAATCGGTTCTGACTCAAACGCAAGCCTCGGACCAGTGGGCGTTCTACCAGGCCAATTAAAATCAGGAAATATGATGAGGAGAAGGATCAGATTCAGAAGAAGGCCAAGGACTTGGAGTCGTTCCGAAACGAGTGCGGACGTCATTCGGCGGCTTTCGGCATGGGGGTGATCTTCCTGCAGATCGCGATTGTCCTCTCCTCCATTGCCGCGCTGTTGAAACGCAAGATGATCTACTACGGTGCGCTGGGGGTCGGGGTGATCGGCGGGCTTCATTTCATAAACGGATTCTACCTGTTTTTCTAAGTCAGGCTTGGCTTGCATCGGAGGCGCGATGCGGATAAAGTTCCCCCCCTTATGGACAGCAATAACACAGCTCCCGTACGACCCCGCGTCGGAACGGTATTGATTCAAACCCTGATTCCGGCAGCCGTCGGGGCGTTTTTTCACTACAAGGGAAAACCCGTGGCGTCCGGCGTCCTGTTCGGTATTGCCGCAGTGCTGCTTGTTTCCGGGCTCCTGATTCCCGTTGTGTTTAACGCCATCGAAAAGGCGGGCCAGGCGCTGGGCCGCGCTGTCAGTATGACCCTGACCTGGGCCCTGCTGGTTCCGATGTTCCTCCTGGTGTTCGTGCCGGGCAGGTTGATCCTTGTCATGAGGGGCCTGGATCCACTTTGCCGCAAATTTCCAACGGATGCCGCCACCTACTGGATACCCCGTAACCCTGTGGCCGATCCGGAAGAGTACAAGAGGCAGTACTGATGAATGTCTTGGGTATCAGCGCTTTTTATCATGATTCCGCCGCTGCCCTGGTGTGCGACGGGAAAATTATTGCCGCCGCACAGGAGGAACGGTTCACCCGGAAAAAGCATGACGCCGGATTTCCTCTGAATGCCACCCGGTATTGCCTGAAGGAACTTGAAAATCGGGGCGGCAAATTGGATGCCGTGGCTTTCTATGACAAACCCATTCGGAAGTTTGAGCGCATCCTGAAGACTTACTTCAGCACGGCACCGTTTGGATTGCAGTCGTTCATGATGGCTTTGCCTTTGTGGCTCCGGGAAAAATTGTGGATCCCGATGGATATCGAGAAAGCCCTGGAACAGTGCGGCATCTCCGAGATGCCCCCGGTCTATTTCCCGGAGCATCATGAATCCCATGCCGCCAGCGCCTTTTTTCCTTCGCCGTTCGAAAAGGCCGCCATTCTTACCCTTGACGGGGTGGGGGAATGGGCCACCAGTACAATTGGACGCGGTGAGGGCAACCAGATCCGGATATTGGAAGATCTCAAGTTCCCGCATTCGCTTGGACTGCTCTATTCGGCCTTTACCTATTTTACCGGGTTCCGGGTGAATTCGGGGGAGTATAAGTTGATGGGGCTGGCCCCTTATGGCCAACCCAAATATGTCGACGTGATCAAGAAGAACCTCCTTGATCTGCGCGAAGACGGTTCGTTCCGGCTGAATCTCAACTATTTCGGTTATGTGGACGGCCTGACCATGACCAATGATGCCTTTGCCGGACTTTTCGGCGGGCCGGCGCGAAAATCGGAGAGCGAGATTTCCCAGCGGGAGATGGACATCGCCAGCTCGATTCAAGTGGTGACCGAGGAAATTGTGATTCGCATGGCGAGGCATGCCCGAAAGATCACGGGAGAGAAGTATCTGGTCATGGCCGGGGGTGTGGCCCTCAATTGCGTTGCCAATGGTCGCCTGTTGCGCGAGGGTGTTTTTGAGGATATCTGGATCCAGCCAGCGGCCGGCGATGCTGGCGGTGCTCTGGGCGCGGCTTTGATGGTTGCCTTCCAGATTGAAAAACAACCCCGGCTGGTGGACGGGGTGCACGATTCCATCCAGGGTTCATTGCTGGGGCCCGATATCGAAGACGAGGCCGTTAAGACCTTTCTTGAAACCCGTGGCTATCCGGCAATCCAGTACGGTCCGGATCAGTGGGCGCCCGAGATCGCCCGGCTGATTGCTTCTGAAAATGTCATTGGCCTGGTACAGGGACGAATGGAGTTCGGACCCAGGGCGCTCGGCGGGCGCTCCATTATCGGAGACGCCCGTTCAATAAAGATGCAGTCGGTGATGAATCTGAAGATTAAGTACCGCGAGTCCTTCCGCCCGTTTGCGCCGTCCTGTCTGGTTGAACGGGTGTCGGATTATTTTGAACTCGACCGGCCTTCCCCTTATATGTTGCTGGTCGCCCAGGTCCGGAAAGACCGGTGCAAGGGCCTCGAGGAGGCGGGACGGTTGTCCATTCGTGAACGCATTAACCAGGTGCGGTCGGACATTCCGGCCATCACGCATGTGGACTATTCCGCCCGGGTCCAGTCGGTATCGCCGGAAAGCAATCCGCGGTACTACGATTTGATCAAGGCGTTCGAACGACTGACGGGCTACGGGGTGATCATCAACACGTCGTTTAATGTTCGTGGCGAGCCGATTG
>CAYOQM010000038.1:11184-15537 GCA_964406065.1 uncultured Verrucomicrobiota bacterium
CATCTCGGACGGCTTCGGAAGGAAATCTGGGGGTTCGCCTGGCACAACAAAGCCTGGTGGATTATCCCGGTGGTTGCCGTGCTCCTGCTGCTGGCCGTTTTCATTGTGGCCGGACAGACGGTCGCGCCGTTCATCTACACGTTGTTCTGACCTTGCTTTAACCCCGGCTGATGTGTCCGGGATCAATGGGGGTCAGGAAACGCTTGCGGTACCAGATAAAGCCGAACAGGTCGAAAAGGGTGCGGGGCAGGCGTTTCATGTTGGTGTACTTGGATGTGCCCATGGTGCGGGGGCGGTGATCAACCGCCATCTCTTTTATGATCCGGCCGTTCAACTTGAAATAGGCCGGCATAAACCGGTGCACGCCTTCCAGGCACGGAAGATCGGCAACACAGGCCTTGCGGAATACCTTGAGACTGCATCCCGTATCCCGAATGCCATCGTGGGTGGCCCAATTCCGGATGCGGTTGGCCAGCCGGGATCCAACTCGTCGCGCCCAGGTGTCTTTCCTTTTTGCCCGGAACCCGCAGACCGCGTCGGCCTCCTTGAGCTCGGCGAGGAGTCTGGGAATGTCGGAGGGATTATTTTGCATGTCGCCGTCCAGCGTGACCATGACCTCTCCCGAGGCTGCTCGAAGTCCAACCAGCATGGCATGGCTCTGTCCCCGGTTCGGAGAGTAGGTGATGCCATGAATGGTGCTGAAGCGGGATTGTGCCTCAAGGATACGGGCCCAGGTCTGGTCTTTGCTGCCGTCATCCACCAGCAGCACCTCCATATCCCGGATATCGCCTTGCAGACGATGCAGTTCCTCGGAAAGCGGGAGGATATTGTCCTGCTCGTTGTAGACCGGAACGACGATGCTGATTTTCATGGCTTTCCCCTTGGCATTCAATGGAGCTCCACTTATACGGTATTCTGGGAGAATTTCCAGTCAAAGCTGTCGGGGATTCGGATTTATCCTCAACCCTGAAAGAATGACACGATCCTTGATTTGTCAAGGCAAGGACATTACAGTGCTCGCCTTTTGAAAGGGAAACCATGCGTAATGTGAGAAGTCTCAGACGGTTAGGTGCCATGATTGCGGTAACGACAGCCGGGTTGTTGGCGGGATGTGAATTACTTGGCGGCGGGGGTGGCGGTGGTGGCGGCGGCGGTGACGTGGGGGATATTGGCGAGAACAACCCGAATCTCTATGTAGCGCTGGGTGATAGCACGACCGATGGCAACAATGGCGGAGGGGCTCCCTATCCCCCGCGACTGGCGGCCATGACCGGGAAGACCGTTGAAAACAGGGCTGTACAAAATGAATCATCCGGCGGGGCGGCGGGGAAGGTTGGGGGGATACTTGCCGGCGAGAAGCCCGCGGCGGTGCTGTTTCAATTGGGGGCTGTGGATTTGATCAATGGACGGAGCGTTGACAGTATCATCGGCAATTTGCGATCCATCATCCAGCAGTGCAAAGCCAACAAGACGGTTCCCGTCGTGGCCACCCTGCAACCGATGATCGGGAGCCATAGCCGTTGGAGTGGTGCCGTCAAGGATTTGAACGGCCAGATCCGTAGCCTGGCATCCGGTGAGGGCGCAAGGCTGGCCGATGTCGAGGCTAAGTTTGGCGACGGCACAGGCTTGATGCTGGGCGATGGCTTGCACCCGAATGAAGAGGGTAACCAGCGCATGGCGGAAGCGTTCGACGAGGCGCTCTAGCCTGAAATGAGGCCGCTTCCCAGGACAAGGTCGCCCTCATAAAGGACGACGACCTGTCCGGGCGTGACGGACATCTGCGGGGCATCAAACAGGATTTCGACTGAAGCTCCCGTTTCCGCGCGCTGAAGCGTGGCGGGCGCTTCCTTGTGCTGCTGCCGGATCTTCGCCTGAATGCGGCGTGGGTGCAGGGGGGGGGGCTCGGTGGAGATCCAGTTCATATCGGTGGCGGTCAGCCGGTGCGTGAACAGGGCCGCATAGCTCCCGACCACCACGGTGTTGCTGCAGGCGTCGATGCGGACAACATAAAGCGGGTCGGCGGTACCGCCGATACCCAACCCCTTGCGTTGTCCCACTGTATAATGAATAATACCGCGGTGCTGACCTAGAACTCGTCCTTCCGTGTCGACAATCGGCCCCGGGAGTGGTTCGCGGTCCCTGAATAAGACGCCATAATCACGGCTCTCCACGAAATTCTGGCTTTCCTGTTTCTCCGCCAGGTCGGTCCATCCGATCTGGCGGGCCAGGGCCTTGACTTCCGGTTTGGTGAGGGTTCCGAGCGGAAAGACAACCTGGCTCAACTGATCCTGTGACAACCGTGACAGGAAGTAGGTCTGGTCCTTGGCCTCATCCAAAGAACGCCGGAGCTGCCAGCGCTTGGAATCCGGATTCTGTTCCACCCGCGCGTAATGGCCGGTGGCAAATTGGTCGAAGACAATCCCCATGGCCCTGGCGCGTTCAAGCAACAAGCCGAATTTCATGGTCCGGTTGCAGCGCACGCAGGGATTGGGGGTGCGGCCCGCCCGGTATTCGTCCCTGAAGTAATCGAGCACTTCACGGGAATATTCCGGCGCCAGGGGAACGACATGGTGGGGGATCCCGAGTTTCGCGGCCAATGATCGCGCGGAGTCAATGTCGCGGGCTTCCCCGGGACCAAAGCATCCTGACCGGCCTTCATCGGGAATCGAAAGCGCTCCGTCCCAGATCTGCATTGTCAACCCGACAACATCATACCCTTGCTGCTTGAGCAGGTAGGCGGCGATTGATGAATCGACTCCTCCGCTTAATCCGACGGCAAGAGTTGGCTTTCGTGATGACATGCGTCCAGTATAATCGCCTTTTGTATTGCCTGTCTATTGCCAGTTGAAGAAAAGAGATTGATTCTGTTATGATCCACATGACACGGCCATCACCGGCCTGGGAAGGAGTTCCGATGAGCATTCGTAAACTTAAGGCGGCGGTACGGGATGTGCCGGATTTCCCGATTCCGGGTATTGTTTTCAAGGACATTACTCCCGTCCTCAACGATCCCAAACTGTTTCGTGCGGCGATTGACCTCTTTGCCAAACGGCATCGCGACAAGGGAATCCGCAAGATTGCGGTGATTGATGCGCGTGGATTTATTTTCGGATCGGCTCTTGCCTATAAACTTAAGGCCGGGGTGGTTCCGATCAGGAAAAAGGGGAAGCTACCCTTTCAAACCTTTGAGGAAAGTTATGACTTGGAGTATGGGTCGGCGACCTTGGCGATTCATGTCGACGCGTTTGAGCCGGGAGAACCGGTGCTGCTGATTGACGACTTGCTGGCCACAGGCGGAACCGCGCGAGCGTCCGCCCGACTGATTGAACGGGCCGGCGGACGTGTTGCCGAAATAGACTTTCTTGTGGAACTGGCTTTCCTGAAGGGGCGCCAGAAACTGGCCGGATACGAGATCTTCGCGCCCATTGTGTATTGAGACGGGTGTTCCGAAACTATTTTCGCGCAATCGCCACAAGAACAATGATCGCGGCCATCAGTAGATAGACAATGACGGTGATCGTGTTTTCCATTTTCGTCTGGGGAACCAGGGTGTTTTGTGCGGCCAGGCTTTTCGCCACATGTTGCATCACGCTCTCGATGTCGTTTGTCTCAAATCCAACAAAATTAATTCAGGGTTCAGCGCGCGGTCGTGCGGGTGATACCCCTTAGGATCGTCCTGAGATTCCTTTGTCAGGATACCCTTGTCCAGAGGGTACCCGCCCTCGAAATAGCGCCCCGAGGAAAGGGGCGCCTCCCGGTTCAGCGTGTCCCAGAACAGGACTGCCGTGTTACTCGGAACGGCAGACGGCTCGCAAAGAGTGAAATAGTTCGAGGTGCCATTCATATCAGTCTCCACCGTAGAGGATTCAATCGGGGTCGCCGTCTGTGTCGGTGGGTTCGTGAACTCAGAAGGAATAGAAAACCCGGTAACTGTCGCCAAAAACATCGCCATGACGAGTAAGGATAGGGTAAGCCAGCGTGGAAAGCCTGCCCGACTTGTCGTGGAAGATGAAGGCATCATGACCTCTTGACTGCCGTTTTATCGCCAAACACTATGGCCTCGGCAATGGCGCTGGCCTTGGCCTGACTGTCGGCAAGAAAAATCAGAGTGAGGGCAAACTCAATGGAAGTTCCCGCGCCCTGACTCGTGACAAGATGTCCGTCGATAACGGTCGACTCGTTCAGCCAAGGAGTGGCAGTGAGCCGGCTGGCAACGCCGGGATGGCAGGTTGCCTTCCTTCCCGTGAGAATTCCGGCGGCCTGCAAGGTTAGCGGGGCGGCACATACGGCGCCAATCCATTTATGGGCCTGATGGAATTGTAGTATGCTGTCAAGAAGCGGTCGGAACTTAAG
>CAYOQM010000039.1:0-15468 GCA_964406065.1 uncultured Verrucomicrobiota bacterium
GGTCGTATTCAAGCTTGGCACGGGAGTCTTCAAGCGTGGCACCATAGGGGTAGCGAATCTGAGCCCAACCGCTCAGGCCCGGGGGGATGTTCTCCCGCTCGCGATAATACGGGATCACTTTCTCAAGCCTGGCCACTATTTCAGGCCGCTCCGGCCGCGGCCCCACCAGGCTCATCTCCCCCTTCAGGATATTCCACAACTGGGGAATCTCATCCAGCCGGAACTTGCGGAGCACACGCCCCACCGGCGTCACCCGCGGATCATCCACCGGCGACCACACCGCGCCCTCTTCCCGCTCCGCCGACACCATCATGGTGCGGAACTTGTGGATCCGGAAAACCTCCCCGAACCGCCCCACCCGCCGCTGGGAATAGATCACCGGACTATTCCACTCGGACAGTTTAATCACCAGGGCGATCACCCCGCTCAACACCAACGCCAACGGCGATGCCATGATCACCAGGCAGGCATCACCGATACGTTTCAGGCGGATGGTCATGGTCGAAACAAACCCCTGGCTCGCATGCATCAGCCAGCGCTCGTCCACCAGGTTCAACGGCACCTTGCCGGAATAGACCTCGGCTATGTTCAGCGGAGTCAGCACCGATATGCCCGCGAACTTCAGGCGCCTCAACTGGGGATAAAGGCCCGCCAGATCCTCCTCGTTCTCCACCGCCAGAAGCAATACATCGCCGTCAAGGTTCATGACGGTCGCGGCCAGGGCGCCGGGCGCGCAGCGGATGACGGCGGGCACGGGAAGAAGGGGATTGCCATGCGCGAGAGGGGTGGGATGAGTCCAGGACTCCACCTGAACCAGTGCGGCAACATTGTGCTTGGGCCGCAGGTTCAAATCCATGATCTGCTCCTGGACGGATCGGGCACGGGACCCCGTCCCCAGGATCACCACGCGGTAGGCCAGGGCATCCTGCCGGAAGAAGTGTTGATACAGCACCAGCCGCAGAACAGTCCAAAGGCAGGCATAAATCAGAACCGTTAAGGCCAGCACTCCGCGCCCAAGAACGACATCAAGCCAGGAATAGGACGTGATACTGACCACCAGGAAGGCCACCACCACGGAAAACACCAGGTTGATGATCAGGTTGAAACGCGACAGGCGCAACTCGAGGCCGTAACTTCCGGACACATAATTGGAACCCAGTACGGCGACGATGAAATAGATCCACCCGGAAGCATAGGTGAAGATATACCCGGCCAAGTCGCCCGATCCGACGCGGATCATGATGCCCGCCACGAGACTCAGGGTGAGGCAGAGCACGTCAAGCGCGCCAAGCCAAATCACCTGTCTATGCAGATAATTACGTTGCAGGCTCATGGAACCCCCTACTCCTTCTGGGAGAAGGTCGTCCGGGACCAATCCCTCACAGTCCTCCAGAAATGGCCCCAGGGACCGATGACGCTGCGGCGGCCATGCGCATCATACAGGTCGTAATTATACCCGTAGCGATACGCATAACTGTAGTAGGCGTAATTGGGATACTGATAGGCGTAATAAAGACTGCTGATGCGGTGCATCTCAATACTATTCACGATCATCCCGAGGACATGGACATCACCCAGCATATCCAGCGAGTACTTGATCGTCGGCTTGGACGTCTTGTTGGCGTGCGCCACATAGATCACGCATACCAGCGGGCATCCCGACAGGATGACGGTATCGGTCACGCGCAACACCGGTGCCGTGTCCATGATAATGTAGTCGTACAGTTCCAAGGCTGGCGCAAAGAACACCTCAAGATCAACCGAATGCAGCAATTCCGAAGTGTTCTTTTCGACCGAGCCCGCCGGGGCGAACCAGAGATTCTCCTGGTTTGTACTCACAACCACATCCGCCAGGGGCTTGCCTTCCCTCAAGGCAGCAACCCCCGGCGCAAGTCCATGTCCAACAACAGAACTTTCTTGCCGGTCTTGGCCATCATGATCGCCAAGTTCAGCGTCGTCAGCGTCTTGCCTTCCTTGGAGTCCGCACTGGTCACCAGAATAATCTTCTTGCCCGCCTTCTCCACCGCCGACAGGACATTCGTCCGCAGCGCACGGTAGGCTTCCGCGGCGCCGGAGCGATGCTGGTCGCTGACAATAGGCCTGACGCGGTTGGTCAGGTCGCCGTGAACCCAGTAGGGAATCCCGCCCAGGAAGGGAACCCCCACGACGGATTCCACGTCCGCCACCGACTGGATCTTGTCATCCATATAAAACGCCACCATGGCCAGTCCCAGACCCGAGCCCAGCCCGATCACCAGCGCCGCGATCAGGATTTTCACGGGATCCGGCCAGACGGGGATCTCGTCCGTCTTGACCTGCTGCCAGACAATGAAATGCTCCCCCTTGATCTCCTGCTCTACCCTCAGGTCATTCAACTTGACCTGAAGCTGGGAATAGGTGTTCTCCAGGCGTGTCACCGCAGCCTGTAGTTGCCGCATATCCGATCCCTTCTTGCTGGCCAGCAGGTAGGAATTGCGCCAGCGCTGCTGAGCCTCCTCCAGCGCATCAATCTGATAGGTGATGGCGGCCATGCGCTCCTTGACCTTGGTATATTCCACATCCGCCTGGATCTGAAACTCCTTCTTCAGCGCGGCGATCTCCTCATCCAATGCCCGCAACTTCGGATTTTCCGCCTGTGTATAGACCGCCAGATCCGTGCGCTGCCGCTCCAACCGCGCCAGTTTGAGCTGGGTCTCCATGATCGCCTCACCGGCCTTGCTCTTTTCATCCTTCAGGATGGAGCCGGTGGTGGCGGCCGCTTCCGCCTCATTGGTTCCGGCCTGGAAGGGCGAAACTTCCCCGGTGGTCCGCGTCATGGCCAGGGCCGACTCAATCATAGCGCGGGACTGTCCCTTGAGTTTCGGGTATTGGACTTCCAGCATCCACCGTTCGGTGTTGAGCTGCTGCTGGCGCCCCACCAACTGGTTCAGATACCCCAGCTCCAGACTCCCCTTGGCCTGCACCACCTCCATCTGGTTGACGCGCTGGTATTCAATGACATCATCCTCCGCGGCACGGATCTTATCCCTCAGTCGGACCAACTCATCCTCAAGAATCCGGGTGGCCGAACCATACGACTCCTGCTTGACCAGGTCGCGCTGGATCTGGAACTGCCGGATGACCTCCCTGAGGAAGGCGCGCGCATAGGCCGGATGGGAGTTGCGCACCGCCAGCATCAGGGAAATGTCGGCTATCGTGTGGGCTCTCGCGGCCGCCGCCCCGCCCACCCGCGTCGCCGTGTAATTCTTCGGCAGGAGCTCGTCCTTATCTCCCCCGAGCCGCTTGAGCCAGCGGGGCACCAAGACCTCGATCACCTGTTTCTGGAACCCTTCGCTCTGCATCAACGCAATATGGGTCTGACTGGCCGACCATTGGTAAGTTTGCGACTCAATCTGCGTGGACGGGTCGCGATAGATCATGATGGTGGCGTAGGTGGAGTACTCCTTGGGCGCGAACTGGAGGTAAAGCACGCCGCCCAGCAGGGAGTAGAGGAAGCAGATAACGACCAGTTTCCAGCGGAAGACGATAATGCCCAGATAGATCCGCGGGTCGACTTTCTTTTGCTCGCTATTTTCAGGCATGGCCATAGGCAACTCACTCCGCAAAGATAGGTCAGAATAGCGCTTCAACGCCCCAATGGGAAGCGTGAAAAGCAGGCGGCTAGAAGAAGGAAATCTTGCGGGCGGGCACCACGATGCGGTCGCCAGTCTCCAGGGCGAAATCGTCCTCGGGCTTGCCGGTGTTCATGATCTTCTCACCGTCGATCAGGAACTTCTGCTCGGAGCCATCCTTGTTGCGCCGTACCACCGTGATCTGATTGGCTTTGGCAAAACGCGGCAACCCGCCCACCTTGAACAACAGGTACATCAAGGTGCAGGGCTCGTTCTCGGAGAATTCCACAACGCCGCGCCGGGGCACCTCACCCAGCAGAACCACGCGTTTTCCGCCTGCCCCCGTCGCCCCCGTCGCCCCCGTCGCCTGTCCCGACGCCTCCGTTGACGGAGTAAAGACATAGGCCAGGTCATCATTGCGCAGATAGACCTCCGGGACCTTCAACTGGCCATCCGTGCCCACCAATGAATACACATCCCCGGTGGCAGCGGCACCGAACGGGGTTTTCATACCCGTTTTGACAATTTTAACGCGGCAGTTCTCGCGATTCCCCCGCAACCCCCCTGCACGCCGCAAGGCCTCGCTAAGGGAAATCGTGGCGCCGGGCCCGATCTTGATCTCACCGGGAATCTCAACCGATCCCTGAACCCCCACTTTATCATATGAGGCCTTCGCCATCTTGACCGAAACCGTCGCCGCCTTAAGATAACGCCCTTCCAGCACGCGCTTCAACTCGCCTTCGGCCTGCACCACCGACAAATCGGGTAGAAAAACCAATCCTACATAACCGAAGTCAATAGCCGAGGCATCATTCACCAGATAACGCCCATTCAGGCTTGGATCCTCACTGACGGATACCCACAGAACGGAATCAGGCTGAATCGTCGGCTCAGCAGGGGAGGGAATTGCCGGCCCCACCGGATCCATTACAGGCGCCAAAACCGTCGCTACTGTTTCATTCGTCGCAGGCGCAGAACCCGGATGCGCCGCTGGGGCAACACTAACAGCGGGTTTCGGACTCACAGGCCCCTGCACCCCCACTGGTTGAGCCGACAGGGGAACCGATACGGTTGCAGGCGAAACAACGGTGACGGGAGCAACTGCCGTCCCTGATACGGCCCCTTTTACCGCGAGGGCAGCAGGTTCGGCCGCAGGAGTAGCAGATAGTGATCCCGACATCACCGCCGCGGGAGGAAATTCCTGCATGGCCTCGGCCAGCACGCCAGCAACATAATCATCTTCAGTGGAAGAGGTTATGCAACCTGATAACAGCGCGGCCAGACCCGCAGCCGTAACGGCGCGACTCAACACCCTATAGAATTTCCCCCGTGATTTCATAGTTTTCCGAACTTATGGATCAAAAGAAAAACTAATTCGAACAAAACAACCCCCCAAGCGCCTCCGCAACCGACACTCATTTAATACCATACTCTAAAGTTATTCGACCCTTTTTGTCAACTATAGAATCAGCCTGAAGGCCGGGGTTAGAACCAACTACTCTGATCCCGCTCTTTTTTTGACAGTTCGTTCAGCAGTTCCCGAGCGCGGGCATCCATGGCGGCGGTACGTTCCTTGCTTTTCATGATCAGTTCAAGACTTTCCTTCGCCGCCTTGTATTTTCCAAGCCGGAATTGCGTTTCGGCGGCATTCAAGTACACCTCCAGCCAGGCGTATCCACCTTTCTTGACAAGAGACAGGGCCTTCTTCATATACACCTCTGCCCTGACAAGGTCGCCCGATTTAGTGTAAACCAGCGCGGCCGTGTCATAGACCGCAAAGTTGTCCCGGTCACCCTTCAACATTTCCGGCAACAGTCCCGCAGCCTCCGAGACCGAAGCCGGATCCTGTGCCAGGACATAAATCAGGTTGTTGAGCACCTGCACGTCATCAGGATACCTGGAATGGCAGATCTTAAGGATCTTTATGGCCCGGCTGATGTTCCCCTCGCGCCGGGCAGACTCGGCGGCCAGCAGGTACGTGCGCGGCGAAGCCTGCTTGTCCCCCTTCTCCCGCGCCAAGGCGTCTTCCAGCACTCCCAGCGCCCGGTCGGTTTGTCCCTTCATGAAATAGGCCTCCCCCAGCCTTTCCGACCAAGTACTTTGCTCGGGATATTGGGTTGAAAGCCCTTCCAACGCATGGATCACATCCGGATCAGCCCGACCTGTCCTGCTCTTCAGCTGGACGATCGTCTTATAGAAGGGCGAGGGTTCAAGCGACTGGTCCGCCCCGGCCCGGGCGCACTCCAGCGCCCACGCAACATCGTTCATCTTAACGGCACAGGACAAGCCCGCCACATAACCAGGCAGCAGCCCCTTCCCGTCCTTGATGGCCGCACGAATGGCCGATGCAGCGGCATTGATATAGTTCATCCGGGTCAGGTAATCCCCGCCGCGAACCAATGTGCCCGGCGAACGCCGCTTCCCCTCGATCGCCTGGGCAACTTCGGTCCCGCACCACTTCTCATCCGCCCCGTTTCGGACCTGCGCCACCAGATTGGCCAGCCAGATCTCGTCATCCTGCGGACAGGCTTTCACAGCCTGTTGCGCCAGCGCCGCGAGAGAGTTGGTAGTAGCCCCGCCTTCGTTTGCCGACATCAGCCTCATCCGCCACAACAGGCTCCAGGTCGGCTGCAGCTCCAGTGCCCGCTCACAAACGATAGCCGCCTCGCGGCTGCGCCCCTGCCGCAACAGCAACACCCCGAGGAAATTCAGCGCCGAAGCTTTTTCGCGACTGTCGTTCCCGACCCCTTCCCAGAACTTGATATCCGAGGTCAGCCCTTTCCCCTGTTGCTCATACCAGGAGAGCTTCAGGCCGTTCAGCGCCTTGAGGAAGGGAACATTGTGTTCCTTGATCGCGCTCCTCTCGCGCTCGTAGTCATCCTTCTGGATCTGGCCGCCCTTCCATTCCAGGGACCATTCGGCAGGGGGAAGCAAATTGCCCTGGCGTTTCGGACCCGTATAGTCCGGAAGATTATCCGACGTGATCAGTTTCTGCCCCTCCACCACGCGGCCCGTATCCATCAATAACTTGGCCCGGATCACGGAGTGGGGCTGGTGGAGCATCCCGCCAACCAAATGCAGCGCCTTCTCGCTGTCGCCAAAGGCACTCAGTATCGCCGCCATCGCCAGCGACCATTCATCCGACTCCGGATAATCCCTGCGCGCTTCATCCATGCATCCCATCGCGTACGACCCAAGATTCAACGCCATCGCCGCGTGGGCAAGGTCGATCCACGCCGTCAGCGAGGGGTGCGGTTCCGCCCGGACATATTCGGACAGGACTTCAAAACAGGCATCCCAGTCGGATTGCGCCTTGTACAAATTGGCGTGAACCAGCAGGTAGTTCCGGTGAAGCGCGGGCTCCACAGCCTCGAACTGACGCAACTTGTCATGCGCCTCGTCCCATCGCCCCAGTTCCCCCAGAACCTTCACCCACAAAAACTGGAGTCTGAACTCAAGCGGGCCCTTCGCCTCCATCTTCTCCAGCGCCGTCAGGCATGACTTCAAGGTTCGCTGGAATCCCTCCTTGGTCACAACCCCTCCCAGTTCATCGGCCAGCGGAATCCGATCCCAAAGCCCCTTCCAGGGCGGCAAGGCTGACGCCCACTGGTAGAACAGTTTGGCGTCCACCAGGCCTGATTCCGCCGAAGCGATCCCCAGCTTGACATGATCGAACTGGAACCACTGCCGCCCGTACTGCGCCGGCGCAATCAACAGCATGGGTTCGTCCGGCGCCACCGTCATGAGCCTGCGGTAGGCCATCCACGCCAACTGCGGGCGCCCGATGGTAAACGCCCCTTCCATGACCAGGATCAGATCCGTCGGCTTAAGGACCCCGAGATTGGAAAGAAACAGGGACTCGAACCGGTCGCTCCACTCCGACTTCGGCCATTCACGGGCCATGCGGACAACCTGACGCAGGAAAATGGGCTCGCGCTCGTAATCCTTCAAGGCACGCCGCAGAACCTCCGCCGCACCCTTCAGGTCATTGGCCCGCAAACGGGCTTCCGCGGCAATCATACCGTGCGCCGGCAATGCGTAACGCAGACCGGAGTCCGCCTGCCGGATGGAATCCCACAAGTCCCGCGCGGCCATGTAGGGGAACAGACGCCGGATGCCTTCCTGGGTCCCTATCCCGCGGGCGGCCTTGACGACATGACGGGCTACCTCCTCGGGCCGGTCCAGAATCGCGTTGAACTGCGCCAGCACCAGCGCCACGCCGGGCAGGTCATAGGAGGCTTTCGGCAGGTTGCCCACGACTTCGACCGCTTCATCCATCCGCTTCAATTCCAGAAGCGCCTGAACTTCGAGAATCCGCTCCGTAATCCCCCGGGCCGCCGGCGGCTTGCGTCGGAGGATGCGCAACCCTTCCTCCGGCTTCCCGCGAACGATCATGATCCGCGCCAGATCTACAAGGAGAGCCTCATTCCCGGGATCGAGCACCAGCCCCGCCTGAATCGCCCTCTGGGAATTTTCCTTGTCCCCCGTGGCCATCATCCCTTCCGCCGCCCCGCGGATCATCTCGGCACGGTGATGGGGGGAAAGCCGCCAGACAATTCCGCCAACCGCCGCCGCGATCACCAGCACGGCCACGATCACGGGCCAGCCGGCCATCATGATCCGCCAGAAATCAGGCCAGCGGCGGCGCTTGTCCTCGTCTTCCCCCACCTCATCATTGGCCGACCGCAGCTCGTGGCGACGCCGGCGCCTGTTGAGCCACTGGTGTATCAGGGCCGCATCCACATGGATCAACGCCACGGACAGCAGCAGGAATATCCCCATCGTGTCATGCAACACCTTGATATCCCAGTCAGCCGGCTTGTCCATTCCCACCCAGACGATCCCGGAAATCCGGATCACATTCAGCGCCAGCACCTGCACCACGCCCACCCCAAGCAGTCCGGCCAGAGACCAGCCGTGCAATCTCATCAGCAGCCCTACTCCCGCACCGCAAAACAGAACCGTCACCGCTGTCTTCATCCCGCTGCAGGCTTCCGGAACCCCGAACACGCGCGCACTGGTACGCAGGACAAACCCGTCACCCCAGATCCGGGCATTGAAGAACTGCAGGAGCGCCTCGCTCAATTTCACCGACATCCACTGCATCCCCATCTGCAGGGGGCCGAACAACTGGCTGGGCAACGGATGGATCCAGTAGACCAGAAGCAGCGCAAAGACCAGATCCCTGCCATACCTGCGGGGCAAGGCCCAGGCAAGAGCCGCATAGAGCACAAACAGCACACCCAGCCATTCCAACTGGTGTATCGGAACAATGATGCCCACGAGGGCAAACAGGAAACCTGTTCCCCCGATGCAGGCCAGCGCCCATCCGGGAAGCTTGAACCCTTCCCCTTTCAGTTTCTTCCGGAGGATCAGCATCAACGCGAACATACCGCCGAGAAAGAAGGTCAGCACCCCGTTCTGCCCTACCGACAACCGGGGAAGGTTCGCCCATACCCACGACGAAATGAGCACAAAAACGGAAACCAGCACAACCCGCTGAGCCATCGTTTGTTTTTCTGGATTAGAAGTCATTGTAATACCCCAAAGTCATTCCCACAGTGTCGCGAGTGCCGGCAAGCCGCTGTTCGGGACTTATCCGCTCAAGATGCTCCACATAGGCGTACAGCTTGAGATGATCCGTGAGCGTCTGCACCAAGCCAACGGTGCTCACCCAGGTGTCATAGTCATTGCTGATGAAGAGGCTGTCGCTCCCGAGTTCACCCGGCTGCGCCTGCCCGTTCATCCGCAGGGTGTAGGACGTGGCCAGGGTCAGAACCAGATCGCGGGTCAGCGGACGCGAGGCGGAAAACTGGTTGAACCAATCGTCGTAGGACGACGCGTTCGCCAGCCGGGTGGTGATGCGTTCATAGGCAGTGACGAAACCCACCGTCCAGGAGGCGGGATCGGCCCATTGAATGTTGTAGCGGACACTGTCCACCACCTCAAACCCGGCCAGGAAGCCCGCCCGCTGCTCACGCGAATAGGAAATCCCGTGCGACAGGGATTTAGTCAGGCGGGTCTGGAGCCCCACCCGGCCAATGACCGCATCCGAGGTGCTGTTGGTCTCATAGGCGCTGTCCTGCTTCAATTGCCCGTAACTGAACCCGAGCGCGGCATTGAAGGAGCTGTCCTCGGTGAGATCGGTGTTCATGTAGCCAAGGACATCCTGCTGGAACTGGGAACTGCGCGATTCGGCATAATCCCGCCAATAGGTGTCGGAGCGGAGACCCACCGCCGTGAGCGGGTTGACGCGCTGGCGGTAGTCAACCATCTGGTGGTGGACCACACTGCTCGTGATGTCATATTCATTGCCCTGCGGAACGGAGTCCGTGCGTTCAAACGTATACCCGAGACTCTTGTCCTCCGCCATCTGCCAGTCGAAGTCAAGCCCCAGCAGGTTCTGAAAAACAGGGTAGCGCTGTCCGCTGAGCGTATCGTTGTTGCCGCGCGCATCGACATAATCAACCCGATAGGAAGGCTTGTCATACACCCGCATGCGGACAAACGGCGTCAATTCAACATCCATGGAGATGTTGGCGGAGAACCCGGACCGCCGCCGGCCGCCATACGGATCCGAATTGATGCTGTTGAACAATCCCAGCCCGCCTTCCCGGGTGGCGCCGAAGGTAAACGACCCCATTTGCGCATAAAAGCCCGGATCAATGATTTCCACGTCAAAGGTATCGTCCTCCGTCCCGTTGGGAAAGCCCCGGTAGGTTATGGAGAAGGACACATCCAAGGTCATATGCTTGCTCACCATCAGGTAATTGCGCGCCGACAACTGGGTGATCAGGGGATAGTCCAGCCCATCCTTCTTGACCTGCCCGTAGCGCTCACCCGTCCCGCCCGCCCCTGAGGCGGATGCAGACTGACCCTGGCCGTAGAGATAGTCCATCCCCTCCCCGCTGCTGCGGATATAACGGACGCCTACCGACTGGAAAAAAGCGAAATCCCCGAAGTAGGGAAAGAGCATGATGTTGGCATTCGCGGGAACCTGCTGAATCTGGTAGGAATCAAACCGGGCGACCTGGCCATGCGACAGACCCCGTCCCAGCCCCGCCCAGATGATCAGGGCTGTTCCAAGAAAGAGAGCGCTGCGTTTTGAGACCATGTCAAGACCCCCCTTGATTAGAGTCTTATTTGTACTTCCCCGTACGCGGCGAATCAAGCCCATTCGACAGCCGGTTCGACAGCGCCCCCTCTGGAGCCGGGACGCCCCCGTCCCGCTCTTGCGCGGCTCCGGAAAGCCACGCCGTTCAGCCCGGGGAAATCGCTTCAGCAGGGCCCCCGAGGCCGTGAAGAATGCCGTAGCGGATGATCTCGGCGGTGGTGCGCAATCCGGTCTTCTCCAGGATGTGGCGGCGATGCGTGGTGACCGTCTGGTGGCTGAGATTGAGTTTCCGGGCAATCTCCGAGAGCTTGAGGCCGGAAGACAACCACTGCATGACTTCAAATTCCCGCGGCGACAACCGCTCGTCCAGCGGTTCCTTTTCGTTCCGCTGATAGAAAAGAACCAACCGCTCCGCCAGGGGTTCATCAATATAGATATGCCCGGCATGAACCCGCCGGATCGCCGTCTGGAATTCCTCCAAGGTGGAGTCCTTCATCAGGACGCCTGCCGCGCCTGACCGGATGCCCCGCAACAACCAGCCCACATCCCGGGTCGCCGCCATCAGCAGCACCGGTTGCGCCGGGAAAAGCTCCTTCATCCGACGTAACAGGGCAAACCCCTCCAGCCCGGATAATCCACTGTCCAACAACATGACGTCATAGTCCCCCTCCTCAAGGTGCACCCTCAAGTCGGAGCCCGACGAGACCCTGCCCGATACCCGCATGTCCGGGATCGCAGCCAGGCCCGCTTCCAGGCCATGCCTGAACACGGGAACGCTCTCGGCAATAAACACATTGATGATCCCGCGTTCAGGGTTCCGTCGCACCGTTTGGGTCATGGTTTTCAATCTTTCCTGCTCCTTTTCCCTCTTCGTCAAGGACGCATAAAACCACAGTCCCCCTTGCGGATATAGGGTCAAACGTCCTTAAAAATTAAGGACATTTGACCCTGTTCGTTTCTGGATAATTTATGTAATAATCACGCCGATTTTTTGCGCAAGTCGCTTTAAAGGCCCGAAAACATGATCCATGACATGACAATGATGACGCCCCAGACGGCGGAAACACTTCACGAGGCACTCGAATGGTTGATCCTTTTACTGCTGGCCGGCCTCCTGCCCGTTCTTCTCGCCCGGCACCCTCCCTCCCGCGGAGACCGACTCGTCCCCGCCCCGCAACCCCGCCACGGACAGGATCACGCCAAAACCCAGGAGGCGCTGCTGCATGAGGTCAATCACCGGGTCAAGAACAACTTTGGTTCGATTATCGGGTTACTGCAGATGAAGCGCGATTTTGCCCGCAGCTCCCAGGAGGAGACGCACTTGCTGGAGATGGAATCCCAACTGACCGGACTGGCCCGTATTCATGACCTGCTCTCGGAAAGCGGCTGGCGCCCCATCATGCTGGAAGAACTCTGCCGGTCTGTGGTCCGCGCCGGCACTGCGCTGTCCCCCCTTCCCTGCCGATACGAGGTCACCGCCTCATCACCCGGTCTGCGGGTGAGCCACACCCAGGCCCACCCCCTGACCCTGGTCCTGAGCGAACTGGTCTCGAATGCCATCAAGCATGGAGCCGCGACACCCCCACTCCTGGTGATCACCATGACGCTGAGCGAGACGGAGGGGTTCATCCTGCTCGACTTCACCGACAACGGCCCGGGCTACCCGCCATCGCTGCTGGATCGCTCGCGATGGGGCGAAATTAAAGGGCTGCGGATCGTCCAGGATCTGGTGGCATCGGCTCTTCAAGGGAGTGTCGCCTTATCCAATTCCTCGGGGGCACTGGCCCGCATCACCTTTCCCAAGCACCCGTAAGCCCGCCACACACCCAATGAAACCAGCCACCACACCCTCCCTGAGACTGTTGATCGCAGAGGATGATCTGCTGATCCGTAAAACCATCGCGGCGGCAGCCCGCCTTGGCGGGTTTACCGTGGCGGGAGAGGCGGAAACCGGTCAGGAGGCCATCACGCAGGCCTTCACCCTGAAACCCGATGCCATTCTCATGGATATCAAGATGCCCGGCCTCGACGGCCTGGAGGCCACACGACAGATCCAGGCAAGTCAGCCAACCCCGACGGTTATCATCACCGCCCATCACTCCCCGGAATTGCTTCGGGAGGTGGCCGCCAGCGGCGCAGGCGCCCACCTCCTCAAACCCCCGGATCCCGCGGATCTGGCCCGCAGCATTTCCATCGCCAGGGCGCGGCACTCGGATATGATGAACATGAAAGCCCTTGTGCAACAGAAAGACCTGCTGGTGCGCGAGGTCTATCACCGGGTGGCCAACCAGCTGAACATCACCTCGTCCCTGCTCAATCTCCAGTCCCTGCGGGTAGGCCATGCCGCGGCCCGCTCGGCGCTGCTGGAGGCCGAACACCGCATCCTGGCTATGGCCAGAATCCACACTTCCCTGCAACACGCCGGCAGCCAGGCTGATATCCCCCTGGGCGCCTACCTTTCTTCCCTGTCAAGGGAGCTGATCACCGGACTGCGTCCGGATCTGAAATACCGGGAAATCATGACCGGACCTGCGCTTGCCACCTCTGCCGCAACAACCATCACCTGCGGCCTGCTCGTCCATGAACTGGTCATGAACTGCATCCGCCATGCCTTCAACCGCAGAGCTGCCGGAACCATCGAACTTTCCCTCCACACCCGGATCAATGGATCCGTCCGCCTCGCCATCCGGGATAACGGCGCGGGACTCCCTGAAGGATTCCGGATGGAGCCGTCCGAATCACTGGGCCTGCTGCTCGTCCCGACCCTGACCGCGGATCTGGGCGGCCATTTTTCCATGGCTCACCACCCGCCCGGAACCGAATGTGTTGTTGAGTTCACCCCCCTTTTGCAGGAGCCGCCATGATCCCCGACCCGACCGACCGCCTTCCCAAACCCTCAATCCGGATCGTACTGGTGGAGGACCATACCCTCCTGCGCGAATCCATGAGGCGAATCCTCAACCATGAACGCGGCCTCCAGGTGGTCGGCACGGCCGCCAATCGGGGTGAGGGCCTCGCCCTGATCAAGACGATCCAGCCCGATGTCCTGATCCAGGATGTCTGCCTGGGGGAGGAGGACGGCCTTGAGATGCTGCGCGAGGTCAAGTTGCTGGCCCCCAAGACCCGCTGCCTGGTTCTGACCGGATTCACCGACGATGGACTGCTGCTGCAAGCCATACGCCAGGCGGCGGACGGATTCCTCCTGAAATCCTGCAGCATGCCCAGCCTGTTCAAGGCTATCCGCCTTGTGGCGGACGGCCACCGGGCCTGGGACAATGACTCCCTGGCACGCCTGGCCCGACTTGACAGCACCCCGAAAAAAGAAAGCCAGGACACGGGGATGCAGTCGCTCGCCCCGCTCGAATTCCGGATCGCCAAACTCATTGCAGAGGGCCTCACCAACCGTGAAATCGGACAGCAACTCCACCTCGCCGAAAAAACCATCCGCAACCGTGTGAGCGTCATCATGGACAAACTGCAAGTCAAGCGCCGGGCAAAAATCGCCGCGCTTTTCATCCAACACCTCGAATGGCCTGACAAAAGAAAGTGCTTGAGCCTGAAAGGCCGGTCGCCTAGCATGAAGGCCTAATAAGCAAACCAGAACGGGTAAGGGTGCGCCATGACAACTGTACGGACAATCAAGCTGAAACGGAATCCGCAGATCTCGCAGGAACCATCATCCACGGCTTTACCGACGGAGGCGAGCACCCCGGGCGCCCCCCAGCCCGAAGCCGCCCAGGCGGCCGCACCCCTGGTCGCGTCAGGCCCTCAGGTTTCCGCCAAATCCTACATGCCTTACGTCATCTGCGCGTCCGTGGTCGTGCTTTTCTTCCTCATCATCATGGGATTGCAATATTCCGAGATGTCCCTGTACCAGGCTGATCCCTCGGTTTGGGTGAAGAAGTAATCAGGGCAGGAACTTCCCCCGCTTCAGCTTTTCGGGAAGATAGGTCTCCAGGACATAGTTCAGGCCATGCTTCGCAAAAGCCTGCTGCTCGACGCGAACCCCCATCTTGAGCATCTGGTTCAGCGTATCTTGCCATTCCTTATGGTGCTTGATGAACGGGTCGTTCTTCATCGCATCGCGGGCCCGCTTGATGTCCACCTCCTCCAGAGGATGGGTGGCGTCCTGAAGCCCGAAATCAAGGATATCCTGCGGGGTCACGCCCAGGTAGTGCGCCTGGGGGACGCAGAAGAAACGGTTGATGTGAGCCGCCTGCCCGGACCCAACCTTCAAGGTCCGGTAGATGTTGCAGTAGCCGTAGGGATCCCCGTCGGTAAAGACCAACACCGGTAACTTCCGGTCATCGGCCAACCGACGGATGAACCGACGGCAGGCACGGGTGGGCACCCCGCTCATGGAGATCAGGACACACTTGGCCGTCTCGTAGTACCGGTGGTGGACCAGGCGTTGGAATAGAGACGAGGTCTCGATCACCAGGATGAATTTGGCATCGGACTCGAACCTCAGGTGCTCAACCCGCGACGGAATGCTCCACGCTCCCGTCCCGAGCTTGCCACAGTTAATCTTCACCACCTCGCCGGTGGCGGGATTCTGATCGATGACAACCAGGGGGCCGGCCACATCCCCCCCGCGCTCCTCGGGAATATACCCGATCTGCTCGCGGTTAACGCCGAGCATGGCCTCCATGTCATCCAGCAGGGTGTCGCTTTCGGGCTGCTCGTCGAACCGGCATTCGCCCCAGCTCTTGCTGTTGTAGTAGATCTCGCGCTTGCCCGCGA
>CAYOQM010000040.1:0-13921 GCA_964406065.1 uncultured Verrucomicrobiota bacterium
TTGAAATGGGAGAAGAATCTGATGAAGGAGTGCGGGGCTCAGAATCTGAAATGGGGCTTTTCCTCCTCCCCGGTCATCAAGGGAGACAGGCTTCTGGTCAATGCCGGCAAGCATGGTGTCGCGCTGAACCGTTTTACCGGGGCCGTTATCTGGTCTAGTCCGGCGGGAACCGGGGGCTATGCCACGCCGGTTGTGTTCAATTCCGGGACAGGGGATCGCCTGGCGCTTTTCGGGGCCAAGGCGCTTTATTTGGTTGATCTGGCGTCGGGCAAGAATCTCGGGGAGTTTGCCTGGGAGACGTCATATGATGTGAATTCTGCGGGCCCCGGTGTGCATGAGGGGAAGATCTTCATTTCGTCCGGCTACGAAAAGGGGTGCGCTTTGCTTGACGCCCGAGGGGGCGAATTTCGGCAACTGTGGGCCAGCAAGAAGGTCCGCAACCATATCGGCACCTGCGTTCTGATTCAAGGCTATCTCTATGGGTTCGACGGCAATGCCGGGAGTGGCAGTCTAAAGTGCGTGGAGTTCAGCAGCGGCGAGGTGAAGTGGGAGGCGAAGATCGGGTTCGGGGCCCTCACCGCCGCGGGAGGGTACCTGATAGTCATTAATGAAAGCGGGACGGTCTTTGTGATCAAGGCCTCTCCGACCGGATATGATCTCGTTTCCTCGGCTCCTCAAGTCCTGGGCAAAACCTGCTGGATTTCCCCTGTTCTATGCCAGGGCGTTCTATTCTGTCGCAATGACAAGGGAAACGTGGTCGCCCTGGATTTCAGTCAACAGGCGGCACAGAGGCCCTGAGTCTATCCGGGCGCTGCAGGGGAATACTGACGGATGAAGATCATTCATATTATTCCTGGCACGGGCGATGCATTCTATTGCCAGAACTGCATGCGCGACAAGGAACTGGTCATGGCCTTACGGAAACAAGGGCATGATGTTGTGCTGGTCCCCATGTATCTTCCCCTGTTCGCGGAAGGCGAGACCTTGGGGGCGGAGCAGATTCCGGTCTTCTATGGAGCGGTAAGTGTTTACCTCTCGCAGAGGCTTCCCGGGTTCAGGTTTGTCGCGCCCTGGTTCAGGCGCTGGCTTGATCACCCGGCGCTGCTGAAAAAGGTCTCACGCAGGGCAGGGACGACCAGCGCCCGGGGTCTGGAGGCGATGACGCTGTCCGTCCTGCGGGGCGAGTATGGCGGGCAGAAACAGGAACTTGATCGCCTGATGGATTGGCTCACATCACGGGAGCGTCCGGACATTGTTCACTTGTCCAGTGCCCTGTTGCTGGGATTGGCTGGCCGGATCAGGCGTGAGTTGAAGGTGCCGGTAGTCTGCTCGCTTCAGGATGAGGATTCATGGATTGATTCGATGGAACCGGTTGCGGCGGGGCAGGCATGGGCTTTGATGTCTGAGAAGGCCCGTGATATCAGGACATTTACCCCGGTGAGCCAGTATTACAGTGCCCTGATGCAAGCGAAACTCATAGGGGTTCCCGAGGAACGTTTCCATGTCGTTCCCATCGGGATCAGCAGCGGTTCCTATGGGGAAGCGCACTGGAATCCCGCCCGTCCCGTCATCGGCTATCTTACCCGGATGTCGGAATCGATGGGGCTTGGCACCCTGGTGGAGGCCTTTGTCCTGATTCATCAGCATGGCCGGGTTAAGTCCCCGGTGTTGCGCATTACCGGCGGCAGTACGCCTGAAGACCAACCCTTTCTTGAGGGATTGAAACGGAGATTGGCGGCAGTCAATCTACTGTCAGCTGTTGAGTTTTGCGAAGAGTTTGATCGTTCGCGGCGGCCGGGTTTCCTGCAGTCGTTGACGGTGATGTCGGTTCCCGCTTCCTGCCCCGAGGCGCTCGGCATGTTCATGCTGGAGGCGATGGCCAGCGGAGTTCCAGTGATCCAGCCGCGGCTGGGGGCCTTCCCGGAGATCATTCAGATGACCGGCGGCGGGGTGTGTTATGAGCCGGGGGATGTTGCCGGTCTGGCCGGTGCGCTTGAGGATGTGTTGCTTGACGAGGCCAAGTGGCGTGCCTTGAGCCGGGCCGGGCGGCAGGCGGTGCGGTCGAGTTTCGATGTCGGTGTAACAGCCGGGATCATGGCGGGGATTTACAAGGGAGCCATGGAATTATAGATTTGCTTACAATAAACATGCGGGTATGATCGTTATATAGATGTCAATGGATCGCCATTCTTCAGGCAAAATGATCGCTTTGGCCCGGTTTCCTTCAAGGTCGGGGCAGGCGATGGTTGAATTTGTAGTCATCGCCGGGATGATGTTGGCGACGGTGGCCATCATGATGGTGTTTCTGGGAACTTTTCGCGAGTACGGGACGCGAGTGCTGGATCTGGTCGGTTCGGAATATCCTTAAGGAGGCAGGACATGAAGCGGAATCATAAGAGCGGACAGGGAATGGTTGAGTACATTGTCATCGTGGCGATCATTGCCCTTGCGGCCATTGCCATTTTCGGGGTGTTCGGCGACACCATCAGGGCAAAGATGGGCGGTGGAGTGACGGAATTGGGCGGTGTCACCGCTGACAAGGATGCGGCGCTGGCGACCAAGTCCCAACAGTATATGAAAGATTTGAAGTAAATCCAAGTACCCGGAGGTCAGGGTGTGACGATGCAGTCCCACAGGCGGAACCGGGAGTTGTTTCCGCCGGGGTCGGCCTTGCACTTCCGGGCGGGGCAGGGACTGATTGAGTCCTGTCTGGTCTTGGCAGTGGTTTGTCTGGTTTTTTTTGGAGTATTCCAGATTTCTCAGCTTTTTGCGGCCCAGGAAATTCTTGACTATGCCGCCGGACGCGGGGCCCGTGCCCGGGCCGTCGGACTGAATCGGTTCATGGTTTTCAAAACCATCCGGGTGGGGGCCCTTCCCAACGGGGGTTTGCTCGTGTATCCATCTCATCAAGGCGGTCCTGCGCAGCAACGCAACGTGGAATTTGCCCGGATCCCCCTATACCTGGGAAGGGAGAATGAAGGGCAGCTAGGGGCGACCCTGGACTACGCATCGTGGGCTACGATCCGGGGGGGGATTTCCAGATCCCTGGGCGACGGAACCCTCCTGGAAACGACCGTGCAGGATTTTCCCCTCAACTTTCCTTTCCATCGTGCCTTTTACGCCGCCGACACCGTTCCGCTCCGCGGAACCAACATGATTGATGAACACTCTACGCTCTATTTAGAGGACTGTGGCTGGTAATTGGCCTGTGCGACGAATGACCAAGCTGACAAAGAATCACGAGGGAGCCAGGCGAACAAGGATCCGGAACCGGTCCGGACAGACCCTGATTTTCATTGTCATGGTGGTGGTGATTCTTTCGTTTGTTGTGCGGTGGAATATCGACCTCCACAAGGTTATTTTCTTCAAGGCGCTCAGCCAGAATGCGGGGGATGCCGCCGCCCTGGCCGGTGCCAGGTGGCAGGCCACTACGCTCAATCTCATTGGGGATCTCAATGTGATGCAGGCGGTAGCCCTGTCGCAGGGCGATACGAATCAGGCCTCCGACATCAATGATCTCCAAGCCCGATTGTGCTATGTGGGGCCCATGATCGGCCTTGAAGCAGCCCAACAGGCAGCAAAGAACAACGGCATTTTTAACAATGAACGCTTTGCAGCCAGACTGGAAGCCCATGCCAATGAAGTGTTGACCGAATACACGTCAGAGGGGTCCGACGGGCAAATGCTGTTCCGCGAACCCTACCCTGACTGCTGGAAGGACTACGCGGCCATGATCGAGGCGGTGGCCTTGAACGGAGTTGCTGCCGGGCCTGACAATGCGCACTATTACTCGGACATCCAGGGTGGTTCCATGCTGCTGTCCCTCGATTTCTATGATGCCGTGGCGGGTGAGGATTGGTGCTGGTTTTATCACCATGCCTATAGTTTCCTGCAACTCTACGTGGATTATCGCTCCTGGCCGCCGTTGCCTCCGGTTATTCCTCAGCCGGATCCGGTTAACAGCGAATACTACGGGCTTGGGCTCAGACGACAGGAACTGGTCGCGAATGCGGACAGACTTGCCCTGCTGGCCCAGGTGGGGCAGGACAGGGGACTTCCCGTTGCCCCTATGGCTTCGGCGGGGACGGTGACCTCGGTTTGGTATTGTTATGATCAGAACATCTGGTCCGCGTGGGACGCCATTTCGCCGTTCGGCCAGAACGCCTTCCCGGCGGCCGGGCCGGTCAAAGCCCAGTATGATTATTCGGGCGCGGATGCCGCCGCACGCGTGATGGCCGAAGCCTCCCGGCTCACCCCGGGCTCCGATCCAAAACGCTCCTTCCTGACCTGGGACCGGAGTCCCGCCTCTGCCACGCCGGCCGTCAGTAAAATTACGTGGACTGCCGCCGCTAAACCATTCGGCTATCTCGAGTCGGGGGAGCAGCCTGTCCGTCCCAATCAGTATCATCTGGTGATTCCCGCCTTCCGGGATATTCGCCTCATTCCTCTGGATGCGTCCTCGACTCCAGCGGGGGGGGCGTTTGACTTGGTCTGGCGTGATCATATCGAAGGCCACCTTCAGGACTATCTGGACTCCGGACGGACGGTGTCGAGTTGCTGGTATTGTCAGCAATTGTTGGCCTGGGCGAATCCGGTGTTCCGCCAGACGGGAATTGACTGGTTGAAATTGAACAGCGGGAACTGTCAGGAAACCGGCGGGGCCGGGGGCCCGGGCGGGGGCTCGCGACGGGGACATTAGGCGATGAGCAACAGGAGGCCGGACATCACATTCAAGCCACACTGCCGGAACGGGCAGGCGGTCGTCGAATTGATTGTGGCGCTGGTTGTCATTCTTGTGCTGCTGGCCGGGATCATCCAGGTTGGCTGGCTCGGGGTTCATCAGTCACGGGCTATGATGGAAGCCCGTCGCCAGGCTGGTGTGAAAGCCATGATGCCGGTGTCTTCCTTTGCCGCGCCCCGGTTCATCAGGAGTTGCACGGTGGGGGCGGACGGGATCGCGTATTCACGCGACGATGATCTTGTTCCTGACGATCCCGCAGTGGTAACGGACGGGATCGTTGCCTACGCGCACCCCACCCAGCTGGACGGGATCATGCCGGACAATCCGGTTTCCGCAATTTCAAAAAGCGTCCTGCCGGCAACCCTATTCGGGCTTGTGCAGGGGGAACATAAGGATCGCATTGCCCTGGTCCCGGTGATTCGCGACCTGATTTACCAGGCGGACGAGATTGAGGTGCGGGGTTCGGCCTGGATGACCTGGATGAAAGGAATCTATTGATGGTGAGCCGCCATACGCTCCGACTGATGATCGGCCTGGGACTGGTGGGTCTGTCCGCCCCCTGGCTTCAGGCCCGGGTTTTCCGCAATGACGGTCCGGTCGGGAACCTGTTCGATCCGGGATCATTTGGCGCCCAGGTGTACCAGGCGGTCATGCAGATCAATGGCGGATATGCCGATGTCAGCGTGGCCGTATGCGAGGGAGGCTGGGAGGCGGTAAGGGTGGCGTGCGCCGCCGTCTCGCAGGATGCGGGGGACCGACATCAGGCGGATGAATCAATGGCCATGGGGAAGGTTTCCAGGGGCGGCAAAACCGTGCGATGGGTGGCGCTTGAACCCGAGCCCCGGGGCCCGCTGTTGCTGGTGTCGGTGACTCAGCCGGCTTCAGAGGCGGCCTCCTCGCACCCCTCCCTGGCGCGCCATGGGTTGGAGGATGTGCCGATTTCTTCCGATGCGCGCGTCCTGAGCCTGCTGCGAAACGGCGACACGCGGACCACGCTGGAAAGGGTGTCAAGCCGGATGACGAGGGAGAGCCTGGCGCTCTTCCATGAGGGGGCCATGGCCCGGGAGGGATGGGTTCGGAGTTTCCGTACGGTGGCCCGGCCCGGGTTATCGATGTATATCAAGGGATCCGACCTCTGCTGGGTCAGGATCGGGGATACAGATTCAAATGGTGAAACACGCGTGACCTTGCTACATAAGGCGGGTGCCGTGAAGCAATGAACAGGAGAACAGTCTCATGAAGCAACGCATGGTGTTGATCATTTCCGTAATAGTCGGGTTGCTGGCGTTTTGGATGACCCGGAGTTACTTCGCCGCCCGCATGGCGGAGATCGAGACGGAACGGCAGCAACTCATTGCCAGCGAACGGCAGGTGGACGTCCTAGTGGCCAAGAAGGATCTGCCCGATGGCACCGTGCTGCTGAAGAAGGATCTGGCCGCGATCAGCATGCCGGGGCGGGCCGTCAGCAAGAATTCGATAACCGTGGATGATCAGGAGCGGATTTTCGGCAAGAAACTGAAATACCGCCTGGATGCCGGTGAGGCGCTGATGTGGTCGTACGTGGATGTTCCGTTCCGGCCAGGATCCGGACTGGCCCCGGTGATTCCGAAGGGGATGCGGGCCATTTCCATCACCATCGGGGGAGCCGCCGGGGTGAGCGGGTTGCTCCAGCCCAATGACCGCGTGGATATCATGGGCTCGTTTACGTTCCCTTCCCGCAAGGATCCCGAAAAGACGGAATGGGTCACCCTGACCCTCCTGCAGGATGTCACCCTCCTGGCGACCGGGCAGACGCTGGGAAAGAGCGATTCCGGGGATCGAACGCGGCTGAATACCGGCTATAGCACCGTGACGGTCGAGGTGTCCCCCAGGGAGGCGGAACTACTGGTATTCGTGGAGAATATGCGTGGCCACCTGACGCTGGCGTTGAGGAACCCGGAGGATGTGAGTTACGAGAAGAATCTGCCGGAAGTCAATTTCGACATGGTGGAACGCGAACTTCCCGAACTGAACAGTTACCGCCAGCAGATCATACGGCATAAGGGTGTTCAATGATGTATCTCGAGATCCGCAAACAGGATGGCGCGGTTCAGGTTATGGAAATCCCGCCCGGGCTCTACTCCGTGGGCGCCGAACCGGAGAACCGTCTGGTGCTGTGCGGCGAGAGGGTGTCCGGACGTCATCTCATTCTCAATCTGCGCGGCAAAGACTGCTGGATCGAGGATTTGACGTTTGGCGGAACCCTGATTGACGGGGTCGTGATTCAAGGGCGGGCCCAGGTGTTGGAGGGGCAGACCCTGGCGGTGGGGAGCTTTTCCCTGAGGTTGTTATCCGAAAGACCCGACACCGACCGCAGTGAAGCGATGCCTCCCCCGGATCAGAAACTCTCTTCAGAGGCAGCCGTAACGGCGCCCGTTGTGCCGGTGCCGGATGCTCGGGATGAGCGGGAAGTGGCCCGTCGCCAGGCGATCAAGCAGCAAATTCACAAGGAATTGATCGAGCGGATGGATATCAAGCGGCTCACGGCGTCGCATATCGACGAAGGTGAACTCCGGCGACGGGTGCTCACGACCGTCGAGGGGATCGTGAAGGATGTGGCACCCCGGCTTCCGCCCGGGATTACCCCGCAGACGCTGACGAAGGAAGTCTATGACGAGGCGGTTGGACTGGGGGCCATCGAGGATTTGCTCGACGATCCCGACGTGACGGAAATCATGGTGAATGGTCCCCTCCATGTCTACGTGGAGCGGAACGGAAAGATTGAGCTGACCGACCGCACCTTTCTGGATGACAAGTCCGTGCTTGCCGTCATTGAGCGCATCGTCTCGCCGCTGGGCCGGCGTATCGATGAAAGCCAGCCCTATGTGGATGCCCGTTTGAAGGACGGATCCCGTGTGAATGCCATCATTCATCCCCTGTCGCTGATCGGGCCCTGCCTGACGATCCGGAAATTCTCGCGGATTCCCCTGACGGCGGAGGATTTCGTGAGGCTGAATACCTGGACAGCGGGGATGCGTGACTTCCTCAAGGCGTGTGTCGTGGCCCGCAAGAACATCATCGTGTCGGGCGGAACCGGATCAGGAAAAACGACCTTGCTGAATGTCTTAAGCAGCTTTCTTCCCGAGACCGAGCGGATCATCACGATTGAGGATGCCGCGGAGCTGCAACTCAAGCAGGAACATGTTGTCTCGCTTGAGGCGCGTTCCCCGAATATCGAAGGCAAGGGGGCGGTGACGATTCGCGACCTGGTTCGCAACGCCTTGCGCATGAGGCCTGACCGCATTGTCGTGGGGGAGTGCCGCGGCGGCGAGGCGCTGGATATGCTCCAAGCCATGAATACCGGCCATGACGGATCACTGACCACGGTGCATGCGAATTCCCCCCGGGATGTCATTTCGCGCATGGAAACCCTGGTACTGATGTCCGGTATGGATTTGCCGCTGCGGGCCATCCGCGAACAGATCACCTCGGCGGTGGATATCATTATCCACGAGGCCCGGCTCAGTGACGGTTCGCGCCGGGTGGTCAACGTGACCGAGGTGGTTGGCAGCGAGGGGGAACGCACCACGATGCAGGATCTGTTCGTGTTTGAACAGACGGGGGTCAGTGTGCATGGAAAAGTGGTGGGGCGATTCACCCCGACGGGCTCGGTCCCCACGTTCCTGGACGATTTGCGCGCCCGTGGGGTGACGGTGGATCTCTCGTTGTTTGATCCGAAACGGCAGGCCGGTTGATCATGAGTGCAACGGTCATATTATGGTTTGTTCCCGGGTTATACCTGCTCTGTCTGGGCGGGCTCACTTACTTTATCCTGCAGTCGTTCAGGTCGGCGGCCACGGATTATGCGGCGGCCTACTCGGAAAGCACCTCCCGTCAGATGGAAGACCTCTTCCTGTTCATCCCGGCGAAGCGCGTGTTGGAACTCGCGCTGGCCTCGTCGGCGATCTGTTTTCTCATCGGGTTCCTTCTGTTCGGCGGGGCGGATGGCTCTTCGGTCATGACGGGTGCAGGGGCCGGGGTGGTGCTGGCGGCCTTGGGCTGGACGATTCCGCGAACCGTTATGGGCGTTATGCGCAAGCGTCGCCTGCAGCGGTTCAACCTCCAGTTGGTTGACAGTCTGGTGAACATGAGCAATGCCCTCAAGGCGGGATTCAGCGTTCAGCAGGCGATCGAATTGGTGGTGCGCGAAGGTCAGAATCCGCTCGCGCAGGAATTCGGCATGTTTCTGCATCAGACCCGCGTTGGCATGCGCCTTGAGGAGGCCTTCGACGGAATGCAGAAGCGCGTCGGGAGCGATGACCTCGTCCTGATGGTCGCGGCGCTGGAAACGGCCCGGCAGACGGGCGGCAACCTGACGGAGGTGTTTGAGAAGATCGCTCACACCATCCGGGAGCGGTTGCGGATCGAGATGCGCATCCGTACCCTGACGGCCCAGGGCCGGTTGCAGGGGGTCATTGTCGGCGCCATGCCGCTCTTGCTCGCCATGGCCCTGTTCATTCTGGATCCTGCCATGATGATGACCTTTCTGAGATCCGGGTTCGGAATCACGCTGTTGGTGATCGTAGCCCTTTTGGAAGGCGTGGGAGCTCTGGTGATTCACAGGATCATCCGGATTGATATTTGATATGAATAGCGCGATCGAATACGGAATGTGCGTGATGTGGGCCGTTTTCGCGGGCCTTTCCGCCTGGTATTGCGCCCAGATCCTGAAGCAGGTCACCTATGTGACCCTGGCCGATGGGCGGCGCCAGGAACGGCGGCTTCCCTTCAGCTTCCGGTTGTTGCTCCCCCTGGCGCCCAACCTTGCCCCCGTGTTTCGTAAGCCATTTTTCGCGAAACCCCTGGCATCGCTCTCCCGGAAGATTACCGCGGCCGGATTCAGCGGACTGCTGGCGCCGGAGGAGTTGATGGCCTTCAAGGTCCTGTTGCCGGCGGTGCTGGGATCCCTGCTCGTGGCCCTGATGTGGGCCCTGATGGCGATGATCCCCGGAAAGGCGGGCCTGGTGTTGCGCAGTCATGAGGGCTCCTTTACCCTGATCATTCTGCTCTGGTTCTACGCGTTTCCCGGCCTTTGGTTGAAGCAGGTGCTGGGCCAGCGTCACCGCATCATCCAGAAGGCGTTGCCCTTCGTCCTGGACCTCCTGACCCTGTCGGTCGAGGCCGGACTTGATTTTATGAGCGCCATGCAGCGCATTGTTGAAAGGGGCAGGGTCGATGCGCTGGGCGAGGAGCTCCTGCGTGTGCTGCGAGAAATCCAACTGGGAAAACCCCGGCGAATGGCGTTGAAGGATATGTCCGACCGCGTCGATCAGCCTGATCTTCGCTCCGTGATCAATGCCCTGGTTCAGGCGGACGAGCTGGGGGTGGGAATTGCCTCGATCCTGAGGATCCAGGCGGACCAGATGCGGCAGCGACGGTTTGAGCGAGCGGAGAAAATGGCGAATGAAGCCCCGGTGAAAATGCTGTTCCCGCTCGTTACCTTTATTTTTCCGGCGGTATTTCTGGTTCTTCTGGGGCCGATCATTCTCCAGATTATCAGGTCAATATAGTCCGGATAAGGACGGAACTGCGAAAAGAAGGGCGTTATGGCAAACACAATTCATCTGTTAGTGACGGAAGGGCCGGAAAACGGGCGAGAGATCCATGTGCCCCCGGCCGGCATTCGTATCGGTCGATCCTCCCGCAATGATATCTCGATCGAGGATGGAACCCTGTCCCGCTTTCAATGCCGGTTTTTCATGAAGCCGGGCGGGGAGCTATGGGTGTCGGATCTTGGCAGTGTGAACGGGACCACGGTCAATGGCCTTCCCGTCCAGGAGCAGCGCCTTCAGCTGCAGGATGAAATTCTGCTGGGAATGACCCGGCTGAAGGTTGTCCATGCCGGGGAGGAGACTGCCACGCCTATGGCCATTCCTGCCGCCGCCCCGGGGGGCGAGACGACGCTTGATCTCGGGTTGTCCCGGGCGGGGCGGGCGACGGGTCATGATCAGGGCGGGGTATTGCGCCGCAAGCTGGTGTTCGTTGCGGGCATGATGGCACTGGTCGTGGCGCTTGCCTGGATGCCCTGGGAAAAGCTGGGGGCCTTGATCACCGGGAGCGACAAGGCGTTGCCGCCTGTTCCCGTGGAAGTCGTTCCGGACTTGGAGCTTACCTTCGAGCATGTGGAGGGGGGCGTTTCGAATATCTTCCGCTATCAGTTGGATCTTCGCAAGGGCAGTCTGGCGGTTCAGGTGGATGACCTGCAAAGCGACCGCCATGTGCGGCGTGAGAAAAAGGTCGACTCCGGACTAATAGCAGATCTGGCCCGGTCGCTTCAGGCGACGCGGATTTTCGACCTCCGCGAGGACTATTCGGGACTGGCGCCGGGGATCTATGAGGCCTCCGATCTTTCGGTCACCATCGGGCTGAATACGCGGCGCATCAAGGTGGTAAACCATGTTGAGCCTGATGAGTTCGCTGCCGCCCGGGGAATGATCGAGGAATTCGGCAAGAATGAGCTGGGCCTTGCGGCGTTGGCCATCGATCCCGCCACGCTGATTGAAGTCGCCCGGACGTCCCTGCTTCAAGCCAAGAAATTGAGGGAGGAGCGGGAGGTGCGGGAGGATAACCTGTTCAATGCCATCCGGGCCTTCAAGGAATGTGAACTTTATCTTGAAACCATCGAGCCGAAACCGGTGTTCTATGGCGAAGCTCTCAACGGAAGGTCGGATTGCGAGCGGGATTTGCAGCGGCGGTATGACGACCTCCGGTTCGTCGCAGAGCGGGCCGTCAAATTGAGGGACTGGGCCGAGGCGGATCGGCAACTTAAGATCATTTGCGAGATGATTCCGGACCGATCGGATGAACGCAATAAGACGGCAGGCAAGACCCTGGTGGATGTGCAACGGCATCTTACGACGGACAAATAATATGACGACAACGATTCTTGGGAATGTGGTTGCGGTTGTGATTTGTGTTTTGAGCCTGCCGGCACGGGCGCAGGAATTGTCGGCCAGTCTCAGTCTGGCAACGGATCCGGACAAGGCCATGGTGACGTGTGACGGCATCCTCCGGGATGTGACCCCCCTGACCCTTGACGGGTTGCGCCCCGGTCTCCACCTGGTCGGGATCGAAAAGACCGGATTCCTTCCTGTGCGTCGCACGGTGACGCTGGTCGGCGGTCAGCGCGCTTCGCTGAGTATTCCGCTGGAACGAGTGATGGGATTAGTTTTACTGCAGTCCGTGCCGGAAGGTGCCGAGATTGAAATCAACGGGGCACACCGCGGCAAGGCGCCGCTGCTTCTGACCGACCTTCCGTTAGGTCAATACCGCGTCAGGGCTACCGCCACAGGGTACTTGAGCCGGAATGTTGAGTTTGAAGTGAAGGATCGTGTGCCTCAAAAAGTGAGAGTAGTCCTGGCCTCGGATTCCGCCAGCCTGACGATCCGGTCCCAGCCGGAAGGCGCCGCGGTGACGGTGAATGGATTATCGAAGGGAATCACGCCCTGTACGCTCGATCGCCTTCCGGTGGGCGACGCCGAGGTGGTGCTGTCCTTTCCTGATTACGAAATATCCCGCGCCACGGTCAAATTACAGGCCAATGAAGAACAGTCCTTGGACATGACTCTGAAAGTCATCCCCGGCTCGCTTTCCGTAATTTCAACGCCGACGGGAGCAAAGTTGTTCGTCGACGATGTGCTCAAAGGCCAGACCCCGGTGACTCTGGACGGATTGAGCACGGGCAGCCATGCCTTGCGTGCCGAAATGGACGAATACGATCCGATTACCCGGACCGTGGAGTTGAAATCGGCCCAGAGGTCGGTCGAGGAATTCGTCCTGATCCGCAATGCCGGACGTCTGGAAGTCATGGCTAAACCCGACGGCGTGACGGTAGTTGTGGATGGCCAGGAAAAAGGCGCGGTGGTGCCAGAGGCAAATCAGTCTGTGGGACAACTTGCCTTTGAGTTGCCTGTCGGCGAACACAAGATCATGTTCATGCTGAAAGGATACGGCACGGTGGAGAAGCGCATCACGATCCAGAAGGGGCAAACGCTTGTGCTAAAAGAGGTGCTCAAGCGTTCTTTCGTGGCAGACACCGAGATCCGGCTTGTCTCCGGGGAAAAGCTAACGGGGATATTGGGGGAGAAACTTCCCGACGGGGACATTAAACTGGAAACCCAGTTAGGAATCTACAAGACGATCAAGGCTTCTGATGTTGCCTCCATTGAGAAGGTGAAGCCGGGTTCCAAATAGGGGGAAATCATGCCGGGGGAAAGCTCCAGTGCAGCCCCTGGCTTATTGTTGATCGCCGGCAATCATTTCCCGGAACAAGCGCATGGCTTCAAGATGCCGCGGACCGAGATCGTAGCGAATGCAGCGGGTGAAATAATCCAGGCAGAAGGGTTCTTCCAGTGTAAGTTTGGCGGCCTGTTGCCTGACGATTTCCGGCAAGGCCGCAAGTCCTGCTTCCTTGGCTTGCCGAACAACTTCCGCAAGCCGTTCGGGGCGGGGATGATCCTTCCGGAAAGCCCAAACCGCAAAGACGAAGGGCAGGCCGGTCATGGCATGCCAGGCAGACGCCAGGTCATAATCGCCGCCGGGGCCCGCCGGCTCGCATAATGCCCTGTCCCCAATCACCACCTCGGCGTCCGTGCTGTCTTTACTCCCCCCCTCGACAAAGCGCGCCGGACGCTTCCAATGGCGTTCCAGCAGGATCCTGGCCAGGGCGTTTGACGTGCGGGAGGCCGTGTCAAGTTTTACCGTTTCGACCTCTTCCAGACGCCGATGGCACCGCAGTAAAACACTGCGGACACGCTGTTCGGCGGCGATTCCCAGGCCGTTGACCATATCCAGACCAGGGGCGGCGAAGTAATCCGCCACCGGCATCAGGGCGGCATCAACTTCTCTATTCATTAGTCGTTCCAGCAGCCGGGCCGGATAATCCAGGATCACTTCCGCATCCTGGCAGATCTCTGGAATGAATTGGGCCAGGGGAACGGAATTGGCGTAGGCCGGGGCCGCGAACTTCAGGGCAAAGGTGTCCCTTCCGCGCGCCGGAGCATTTCCGCTGAACAGTGTGACAAATCTCCCGGTTAGAGCCCGTGCTTTCACGTCCACGAAACCTGCCTTCGTCATTTCTTCCTCAATCACGGAGCCTGCCGGGAAGTGATCGATGGAATCAGCCAGATAACGATAGGCATC
>CAYOQM010000040.1:13931-15283 GCA_964406065.1 uncultured Verrucomicrobiota bacterium
AACCAGCGTCCCAGCAAGGGGATGATCCGACGGGTGTAAAGGCGGTGGATCGCCTTGAACAGGGGATGGGCAGGAACCGTCAGTTCCAATATGGCCAGGGTTCCCGCCGGACGCAATACCCGTCGCATTTCAGCAAACGAGGTCGCCCGGTCTTCTATGTTGCGAAGGCAGAAAGCGCAGGCGATACCATCAAACTCGGACTTGCCGAACACCATGGCCGTGGCATTTCCCTCCTGGCAGTGTAGGCGGTCCTCCAGGCGTGCGGCTCGGATTTTTCCTGTTGCAACGGCCAGCATATCAGGGGCCGGATCAATGCCGGTAATCGTCGCATCAGGTTTGTTTCGCGCTATGGCCATCATCATGTCGCCTGTGCCACATCCGATGTCCAGGAAGTGATTGCCCTGCCTTGAGAGCAGGCTGTGAATGGCCTGATTCCGCCAGTACCGGTGGAGGCCGAGCGACATAATGGCATTCAGGAAATCATATTTCCGGGCGATGTGGTTGAACATGTTCCGGTTGTCTTGCGCGGAAATCAGGGTGTCGCGTTCCGCCGCTTTCATCTCACTCCCCGCCCAGGCCATAGGTTGTCCATGCCGCGGCGACCCGGCGCTCATGTTCCGGGTCAAACGCCACCGGCAACCGGTAGCCGGGTTTCCAGGTGGCATCGATGGCAATGGGGAAACTCATGAGCATCCGGTTCCCGGCGGGGTGAAGCGCTGCCGGATGGAGGTCAACCAGCGGATCAAATCGGGTGAACCAGCCCCAGAGCAGGAGCCGGATGTCATCAAGCGGAACATCCTCGGAAACCAGTACATGGAAAATGTATTCACGTGTCACAGGATGTCGTGAAAGAGCCTCGCGAATGGCGGACTTTTCGGCATTTGCCCCCACTTGGGCCACCAGGAAGGCTTCGCCCAAGGCAACTAACCCGAGTATCTGGCGATGAACCTCCGTCGGACGAGGCGGCGGCGGGGGAGGGGGGGTACGCCGGGGAGGGCGCTCTCCCCGGGTGGCGAGCAGAACCAGCTTGCTCCCGGTGTTCATCGCCGGCCCGGTGAAGTCAAGGGTGTCCTGCGCCGTTGGCGCGAGCAGATGCAGTCCCTCGGCGGCATCGAGATTCTGCCAGATGGCGCGGCTGACCTGCCTGAAATCGCGCACATCGACATCGTGATCGACGACCATCATGATCTTGGTCAGCGACATCTGGCCTTCGCCCAGCATGCCGAGAGCATGCTTGAGGCCCTCCCTGGCGTAACGTTCCTTGACCCCGATAACGGAGAGCGGATGGAAGCCGGTCTCCGGGTAGGCCCAGAGATTGCTGATGGCCGGGCGCAGCAGTTTGATCAGCGGCA